>DATEPC010000112.1:0-22721 GCA_035273405.1 Pyrinomonadaceae bacterium | reverse complement strand
TACCGAATATAATGATCGATCCACTATCCATTCAGGAATTAAGAGATTCGTTCGACGACTTAAAGAAGCGCGTCGACCAGCTCGGGAGGTTTCTTTGATGTCCCGGCGAAACAAACTGAGCTAAACCAGATCGAAACACAGGCGTCGGCCCAGGACTTCTGGTCGAACCAGGAAGAGGCACAGAAGCTTTTGCAGCAACGCAGCCGCATCGAGCGCGTTATCCAGCGGCAAGAGAAGTTCGAAACCGAGATTTCAGACGCGCAAGTGCTCTTTGAATTTGCGGAAGAAGACGAAAGCTCTTTGACCGAACTGCGTCAGCTGGTCAAACGGCTCGAGCTTGAGATCGCCGCAGCCGAAACCGAGATGCTGCTGTCGGGCGAGAACGACGCGCGCAACGCTATCTGCACCGTTCATCCAGGCGCGGGCGGCACTGAGTCGCAGGATTGGGCCGAGATGCTGCTGCGCATGTATCTGAAATGGGCTGAACGACGCGGATTTCGAACTGAGGTCATCGACTATCAGCCGGGAGAAGAAGCGGGCATCAAAAACGTCACGTTCAAAGTCGAAGGCGAATACGCTTACGGTCTGTTGTCAGCGGAAGCCGGCGTGCATCGATTGGTGCGCATCTCGCCATTCGATCAAGCCGCGCGACGACACACTTCTTTCGCTTCGTTGTTTGTCTATCCGGAAATCGATGACGATATCGAAGTCGAGATCAACGAAAAGGATTTGCGCGTGGACACATATCGGGCCAGCGGCGCCGGCGGACAGCACATCAATGTTACGGATTCGGCGGTGCGCATCACGCATTTGCCGACCAACATCGTGGTTTCGTGTCAGAACCAGCGTTCGCAGCATCAGAATCGCGCCGTCGCGATGCAGGTTTTGCGCTCGCGACTTTACGAACGCGAACTTGAAAAGCGCAAGGCGGAAACGGCAGAACTTGAGGCGAACAAGCAGGACATCTCATTCGGATCGCAGATTAGAAACTACGTGCTGGCCCCGTACCGGTTGGTGAAAGACGCGCGCACGAAACTGGAAAAAGGCGATGTCGATTCAGTCCTCGACGGCGACATCGACGATTTCATTAAACAGTATTTGCTGTCGAAGCGAGCAGCGTAAACGGATTTTTAGAGGCGGGCGTTGCCCGCCGACGGCTAAAAAGAATTGCGCGGGCAACGCCCGCGCCTAAACGGAAAAGAAAAACGAGTGGCCGCAATTCCAACTGATATCGAAATCGAACCCGCGCCAGAACGCTCGCGGCTGAACGAGATCATCGTGATCGCGCTGGTGGCTGCGGCGCTGCTGCTCGGGCTGTGCCTCGCTTCGTATCATCCAAACGATCCTTCATGGAATGCCGCCGGTGAAGCCAGTGCGCGCAACTGGATTGGAACTGTCGGCGCGAATGTCGCGGCGGCGTTGTTTCAGTCAATCGGCCTCGCCGCGTATCTGATTCCGTTTCTTATTCTGGCGGCCGCCTGGCGCCGGTTTCGCACGCAACGCATCAATGCGCCGATGTATCGTTTGCTGGGACTGACGATCGTCGTGCTTTCGGCGGCGGCTTTGCTGACGCTCGCGAACATTCATCCATTCTTCGATGCGAGTTTCAACGCCGGTGGGCTAATCGGGGTCCTGATCGCGCGCGCGCTGGTCGCTGGGCTGAACACAGTCGGCGCGGCGATTCTGCTGACAGCAATCGCGGCCACGGGCATCCTGCTGGCCACTAACTTTTCTTTTGCGAATGCGGGCGAGTCGCTTGGCGAAAGATTCGGTTCCCTGCAATCGCTCCCAGTTAGATTCAAAGCCTGGCGTTTGGCGCGACGCGCGAACCGGGAATTGCTCCGCCGGCAAAAGACCGATGCCTCAAGTCCAAATGGAAACGGAGCGTTGACCGGACCCCAGGTCGTAAACAGCGAGGGCCAACCAATTTCCCAGGCTCGCAACGCACCGGAAAGCGCCGAGATCGATTCAGCCTTCGAATCGTTCGCTGCCTCCACCAGCGGAAAAGCCATGAGCGCGGCAGCAGGCGCGGCAACGGCCCCGGCCAAACGCGGCTTGTTTCGCGGCAAAGCCACACCAGCCGCCGAAACCGCAGTCGTCTCAGAGATGCTGCGCGAGGCGGCGGTCAAGCGTAAGACGGAATCCCCGGCCAGCGGCAGTCTGCCGTTTGAAAATCGAAAGGCCAGCGCCAAAGCCAAGTCGGATTATCAACTTCCTGCGCTCGAGTTCCTCAACGAGGCGCAGATGCGTCGCGAACAAGCCGACGACGAACTGCTTGGCATGGCCACGAAGCTCGCTGAGAAGTGCCGCGAGTTCAACGTGACCGGCCAAATCAAGTTCATCTGTCCGGGGCCTGTCGTCACGACCTACGAATTCAAACCCGATCCCGGCGTGAAGTATTCCCGGGTGACCGGCCTGGTTGACGATCTCTGTCTCGCTCTAAAAGCTGAGTCCATTCGCATCGATCGGATGCCGGGCAAGCCGCACGTCGGCATCGAAGTCCCGAATCCGCGCCGCGAAACAATCTTTCTGCGCGAAGTAATCGAGTCGCGCGCCTTTCGCGAATCAACTTCGAAACTGACGATTGCGCTCGGTAAGACGATTGACGGATTGAATTACGTCAGCGATTTGGCTCGAATGCCGCACCTTTTGATCGCGGGTACGACTGGAGCGGGTAAATCAGTCGGCGTCAATTCCCTGCTGGTTTCGATTCTTTATCGCGCGCGACCGGATGAAGTGAAGCTGATTCTGATCGACCCGAAGCGACTCGAGCTTGGTCTGTACGAAGACATCCCGCATCTGGCGACGCCTATCATTGTCGATCCAAAACAAGCCGCGCGCGCATTGCGCTGGTCTGTGGCAGAGATGGAGCGGCGCTACAAACAGCTTGCCGGCTGGGGCGTCCGTAATATCGACGGTTACAACGCTGAGATCGCCAAACGTAACGCGGCAAAAGATTTTGATGAGAACGGCGAGCCCTGGAAGCCTCTACCGTTCATCGTGATCATCATCGACGAGTTGGCGGATTTGATGATGGCGTCAGGCCACGAGGTTGAGGAATCGATCACGCGGCTCGCTCAAATGGCACGCGCCATCGGCATTCACCTTGTGCTCGCAACCCAGCGGCCATCCGTGGATGTCATCACCGGACTGATCAAGGCCAACTTCCCTTCCCGCATTTCTTATCGCGTTTCTTCCAAAGTCGATTCGCGAACGATTCTCGACACGAATGGCGCGGAACACCTGCTCGGACGCGGCGACATGCTGTTCCTGCCGCCCGGCTCCTCGCGACTGCTGCGCGTACATGGCGCATACGTCGACGAATCGGAAATCAACAAGATCGTTACGCACATCAAGGCCCAATGGCAGCCGGATTACGACGAAAGCATCACGCAATCCGAGGAAGAGGCGATGGGCCTCGACGACTCAGGCGGTGAGCGCGATGAACTCTTCGAAGACGCCCTGCGCATCTGCGTAGAGATGAAGCGGGCCTCGACTTCTGTCCTGCAACGGCGCCTGCGCATCGGTTACGGCCGCGCCGCCGCCGTCCTCGATCAGATGGAACGCGAAGGCCTGATTGGACAAGCCGACGGCGCGCGTCCACGTCCCGTGCTCGGTCGAGCGTTTGAAATCGTGGCCGATTGGGACGAGCAAGAACCAGAATAAGTCCCCCCCGCTCGCTCCCCCACTTCCGCAAAACAATGCTTATTAGCCGTCTCGTCTCACAGGCCGAGCTTTCCTGAACCACAAATCCTCGACCTGTTCGACAAAGCTTCAGTCAGGCACAGGGACACTCATGCGTTCAGCGATTCGGCAAAGTCTTCTTAAGCGGGTTCTCATCACATCGCTTTTTCTGGCCTGCTCGTCGGGTTCGAATGCGCTCGCGATCGGCACGACGCCGCTTGATCCGGTCGCTACCGCTCTCGGCACTGACACACTGAGACAACGCGACTGGGAGCCGAAACGAACCTGGGTTTTCATCGTCGGCATCCTGAAATGGAAAGATTCCGAGACGTTTAAATCTTTTCCGCAAGCCAATCGACGCGATGCGCAACTTGCAGAGTTCTTCCGCGGCGCAGGCGTGCCGGCGAACCAGCTCGTGTTCCTGCGTGATGAGCAGGCAACGATTCGCCGCGTGAGGACTGAATTCTCTGAGATGCTTTCGCAAACTCGCGAAGGCGATTTCCTTTTCGTCTATTTCACCGGCCACGGATACAAGTCAGAAGACGAGCGTGAGACGCTTTTCGCGACGTACGACGCAACTGAACGCGTGCCCGGCTGGTCTACGGGGTCAATCGTGCGGGACATTAACTGGGGGTTCCGCGGCTCGCGCGTCTTCCTGACCGCGGACTGCTGCTATTCCGGCGCTCTGGCGCAGGATGCGCGCGGTTTGAAGTCAGAGATTTCGTACGCGTGTGTCACGTCCGCGTCGGCTGACAAAGAATCAACCGAGAACTGGACGTTCACTGAGATGTTGTTGGCGTCTTTGCGCGGAACATCCTACGCCGACCTTAACGGCGATCGGCAGATTTCGCTTGGCGAACTTGTCGAGAACGAGCGGCGCGACATGAAGTTCGCCGAAGAACAGGAATCGTCCTTTGCCAGCCGCGGATTTCCCACAGATATGGTGCTGGCGCAGGCGAACGAATCCTCAAACGCCGCGATTGGCCGGCGGGTCGTCGTTCGATCAGAGGGCGATTTGTACAAGGGCCGAATTATCGGCGTGCGCGGCTCGCGCTACCTGGTGCGCTACTTTGGCTACGATGATTCGTACGACGAATGGATTTCGCAGCGGCAGATTCGGGGACACACTCGCCGCCCAGAGACCGGCGTCGCTGAGAAATGGTGGTTAGGTCGCGAGTATCGAACGGCTTCCGCGAATTCCTGGGGACAGTGAACCCCGGGACAGTAGCCCGACCGTCAGGGCGAGCTTAGCTTGCGCTCAATTCGGAGCCCTCCCTAACGGTCGGGCCACTGCCCCGGCATGTTATTCCACATTTTCTGTGGATAACCTTGTGAAGATCGCACACTTGAGCGTCACAAACTTCCGAGTTGTAACACTTCCAGCAAATTGCACTCGCCGGTGGCGCTGTCGCTGTCGTTCATGCCGAGGTCAGAACCACCTGCGGTAGCGGGTGGTTGAACCCAGCAAACGGCAAATGTTGCGGCAATGATCAACCGCCCGCGACCGCAGGCGGTTCTGACCTCAAACTGAACTCGCTCCTGCGGAGCTATTGTTCTATTCGGAGTGTAGGGCTATAAACATTCGGCTCCTCTGGAGCAAGCACATGATTTCGCTCTCCCTAAAGAATGCTTCCACGCGCACACCGATTCTGACGCCATTGCTCTGCAGCCTTTTGATCTTCTCTGTCACATCGTGCGCCACACGTTCGCGGCCACTGCTGAGCAGTGAACAAGCCTCAATCGCTCAGAACCCAACGTCAAGTACTTCGGCAAACACTCAGCGAATCAACCTCAACACCGCAAATGCGAAAGAACTCGAAGTACTCCCCGGAATCGGAAAAGGCCTCGCCGAACGCATCGTTGAGCATCGCGAGAAATACGGGCCTTTCCGTCGTGCCGAACACCTCATGATGGTGCGCGGGATCAGCGAGACTCGGTTTCGCGCGCTCCGCCACCTGGTCACGGTTGAGCAGTAAGGGCTCCGCCAGGAGCCGAAGGTTTATAGACCTCGCCGTTTCATCCAAGCCGCGCGAGAGGAGCGAATCCCGACATCTCGGGATTCGCTCCTCTCGCCATTTGGGGATGCTGCAATCGCAAGCTATAAACATTCCGCGCCTACTGCGCAAAGTCCATGTCAGAGCATCTCCAATTCAGACGAACGGTACGCTCAATCTTCGAAGAAGCGCTACGAGCAGTTGACGCAGGCGCTGCCGTGCGCCGGGCAGTTCAATTCAAGGGATCAACGGTTTCGATTGGCGACCTTAACGTTGGTAATCGATGCATTTACGCTATCGCGTTTGGCAAAGCTGCAGTGGCGATGGCCGGTGCCCTCGATAAAATTCTGGGAGATTCGCTCACCGCTGGCGTGTTGGTTGATCCCAGGCGGCTGACTTTCGATTCGGAAATTCCTTTGGGGAAACCGTGGTTGTGCACTCACGGCGGGCATCCGTTACCCACAAGAGACAGTCTTTCTGCGGCCGAAAGGGTGCTGGAGTTGCTTGATGAAGCTAACTCAACACACGGTCTCGTTATCTTCCTTGTTTCTGGCGGCGGTTCAGCGATGATCGAGTGGCCGATCCACAACGATGTCACACTTGCCAACATCCGGCTCGCGACAAAGGCGCTCATCGGCTCCGGCGCTTCAATTTCCGAAATCAATGCTGTGCGGCGTGCATTTTCTCTCATTAAAGGAGGGCGCCTTGCCGCAAAGGCGCCAAATTGCGATCAGATTACTTTGATAGTTTCCGACGTTCCCCCGGGTAAAGAATGGAATGTCGCTTCGGGCCCGACGCTAACTCCGCCAACGGACTCCCCGAAAGCGCGAGGCGTCTTGGAGCGGTATCAATTAGGATCTCGGTTGCCTGAGCCAATCCTTCGCGCGATTGATTCGGATGACGGAAGGCCGCCTTCCGACAATTCAACGAACGTAAGGAAGCATTTTGTCCTGCTCGACAACAACACCGCGCTGGAAGCAGCAGCCACTGCGGCGCGTAAGAGTGGATTGCTTGTCGAAGTCGCGCGCCACATTTCGGACGAGCGGATAGAGCTTGGCGTCTACAAGCTTCTGACGCGCCTCGCCGAACTGAAAGCCGGCGAAGATGTTTGCCTGGTTTCCGGCGGCGAATTCGCCTGCCCTGTGCGCGGAGATGGCCTTGGTGGCCGAAATCTCGAGACGGCTCTGCGTTTGGCGATTCTCGCCGAGGAATAGCGTGATCAAATGGGCGAGTTCGTCGCGCTCTGCGCGGGAACTGACGGCATCGATGGAAACAGTCCGGCCGCCGGCGCAATCGTTGACAGCACCACGATCGAACGCGCACGCAGAATCGGTTTAGACCCGACTGATTTTCTCAAGCGCAGCGATTCGTACTCGTTCTTTGTCGCGCTCGGTGACGCAGTTACGACCGGTCCGACGGGCACGAATGTGCGCGACTTGCGCATCTTGTGGCGGGCCGGATGTGAGTTTCAAGTTTCACGTTTCGCGTTTCAAGTTATGTCAGCTCGCAGATTAGACTTGAAACTTGAAACCTGAAACTTGAAAACCGTTCACTACTTGACTCACTTTGACGCGGCGTCTATAAACCTAGCTATCGTGCAAGCGATCGAAGCCACTGAACCGAAGCCCGCGGATCCCGACTTTCGACTCACCTTCCAGGCTTTAGCTGAAGCGCTCAATTCATTGACCGCGGTCCCTGCGCTGGCCGAAGTGTATCGCTTGGTTGAAGCCACTGACATGTCGAAGGAAGAAGTCGCGCCTTACCTCGGTTTCAAAGCCGGCAACTACTCGCGCCATCGCGTAATGAAGAACGAGTTTGTCGAGATGCTGGTGTTGTGCTGGAAGCCGGGTCAGCGCACGCCGATTCACGATCACAACGGTTCGCACGGCGCGGTGTTTGTGCACCAGGGAATCATGTGGGAGACGACTTTCGAGTACGACACCGAAAAAGGTTTGCAGTACGCGTCACATCGCGAGCTGCGCGCCGGCGGCACCACCGGCTCAGAGATTCCCGACATTCATCAGCTCGGAAATCCTGACGTATCGGGTCGCGACCTCGTCACTATCCACATCTACGCTCCGCCATTGGGAGTTTTGAAGACTTATAAGCTGGGAAGTTCGACAATCGACCTTTATACACCGGCAGAACCGGACTTCGTCTGATTCACTCGTTCCCGCAGTTCCGTCAGAAGCATACTCCCTATGAACCCGCGGATATAACGCTAAGGAACAAACGTACTTACGTTTAAACTCCGTCCATCAGTAACAACACTAATCGTTCCCTTCTCTCCAGTGGTCATCACGTGTGCGCCACTCGCCTGCCAGCGCTCGACTACTTCCCGGTGTGGGTGCCCAAAGATTGAATGGCGGCCGACTGAAATGATCGCGAGCGTCGGGCGCGCGGCTAGGACGAACGGCTCAGTTGAAGATGTCCTGCTCCCGTGATGCGGGACCTTGACGACATCCGTTTTCAGATCTAATCCGGTTTTGACGAGCGCGGCTTCAACTTCTTTTTCAATGTCAGCAGTAAACAGGAATGACTTCTCGCCGAAACGAACGCGCAGCACGAGTGAATCGTTGTTACGCGAAGGCGAGTCGGCAGTCTGAATCGGTCGCGGCCACAGGACGTCTATCAGAACGTTTCCAAGTTGAATCACATCACCGGCGCCAACAATTTCCAGGGGAACACGAGCGTTGTTCATCGTCTGCGCGAACTTTGCGAACTCCGAGTCATTCGCCGGGGCGCGCGCCACGATGGCGCCCCGGACTTTGAAATTGCGTGCGATGTCGTTGAGACCGTCGATGTGATCTGCGTCGGCATGGGTTGCGATCAGATAATCGACGCGATCCAACCCTCGCGACCATAGATACTGTGAGACTACACGTTCACCGATGCTGCGCGTATCGCGTTCAAACGCCGGCTCTCCATCTTCACGGTCATTGCTTGCCCGGCTAAAGTTCGGCTGGCCGCCGCCGTCGATCAGAATGGTAGTTCCGTCCGGCGTCGTGAGTAGCGCGCTATCGCCTTGTCCAACGTCAAGAAACTGAACCCGCAGTTGCCCATCAGCTGGCGCCGCACTGAACGGGTGGACAACTACAAGCAGCAAAGTGACTGCGAAGCCGATCGCCGCTGTCGCCACCATTCGCCGGTTAAACCCGGTAGACGCTGCGTGAGACCGCATCGGATTCCATTTCGACAGAGAGCCAACCAAGGCCGCGAGCAAGATGAAGTACCCGGCGTAGAGTCCTGCCGCTAACCCGCTGTAATGTGGCAGCCGCATCGAAGCAAGTCCCAGAGCCGAGAGCGGATCAACCGAATGAGTCATCAACCAGTTCGTCTTTTCGACAAACACTACCAGAAGGCCGCCCAGCATCGTGCTGACTTGCGCGACCAACACAGCAACCAAAGCGGTCAATGCCAGGACAGCCATCAAGACGCCAACAAAGATGTTCAATAGAAGTGACGCGATTGATATGCGATGAAAGTACACAACCATCAACGGCAACAGAACAATCTGCACGCTCGCGGAAATGACGATGGCCGACAGCGCGTAGCGCAGGATCTTCTGAATCCGCCAGCGTTCCAGCTTTGCAGCAATCGGGGCCTTGAACAAACGGTACTTAATGTTTGACGTGGCCATTTCTGCGCGCCATGCACGTTCACTCCAGAAGAGCGCTTCGGATAATGTCCTCAACCACGCCGAACACCGCGGCGGGTACGGAGTGACCATCGTCGGCCGCCAGGTGCCAATACGTCGCATGCTTTCCAGCAACGGCAGGGTTATGCAGACGATAGCAACAACCGATAGAAAAGTTAGTTGGAACGAAGGATTGAATAGATCGAGTGGATTCAAAACGAGCAGTAGCAAGCCGGCGCCCGCGACCGTGTTCATCGAATTCGCCCGACGCGACATGACGGGCGCGAAAGCGGCGAGCGTGAACATCACTGCCGCCCTGGTAACCGAAGCTTCAGCGCCGACCGCGATCGCGTATGCCCAGAGAAATAATGCCGCCATCAGGAATTGAAGCAGCTTCTGTTGGGTTATCCGTCGAACGAGCAGGATTGCCACACCCGCGATGAATGCGATTTGTAGTCCGCTGATTACCAGGATGTGAAACGTGCCACCCGCGCGAAAACGTTCCGCCGCCCTGGCTGAAATGTTGTGAGGGTTACCAAGCAGTGCAGCGTTGAGAACGCCGGCCGTCTCTGCCGAGAATCTTTGCTGAAATTCTTTCTGCAGGTGGGCACGCCAGCTGTAAACCCAGGCGAGCGGTAAGAACACTCGTTCGTCGTCCATCCGTTCAACCAGCAGCGGACTCTTAATCGTTCCGGTCGCATCGTAGCCTTTGCGCTCGAGGTATTCGGTGAATTGCGAAACGCCAGGATTACGAAAGTTATCTTCGCGGTCCAGCTTCGTCATGACTCGCAGGCGTGCGCCGTGACGCAATGCAAGCGCGTCGTATTCCTGCTTAACCTTTTCGGTTGAGGCTTGAGCCAGGAGCAAGACAGTTCCCGATGCGTCACGTTCATTGCCCCTGGTCGCAATTCGCTCGACACGCATCGTGACATAGAAACTGTGTGGCGCCGGTTCAGGTTCGCCGATGACCACGCCCACGATTTCGACTGGGTCGCCCGGCCCGATGTCGCCCTGGTGGTACATCGTCGATATACGATTCCGGAGCGGCCGGTCGACAGTGCGCACCAGCAGAGTGCCGGTGCAGAAGAATGCGATAAAAAGGAGGAGCGTCGCCGCGACCAGCTTCTTACGCTTGAGCGACAATAGACAGATGATCGAAGCGGCAAGAGTGACGGCCGGCACGAACACAAATGATCGATTGTTGAGCTTTGTGTAGTGCTGAACAATTATCCCGCCGCACACGGCAACAGCCAGCGACAGTAAAGGAGCAGAAACAAATCGAGGTCGCGGGAGAATCAACATGGCCGTCCTCAACCAGTGAGGTGAACAACGGTCTCAACGTGATGCGTCTGCGGAAACATATCGAAAGCCTGAATGGAACTTATCGAGTAGCCGCCGGCGATTAACTTACGGAGATCACGAGCCAGTGTCGCCGGGTCGCATGAAACGTAACCAATTCGCGCCGGCTTTGCTCGGATCATCCCCGCGATCGCGGCTGACTCAACACCGGCGCGCGGCGGATCGAGCAACAGAAAATCGATCTCGCGAAAATCTTCATTAAATTCCTTCCAGGGAACCCAATTTCCAACATCAGATTTCTCCACGCGCGCGTGCGACAGGCCCGCGGCGGCCAGATTTTTACGCGCTAATTCGGTCGCGTCGCTGTCGTCCTCAACCGCGACCACTCTTTCAAAACGCCGAGCTAACGGAACAGTGAATAAACCAACCCCGCAATAGAGTTCAATCGCTTTCCGGCCGTGAACATCGCCCAATGCGCACTCGATTAAAGCCGGCAACAGATCGTTATTCGTTTGAAAAAAACTCTCGGCGTTCAGGTGGTAACGCTCACCGTGAATCGTGCGGGTAATTTCGCGCGAACCCTCGATCGTATGCGGCCTGGTGTCGCGTCGGCGTTGGTCAGCTATTGCCGCAACTGAAACCCCGTCGTCGCCCACAACTGCACGAAAGTAGCGGGCGTCGTCAGGCAACTCGCCTTGCGTCATCCGCTCGCGCAGTACTTCGAGATCGCGCTGGAGCTCCGGCACCAGCACGGCGCACTCCGCAACGTCGCATACCCGATGTGAATTCGCTTCGAAGTATCCGAGCCGGCGGCGAACCGAATCGTATTGCCACTGCGCGCGCGCGCGATAGTGCCACTCGTTCGGCGACGGTGTGATTTCAAACGGCGGCACATCGGCGATTCCCGCGATGCGACGCAGACAATCACGAATGATTTCGACTTTCGCGGCGAGCTGTGCCTGATAACTTAGCTGTTGGAAATTACAGCCGCCGCAGCGACCAAAGTAAGGGCAAGGCGGCTCGACCCGAACGGCAGCGGGCTCGAGCATCTCGACTATTGAGGCAAAGGCGACACTTCCCTTTACGCGATCGATGCGCACCCGCACGCGATCGCCGGGCGCCGCGAGCGCAACCATCACCGTCCGGCTGTCGGCGTGGGCGAGCCCCAGTCCACCCGGAATGATTCGTTCGATGACAACTTCGACGGTTTCATCGGTGTTCGCGTTTATCTGCTCCATTCGGACGCGCCGCTATTTCAGCTTAACCAAATAGTCGTACCAAAACTCGCCCTGCACAAAACCCTTGGGCATCTCAGCTAACTCCGGTCCCTCCGGCGCGCCGTTCGGGCCGGCCAGTTTCAGGGAGTCACTGCGGACAACGCGGTTCATTGTCATCTCACCCAGCCGATCCATCAAAGGCATTCGCGGAATGGAATCCCAAGGCACATTCTGCGTGGAAACCATCGCGGCAAATTTGCCCTTGGACATTTTCTCAAGCGCGGCGCGAGGCGTGGCGTTGTGACTGCCGTGATGCGCGATTTTGACAAACGTGAGGCCGGAGAGGATCGCTTCGGCGTCGTCCTTGTCGAGCCAGAACTTCCAGTTCCCCCATTGCGCATCGCCCGGAAAAAGCAGTTGCTGACCGCGAAAGCTAAAAAGTGTGACCAGGCTTGTGTTGTTCTTCGCCTGATCCAATGTAAATGCGAGAGAGTTCAGCGTCGGAGACGCCAACTCTTTTTGAAGAGTCTTTGTTTCTTCGTCTGCAAGTTTCAGGTGCGAGAGTCTCTTGTCGTTGAACGCGGGGTCGGATGGCTTCAGTCGCCACCGGCGGGCGAACGGTTGCACGCCGTCCAATCGATTCGACTGGCTGCCATCCATGCGCAGATAACTCTGGCCTGTCGGCGGATCCATCTTCGCGAGAAACTTCTGATCACGCGGCGGCCCCAAAATGTTGACCGACAACCCGGTAATGCCCCCGGCGTTTTTCAGAAAGTCACTGGCGTTCAGATAGCGGACTTGTGCATTGACGTTGAAGCCTGCACGCAGAAGCGTCAATGCCGTCTTGTTCTGCACCAGGTTCGCCACAGCGGCCATGGCCGCAGCTCGCGTTTTGCTCACCGGCGCCCGACGCGCTTCGGCCTCGAAGTGCTCCCGCAGCCGCTCGGTCAGAGCCATATGCTTCTTTTGCAGCTTCAGCGCCTGTTTGTCGCGCACATCTTCGCACCAGGGCATCCACACTTCCCCGATTTCAAAGCTGGAAAACTTATTGCTGAAGCCGGAGATGTGATCCTGATGCGAATGTGTCGCGATCACAATCGCGAGTTTCCGCTTTGTCGTTTCGGCAATGTGATCGACGGCGCGGTCCATCATTTTCAGATCGCCTTTGAAATGTACGCCGCAATCGATTAACACGTGCCGATGCGTGTCGCCGTTGGCATCGGCGCCTGCGATCGGCAACGAAAGCAGAAAGCAATCCCCAAAACCAACCCGGTACATCCGCACGCGAATCGTGTTCTTACCAAAGGCGATGGGCTTAGCCGCCTTCTTGTTTTTCTTTTTCGTCGCCATTTCTCAGTACCCCCTGTGGACCAGGCTGAAATTCATCTGACGCTTTCGCCCGCGGCGTGGCAGAAAGTCTTGCATCTCTTCGGAGCCATAGGCCGCCATCGCCATGCTCGCCATTGAGTTTTGATAGTAGTCGCGCTGTCGCTTCAAGCGCTTATTGTCCTTGTTGTCTTCCCCGAGGTTCTTTTGAATGGCGTAGCGCACTTCGCCTTTGTCCGTGAGGATCACCGTCGTGCCGCCGCGAAACGTGAAAATCTCCGAATCCTTGTCGTCAGGGTCGAGCGCCACGTCCATCTGCTGCATAAGCTCTGCGATCATTTCAACTTTCAAGCCTCCGTCAGGCGCAACTCGATGGATCGCGTGGAACGAGTATGCCTGGACTGGTTCCTTCGGATTCAGCCCGAGAGCTTTTGCATTGGCTTTCCCGAAGCGACTCAATGTAATTGCATTGTGCCGTTGCTGTTGAGGCGTCGTCGGATTCGGAATATTGAATTTCAGGCCGGTGCAGAGAGGCGGCGTAATACCCTTCAACACCTCGGGCGCACACCAGCGCAGCGATTCTTCGGCATAGGACGTGACGCCTGACGGGCAAATTCCTCGCAGGCGAAACGCCTCGATCAGTGCTTCGCGGTAACCGTGGCGGTCGCCGGGCACCAAATCGTAATCCGCGGTGATCATGGCGCGCAGAAAGTCGCCGAAGCTAATATCGATGGGCGGACAGTAGTCGAGCGCGCGAATGCAAATGTTCGCGAAGTGCTGCGCGGCCTTGGCTGCTTCACTCGCCAGGCGATTCGCTAAATCGTGATGCAAATTTCCCGGAGTCGTGGCCGAGCCGGAGCTTTGCGCGATTCGCATCAAGTCGCGCGTGCGACGCATGTAGATCGTAAAGTACGCATCAAACACCGCCGCGACGAGGATCGCGCCGCGCTCGTGTGACTCAAACAGATTCTTCAGCGCGTTCGAATTCGGCGGCGTACCGAGCGCTTGTCGCAAGGCCGCGCGCATGCCGAGCGCCTCGCCAAATTGCTGCGCCAATTCAACCAGCGGATTTGATTTCGACAGCTCGTCCTGGATTACCGGACGACCGCCCTCGGGCTGAACATTCGGGCCGATGCGACTGCGGTAAATCTGTCCGCCCAACTTCTGAATGACTTCCAAAAGCGCTTCTTTGTAACTGAAGTGCTGGAACAGCGCGATGATGTCGGCGAAGCCTTCGTGAAAGGCCGGTGTGTCCGGCCCGGTCGCTTCGAGAAAGAACTCGCGCTGACCGTCAATCAAAGCGTGCGCCGTTTCGTGCGCGATGATGTCGTGCGACAGACAGGTGAAGACAGTTTGCCCCGGAAGGTTGGTGCCTGGATCAGTCTCCGAAGCCGGAAAGTAACCAAAAACGAGCGCGCGTAGATTGCGATCGTAGTACGCATTCGCTTCCTGCATCGCGTGCGGGAAGATACGCAACTTCCCGCGAAACGGATCGTTTTTCTTTCCGCCGCGAAAGCCCCAACGTATCCGGCGTCCCAACGCAAGTTCGAAACGGCGAATGGTTTCACTGGCCACGGCGTAAACCATCTGTTGATGAAAGCGTGGATCCGATTCGCTTGGATCGAGACCGCCACGCAGCAACAGCGCTGGATCGTCGAGATCAACCGGCTCGTAATAGACGTTGTTACTGGCGTCGTAATCGATCACCGCCAGGTATCTGCCGATCGGCCCAGGCAATAAGACCGTGGGCGGATCGGCGCTCGCCTCGTTGCGAACGTTGACGGTCATGTAATTGCCAAGGTTGCGGCCTTGTGACGGGTCGAATGCGTAGGCTTTTAACGGACGCTCGGCAGGCGCCTCGTCATTTGGGCTGTAGGCCATGAGGTCTCTCCTGAAGGGCAGTTATTTGTCAGAACCCCGACCGGTCGGGATAGCGGGAGTTTGGGAAATTTTTCCCCTGGAAGTTCAACCGCCGCTATCCCGACTTGTCGGGCCCGGACGATCTAAAGCGCGCGAACGATACTCCGTTTCCGGCCGTCACTCAAGACTTTTGAAGTGGCACGGGCGTCCCGCCCGTGATAATCACGCGCAAGATGCGCGTGCCACCCGTAACTAGAGATAAAAGAGGCTTAGCCGCGGCACTCCAAAGTGGTCGCGCAGGCGTTTGCGCAGGAGATTGTCGCGCGTTTGCTCAAAGGTGGGCTTGTCCATGTGGCGTTTGTAAGGCTTTATCTGCGAATCGATCTCAGAAAGAATCGAGGCAAGTTCAGTTTCCTTTACAACCGCGCGAATCGAGTCGTCGAGCAAACGATCGATCCCCGTTAAAGATTCTTCCAGCTTGCGCGTGTTGGGGCTCGCGCTGCTTGAGTAGTCGTCGCGGATCTCGGTTAACAACGCCATCGCACGAGTTAAGGCTTCGCCGAACGAGTCTTCCTGTTTTCGATTGCTTGCGAGCTGCTGGATTTCATCGAGCGATCGAGCGAGGTGATTGAGGATCGCCTCGCGCGAGAACGGCGACTTGTCCGCTGGGAGCGCGGACGTCTCCTCCGCAGTTTCATGGCTGCCTACTCTGGACTCAAGCCATTCTGCGTACTGCGCCTCGACCTCCTCCTGACAATACAGAAGCGTCTTGACGGTGCGCTTGTGCTTCTTTGACTCATACGAATCGAAAGAGTGTTCGATGCCTCGCACCGCCACGTGCAGCGGCACGCCACGCTCTTTCCAGCTTTCGATCAAAGCCCAGTCGATCGGGCTAAGCATCAAGTGCTTGCCGCGACGGCGAATGAAAGTGTCTTCGATTTCGGAGAAGTAGGAAAAGTAATTCAAGGCTCAAAAACGCTGCTTGATGGTTTAGAGGCGGGCGTTGCCCGCCGATCCTTCGAATTGAACGACCTCTTCCGATTTCCAATAGCCCCTCCAATCCACTTCGATCGGAACTTCGCCGGGCGCGTGGGGCAAATAAGCGCGAGAGCTCGACCACTTCCATTCTGCGGGATGAGAACAGAGTTTACCGCGCACTGGATTTAGATGAACGTAATTTAGCTTTTGCTGAATGAACCTCGGGCTATACAAATCAATCGCGGAAAACTCCTCTTGCCAAAGCGCATGTGTGGGTGACTTGGCCTGAGCGTGTGTGAGCGCAAGCTTTCTCAACAAGTTTTCGTGCCCGTCAACGCGGAGCCAGTCCAGGATCAATCGTGCCGACGTACTCTTTAAACGTCGCATGACAACGCTGATGTCGCGATTTACAGGATTGAGAATGAGGTGGGCGTGATCAGGCATGATGACGTACCCAATCAATTTGAAGCTGCAATGTTCGCGGGTTTCCGCTAATGCTTCAATGAACAATTCGCAAGCAGTCTCTCTTTGGAAGACAGTGTTGCGGTTAAAGCACACGGTTGTCACATAGTGGAATGTATTTGGCTCATGTGACTTGAACAATTTCATGGGGGAATCGGCGGGCAACGCCCGCCTCTAAACACCTACAGTTGTTTTTTTGCCACTCGCTGTTCGTTCATACACCAACCTCAACCCTTCCAAGGTCAATGTCTCATCAACTTCCTGAATGAACTTTGAGCCACGCGCGATCAAAGGCGCCAGACCGCCGGTCGCAATCACCCGCGGCGAACGACCAAGCTCGTCAATCATCTTTTTCAGAATTCCATCAACCAGGCCGACGTAACCGTGGTACAGGCCCGACTGCATAGCTTCGACAGTCGCCGAGCCGATCACTTTCTGCGGACGCTTGATTTCGACACGCGGCAATTTCGCGGCGCGCTCAAACAAAGCGTCGGAAGAAATCGTAATGCCCGGCGTGATCACTCCGCCGAGGTATTCGCCCTTTGGGTTAATTGCATCGAAGGTTGTAGCGGTTCCGAAATCAACGACGATGCAGGGGGCTCCGTATTTCTTGATGGCCGCGACCGCGTCAACGATACGATCGGCGCCAACGTCTGAAGGTGGCTCGTAAAGAATCGGCACGCCCGTGTCGATCGTGTCGTCGATGAACATCGGCGTCAGATGAAAGTAGGTTTCAGCCATCCGCTTCACAGTGAAGTTAACCGGCGGCACGACTGAAGCAATCGCTATCCCGCTAATCGATTTGAAATCCAGATCGGCAAGCGCAAAGAGATTTCGTGCGTGCACGCCCCACTCATCAACCGTGCGCGAGCGCGCCGTCGTCAGACGCCAATGCGTCAGCAACTTCTCGCCGTCAAACACGCCGAGGGACGTGTTGGTGTTGCCAATGTCGATTACGAGCAGCATGAGTTCAGTGATATTAGCAGGAGGGCGAAGATAATGCGGAAGAAGGAGTATTATCAAGGCGAGTACGAATAATATGTCAGGGTTCTTCCGTCTCAGGTCTCAGGACTCAGAACTTATGAGTTATGTGAATATGACTCAAACGTCAGGCCGTAAGACTTCGGAGGCTTGAGATAACATCCATCGCTTTGGCACTAACCCTCCTGATCCCTGATCGCCTTCCAAGCCTCATAGTCCTGGTCGGCTTCTGGATCCGCCAGCGGTAGCTGGATTGTTGGGGGCAGGTTCCTTAGCCGCAGCACCATGCGCTACCGCGCCGCAGTCACCTATGCAGTGCTAGCGACTTTCGTGTTGGGCTATGCGGCGGCCTGGTTCTTTTTCAATCTCAATGCGATTCCCCCGTACTTGCCCGGCGCCACACAGGATCCAACGTACGCACCACCCGAGGCGGTCACAGGACTTGCCGTCGTAACGTGTGCACTCATTCTGCCCGGCATCGCGATCGCCTGCCTGTTGGCGTTTCGCATCGCGCGCAGGCTCAGGGAAAGTTTACGCCGCGGAGCGGCGGCCTAACCAAGGCGTTGGGGGTGCAATGGTGCCTATGGGGCTTGCCTGTCGTGCTCTTGACCCGAATAATTGATCGGCCATAATCTCAGCACATGGACTATCGGGACTACATCACTATCGACCCGAACAAACGGAGCGGCAAACCCTGTGTCCGCGGCTTGCGTATTACGGTTTATGAGGTTTTGGAGTATCTGGCTTCCGACATGACTGAGGATCGAATCCTCGCAGACTTCCCGGACCTCACGCGCGACGACCTGAAGGCCTGCATTGCCTTTGCGGCTGATCGTGAGCGCAAACTAATCACTGTGCCGGCCGCATGAAGCTGCTCTTTGACGAGAATCTATCTCCGCAACTCGTTAGCACTTAACGATCTCTTTCCCGATTCGATTCATGTTCGCGACGTTGGGCTGAAAGCCGCGGATGATCCGGTGGTTTGGAAATACGCTGCGGACAACGGCCTAATCGTTTGTTCGAAGGATTCGGACATGCATCAACGCAGTTTTGTCTTCGGCTATCCTCCGAAAGTTGTGTGGGTGCGATTGGGCAATTGTTCCACTTCGGACGTCGAACATTGCTTGCGAAGACACTTCGTCGCGATTGAAGCATTCGCTGCCGACGAACATGCCTCGTTTCTCGCTCTGTCGTGATCTAGTCATTCGAGTCTGTGGCTCAACCACCCAACACTCTCTCAATTTCATCCGCCGCTACGCGTGTGCCGTCTTCCTGACTCACAAGTTCGCCGACTTTCTTAGCTGCTTCGGCGTAACTCGGATCATCGAGCAGCATTCGCAGTTCACGCGTCGCGGTCTCGGCGTTGTAACGCGGACGTGGCAAGGCGCGCGCGCAGCCCAGCCGCTCGATTCGTGCCGCGTTATCAAACTGATCGTGCGCATGCGGGACAATCAAGACCGGTTTGCCTGAGCGCATAGCTTGACCTGTCGTGCCGACACCGCCCTGATGCACGACGGCGCACGCACGTGGCAGGACCTCACTGAAGGGAGCGTATTCGAACGCGGCCACGCCATCAGGTAAAGGGGACGCCGGCAGGTTGCGCCCGTGGCCAATCAAAAGCAACGCGCGCCTTCCCAGCGCCTCAGCCGCGATGATTGAGTCGCGATAGAAATCTCGCGCGACCCAGAACGCCGATGAGCCGAGCGTAAAGACTATGGGCGGCGGCCCAGCGTCAAGAAACTCCGCCAGGCCTTTCGGCAAAGCAGTCTCGCCAAAGTAGTCGCGGCGATCGTAAAAAGGAAAACCGGTAATGATGCTGTTCGCCGGCCAGTCGGGTTGGGGCGCTCCCAGCAGTTTCGAATACAGCGCCAGGACCTTCGTCGGCGAATGCTGCCCTTCGAACAACGGTTGCCCGCCACGCGACAATCCGAGATCCCGGCGCAGATCGTAAATTGGCTGCGCCAGCTTTTCGAGCTTGATCCTCGCAAGTCCCATCACGCCGCGACCCACCCACGGACTCAGCTTCATGAAATGGTAAAGCCAGGGCCACTGAGGCGGCACAATCGGATCATGGACTGAAAGAAAAGAAGCGGGTGCGAGCACGCTTGAGATCCATGGAAGTCGTTTCTTCTCGGCAATCATCGTGCCCACGAATGGAAGCGGATGCGTCAAAAGTAAATCCACGTCGTCCTTAGTCGCTGCGTCAAGATCAGCATAAATGTCGCGCAGATGCGGAAGGATTAAGTCGCCGATGGCTGCCGGGCCCTGCTTCTGGTCCATCAATCTCTCGACCAGCGCTTGCAACTCCGGCGTCGCTTCGTAAGAGGGTACGTCGGGCCGTACGGGATGAAAATCGATTCCAGCCGTCTCCATCTTCTCGCGATACACTTCAGAAGTCGCAATCAGGGGACGATGCCCGCGCGCCTTCAGCTCAAGGGCGATGGCGATGTACGGATGGATGTCGCCGAACGAACCGAAGGTTGAGATAACGATGCGCTTGCCGTTCATTTGATTCGTTTATCCGTCTCTGCCAGTGTCAGTAGCGGGAGCGGACCGGGGTCCCCACGCCGGCAGCCCGCGTGGGGTGGTGGATGCGACCGGATCATCCTGGAACGCTCCGCGTACTGCACTACTGCGCCCGCAACGATGTTACGTCACCTGCGCGTACGATCTTATTCTTGCCGTCAGCAGTTTCAATCCGCAGGGC
Source organism: Pyrinomonadaceae bacterium (assembly GCA_035273405.1). Classification (GTDB taxonomy): domain Bacteria; phylum Acidobacteriota; class Blastocatellia; order Pyrinomonadales; family Pyrinomonadaceae; genus UBA11740. The sequence goes on along the minus strand of DATEPC010000112.1, from coordinate 2,576 downwards.
GCCGTCGCTTTCAAGTCCGCGCGTGATGCCGACGAGATTTTCCGTACCCAATGAGACGCGAACCATTCGGCCGAATGCATACGAAGAGTTTGCGCACCACTCGCGGATGGTGTGTTCGCCCCCGCTATCGCTTCCGAGCATTTCGTAACGCTCACTCAATGCCTTCAGAAGCTCGTTGATTAAAGTATCGCGATTGACATCGCTGCCGGTCACAGATCGAAGCGATGTGGCGTGCGGTTTCAACTCGGCCGGGAAGGCTTCATCGTGAAGATTTATTCCGATGCCGACGATCACCGCCATCCCACTTTCCGTCTCAACGGTCTCGGCGAGAATGCCGCACAACTTTCGATCACGCACGCAGATGTCGTTCGGCCATTTGATGTCTACTTTCAAATCGCACGTTCTGAATATTGCGTCATGAACCGCCAGCGCCGCCGCTAAGCTAATCAGCGGCCAGCGCGCCAATTCAAACTGGGGCCGGAGAACAACGCTAAGATAAAGCCCGGCGTCTTTCGGCGAGTGCCAGCTTCGATCCAGCCGTCCACGTCCGCGCGTCTGCTCGCGCGCAATGATACAAAGGCCCTCGCCGGCGCCGCCTTTCGCCTGGCGCATCGCTTCGAGGTTGGTCGAATCGATCGAATCGAAGTGAAGAATATTCGACTGAAAACCAGGGGGCAGGGTCATCTCCAATCATGGTGGACGCCGTTCTTTGCTCCCTCTCCCGCTGGGAGAGGGCTGGGTGAGGGCCGAAGCTAGCGCGAAAAAGAAAGGATATAATTCTTTCTTCTGTTCACCGCTAAAGCCCTCACCCTAACCTTTTCCCAAACGGAGAGGGAATGAAAAGCGACGTTGCGGACGCGTCGGGACTCAGCCGGCGCACTCCAAATTAGCGCGGCAACTGCTGCGGCATGGAAGCGAGCGTGTAAATCAACGTCGCTACTACCGCGCAGTTCTCCTGCAGATCGCGCGGATCGACTTTGTCGAGCGTGTCAGCCGCCGTGTGATGATAATGAAAGTAAGTGCGCGTGTCCTGAAGCGGCGCGAACGTCGGCACGCCAAACGGGGTGAGTACGCTGATGTCCGCGCCCGTGTCGTTCACCAGACGCGTCACGCCCGCACCTTGCGTTTGCAGAATAGTCGCCAGCGGTTGTAGCAGCGTCAGAATCTCAGGCTTGCCCGAAGCGTAGAAACCCAGCGGCCGGCCGGCTCCGGAGTCGGCTTCAAGAGCGGCGAAATGGTTCGCCATCTCGGTCTTGTGATCGTTTGCGTAAGTGCGCGCGCCCATCAAACCATTTTCCTCATTCATCCAAAGCACTACACGAATCGTGCGCTTCGGCCGCAGGCGCAATTGCTTAAGCAGCTGCACCGTCTGCATTGCCATCACGCAACCCGCACCATCGTCGATCGCACCGGTCCCGAGGTCCCAAGAGTCCAGGTGGCCTGAGACGATCACGATCTGTTCAGGATGTTCGCTGCCTTTCATCTCAGCGACGACGTTGTAGCTGATCGCGTCCGGTAAAGTTTTCGGCGTCAGCAGCAAACGCATGCGCACGCGGCCCTGCGCAGCGAGGTCAGCCATCATGTCGGCATCTTCTGCTGTTACTGATGCGGCCGGAATCTTTGGGGCATCGTCCGCATAACGCATTGCACCTGTGTGCGGCAGCCGGTAATCAGCGCCTCCGGACGAACGGTTTAGGGCTGCAACCGCGCCGAGCCGGGCCGCTGCACTCGCGCCGATCCCCCGATAAATCACCGATTGCCCGTAAGCTGGCCCCGAAAGGCCGTTGTCCGCCAAACGCTGATCGAACTTCGCATTGAACAAAACGATCTTCCCTTCGACACGTCTGCGACCGAGCGCCGTCAACTCGTCAAAGTTGTTCACGACCACGACTTCAGCAGTCAGTCCGTTTTCGGGAGTCGCGACGCTGCCGCCCAACGCGGTCAGCACAACCTTCTGCGTCGTTCCGGGCGCCATGTGCGGATATTCGACCAGCGCGCCGGTCTCTTCGCCGCGCACCCAGTGCGGCACCATCACCTTTTCAAGTTTCACTTCGAGGCCCAGTTTGCGAAGCTCGCTTGCCGTGTACTCGACCGCCTTTTGCGCTTGCGGCGAGCCGCTCAGGCGCGCGCCAATGTTGTGCGACAGATGCGCAAGCTGCCGATACGCGTAATCGCTCTCGAGCGCCGCTTTCTGAATCGCTTTGATTTCAGAGATCAGTTTTGGATCGTAAGTTGGCGGCTGCGACTGCTGCGCGGTGACGGGCGAGAAAATCAACGAAACCCAAATAAGAAACGCGAAGAGAGACATCGCGATTGACGTTCGATGGCGACATTGAAACATGATTACGACCTCGACAATTAAGTTGCTTCGCAGCATAAACGAACACGGTTAACCGCGCCAGTCGTCCAGGCAATTTGTACATTCCGTTTCCTCTGTGTCTTGTATGTTCAATCAGCAAGTAATAACTTGCGCAGGGTGTGACAGATCGTTTGTGTCCTGGTACAGAAAGACCGCCACAGAGCTTGGGTCGTCACACCCTTTATCCACCTAGCCCGAACAGTTGCCGGGGCGGCTT
>DATEPC010000111.1:0-32957 GCA_035273405.1 Pyrinomonadaceae bacterium | reverse complement strand
TTTCTTTTACGGCGCGCTGCACCTTTTAACGTACGTCGCCTTTGACCGGTTCTTCCGTTTCTCGACAATTCCAGGTGACATTGCCGGGCGACGTTTCATCGCCGTGGGCGTCGCGGCCTTCTTCCTGATGCTGCCGTTGGCGATCACTTCAACCGACGCGATGGTCAAGCGTTTGGGCGGCAAACGGTGGGCGCGTCTGCATCTCCTCATTTACCCCGCCGCAACTTTGGGTGTCCTGCACTTCTACATGCTGGTAAAATCTGACGTGCGGCAGCCGCTGACTTTTGCGTTCTTGCTGGCCGTGCTGCTGGGATTCAGGATTTTCGCGAAGTATCACCAAAGTCGAGGCCGGGCAACCGCCGATTTGAAACAAAGCTCATGAATGATGAAAAACGAACAAGTGAGCGCGTACCGGTGAATTTGCCGACGCGTTGGCACGGCTCCGCGGGCACATATGAAGGCCGTGTCGAGGATCTCAGCGTCACCGGATGTTTCGTAAACACGAAAGGCCCGGTCGATGCCGGCGAAATCGTGAGCCTGCTGATTCAACTTCCCTCCGGTCGTTGGCTGCCAATACGCGGAAAGGTCGCGTTTTATCAGCAACTGACGGGCTTCAGCATCTCGTTCTCGATTCTTGACGACAAAGAGCGCGAAACTTTGAACGAACTTGTCGCACAACAGTCGTCAACTACCTGACCCGCCTTATGCTCGACCCGACCAAACGCTTTTCCAGCCGCGTCGAAAACTACCTGAAGTTTCGTCCGCGATACCCAACCGAGATCATTGCGCTGCTTGAGAAAGACTGCGCCCTGACGCCTGATTCGATCATCGCCGATGTAGGTTCAGGCACCGGATTCCTGAGCGAGTTATTCCTACGCAACGGCAATCGCGTGCTTGGCGTCGAGCCGAATGCGGAAATGCGCGCTGCCGGCGAACGGCTCCTGACCGATTATCCGAACTTCGTGAGCATCGATGCGACGGCCGAAGTCACGACGCTTCCAAACTTGTCGGTTGATTTCGTGACGGCCGGGCAGGCCTTTCACTGGTTCGATCGAGAGAAAACCCTCCAGGAGTTCCATCGAATCCTGAAGACCGATGGCTGGGTCGTCATCGTCTGGAACACTTTTCCGACTGGTCGAAGCGCCCTCGTCAAAGCTTACGACGACGTCCTGGTGCGATACGGGACGGATTATCGCGAGGTCGCCAGAGAGATAGAGAACTCGGGCATCGAGAAATTCTTTCCGGCCGAGCAGTACAAGCGCGCGCGATTCAATTTTCAGCAGACGTTCGACTGGGAGGGTTTTAAAGGGCGTCTACTATCCGCTTCTTACGCGCCTAACGCCGACAGCGCCAATTACGAGCCAATGCTGGGCGACCTGCGGCAGGTCTTCGACTCACATCAGAAAGATGGAGCAGTCGTCTTTGACTACGATACGGTGGTTTATTACGGCCGGCTTGAGCGGTGAGTGAGAGAGGTGGCACGGGCGTCTCGCCCGTGAATTCCACGCGCGAGATGCGCGTGCCACTAGAAAAGCTATTGGACGGGCATCGCACTCAGGCGGGCCATGGCGCGGGCCAGATCCAAACGGGTAAATGACGCTTGCGGACTAAAGGCCGTACCATTAGGCCTGATTAGTCCATTCTGAATGGCCACCGCCACGTAGCCACGTAAAGAAGACGGAATTGAAAGGCTATCGGTGTAAGTCAGCGTGTGTGTTCCCGTCTCTGCCTGTTGCTGCAAGCCTGCCGCACGAACCAGCGCCACAACAGCCGACAGTCGATCAACCGTGAGATTCGGCTGGAAGGAACTGCCGGTAACGGATGGGAACAAAGCTCCATTGGGTCTCGCCTGGACGCTCTCTACGAATAACATCGTCGACCGATCGCGTACATCGCCGTAGCGCGACTGGGCCGGCAAATACTGAGGCACGCGCCCACCTAACACCATCGCTTTCGCTAGGTCGCTGCGGGTAACGGCAAATCCCGGGCGGAAGTGTTGGCCGACTGGAGCCATTACGAGCGAGCGAAAACTTTGCTGAATTCCATCCAGTGACGAAATATCGAGGCCACCAATGTCAGCCAGCGCCGGGTAGCGCGCCCTCGTCACGCTCACAAATCCGTAGTAGCTCTGTCCAGAGCCTTTCGTTACGTCGTTATCGCTGATCGACATGGGCGCGCCGGCTGGGCCCATCACATTTGCGACGCGCGCGGTCCAAACGCCCGCTGATGGGGAATTAATTACCGAGCTCTGCCGGCGACCGGTAAGTCCCGGGAAAACTGCTTCACTAGCAATAGCCTGCTGCCGTCCCGATGAATCCAACAAAGAAAGGCTAAGTTTGCTGTTGCTCAAGAACCCGCCCCAGGCGACCTGCACAGAAGCGCGCAGAGCATCCTGCGGAAGCCAGACTGGTGAATCGTTGTAAGCGCCCGGTGCGACTGAGCCGGTGAAAAACTGCGGCGCACTCTCTTCAAACTCAACCTGATTTTGAAAAGCCAGCCCACGCCATTGGCCAAAACGTCTTTGCGGGAACGCAGATTCCAGAACTGCCGCGTGGCTGTTTAGCATCCCCGCGCCAACTTCGTGGAGGTAGTAGGCCGCCAGCGGTGTGGCGGTGCGTTGCAGAATGTCGCGAACCTGCGCCGGAGTCAGTTGCGGGTTTGCCTCGAGCATCAATGCGATTACGCCCGCGACGTGTGGCGCAGAAAAACTGGTGCCGCTGCCGGTCGTGTAATACGGCAGCTCACCCGAACTCAATTTCGTGTCTTTCGTGTCTTTTTCGGCCAAGCCGCCCGCGGTAGTTACTGAAGCCACGGTTGAAGGCCGCAAACTAACTTCGCCGACGCCGGGCGCAACCAAAGTGGGCCGGAACATCGGACTGCCGAATTCTCCGCGCGATGAAAAGTCCGCTAACTGGCCGCGATTATCCGTCGCGCCAACGCTTACGACCCACGGAGCCACCGCATAGGGGTTGATTGAATCGTCACCCGGTCCGGTATTACCTGCCGAAAAGACCACGTTGACACCGTTGTCGGTCAGCATCTTCGTCGCAATGTTCACCGGGTCGTTAAAATCGAAGACTGTTTTCGCTGAGAAGCTGCAATTCACGACGCGCACGTTAAAGCTGGACGCATTCGCCAGCAGGTAGTCAAAGCCTGAGAGAACGAAGAACAGGTTCGCATCACCCGCGCTCAGGCCGAGAATATTTGCGCCCGTCGCCACGCCGGCATATTTCCCCGCGGACTGCTGTCCGTTGCCGGCGATCACACCGGCGACAAATGTCCCGTGACCGTAAACCTGGTCTGTGCTGGGTAGATTCGGCGAGGCGACCGGATAATTGAAACCAACACCCTGGCCTTGCGTGTCGGCTAACTTCACATTGTTAACCACGCGGCCTGCCAAATCGGCATGAGTGCCATCAACCCCGGTATCGAGTACCGCCACCGTGACTCCGCGACCGCTCAGCGCTACTCCGTGATTGGCGACCGTGAGCTCATTGTTCCGCTGCACTTGCGTGGCTCCCGTTAAATTTCGTGTAGCCGGCTCGAGGTCCCATTGGAAGGTGCGGTTTCCATAAATCGAGCGGACCGAAGCCAGGCGAGAAATCGCTCTCAGACGAGCTTTGGTGGTGGTCAACGAAATCATCGGCAACATGCGATAACGCGTGCCACCTAGAACTCCGATGCTCTGCAACTCTGCAATGTTACTGTCCGTAGGCGGATGGTGATAGACGATTACCGCAGCCACGTTGCTGTCATCGGTCAGAGTATTGAGCAGCACTGCAAGTTCCGGATCGACGCCCGCGATGCCAACCTGGACTCCGTTATCGTTTAGAGCCGCCACCAGCGCGGCCACCCCGGTTTTAATAAAGCTGTCGGCTCCACTGATCGTAATTCCGTCGGCGCCGCTAACCGTTATGCCGTTGACTCCGGTTATCGTGAGCGAACCCGGCGTAATTGAAAAAATCACGCCATCCGCGCCGGATGCCGTAATGCCGTCGGTCCCGGTAATTGAGATCGTGCTGTCGGCCCCGCTGGCGGTAATTCCATCTGAGTGAGCGATGCCGCGGGTGTCAGCGCCGCTGGCGGTAATGCCGTTGGTGCCCGTGGCGATTACATTGTCGGCCCCGCTGGCAGTAATTCCGGTAGGATTTCTGATGGTGACTGAATCGGCTTGATAACTATTTCCGTCGGCTCCGCTGACCGTAATCCCGTTCGAGCCAACGACTGTGAGACTGTCTGCCCGGTTGATAGTCGTTGAATCTGCCCCCGAGGCGGTAATGCCGTCGGCCCCGCTGGCCGTAATGCCGTCAGCACCGGAAGCGGTTATTCCATCTGCGCCCGAAGCTGTAATACCGTTTGGTTTGAAAGCGAGAAAGCTGTCCGCGCCGCTGGCCGTGATTCCTGAAGTGTTAACAAAACTTACGCCGTCGGCGCCGGACGCGGTGATGCCGTTCGAGCCGAATATGGTCAGGCCGGCGAGCGCAGGTACGCTGCTCAGCATTACTACCAGAGTCAGCACTAGCGCGGTTCGAACTTTGTTAATTAAAAAACAGCCCATCTTTACAAGCCAACGCCACGGTCGGGTCAGGACAGCGGCTTGTCGTTAAAACCTAGGCGAGGTGTGTTTTCAAAATACGGAACTGAGACGACCGTGATTCTAAGGCTCTCACCAGTAAGTTTGTTGCGGTCGCGTTGCATTTGCCTCGTCCTTTCTTAGCCCTGTTTCCGCCTAAAATCGACCTTAATTCTCAGCTTTCCATCAACTCGCGAAACGCCTTCTGTGTTTGCATTGCGGGGTCAACGCCAAGCTCTTTTTGCAAGAGCTCCCGCAACGTCTCGTACTGCGCTTTCACGGCGACCCGGTTCCCCACCGCCGCCTGGGCGCGCATCAACATGCAATGGATGTCCTCGCGGAATTGGTCCTCGTGCAGGATACGTTGCGCCAGATCCATCATTCGCGGCCATTCCGCCTTCTTTTCAGCCACGGCGGCCAGCGATTCCAGCATCCGCAGGTGCTGCTCGCGGTAATACGAGCGCTGCTCATCGACCCAGGACTCGTAGGTTCCCTGCATGAACTCGCCGCGGTACAAGGCCACGGCCTCCTCGTAACACTCGATACAGCGCTCATAGTTACGTTCCCGGCGCGCCGTTTCGCCATCTGCGATCAAGCGCTCCAACGTGTCCGTGTCGATGCGGTAAGAGAACTCAGGATTCAGTTGATAATCGCCGTCGCGATAGATGATGAAGTTCTGTTTCAGGGGCTGATTACTGTTGAGTGCCTTGCGAATGTGCGACACGGTCGGATGAAAGTTCTTTTCGATCGTTTCGATATTGTCCTCAGTCCAGAACATGTCGATGATCGAGTCTTTCGGCGCGCGATGGTGCCTGCGCGAAACGATGAAGCACAGAATGTCGCGGGCGCGCCGGGTCGTCCACGCATCGGGCGCGAAAGGCCGGGCCGGGTCGCGGAAGATCTCGACGGGCCCCAGCATGTTCAGGGTTAGATCGACCAGCGGCCCGGGCGTCAGGTCGGTCGCCGTCACGGGTTGCGGCGCTCCCGTTTCCACGGCCGGGACCTGAGCGCGTAAGTCTGCGGGCAGAATTTCCTGCGCCAGGTCTGAAGCGAACAACGACGGGCGATGCGCAATTTCCTGCCGCAGCCAGTAGTCGTAATCGTAACGCGCGGCAAGATCCAGAACCCGCCGCAGGTATTCGAGCATTTGCGGCTCATGACCGAGTTCCGACTCGCAAGTTGCCAGGTCGATACACGCCTGCGCCTCGTAGTAGTGAAGACCGCGCGGGCGGAAATATTCGAGCGCGGGAAGCAGTTCGTCGCGTGCCGCTTCACATTCGAGGGCCACAATCCTGATTCGCGCACGCGCCAGCGTCGCTGTGAACACTCCCGCATCGTCATTTCGCGCCGAACGGAGCTCGATTAACCGATCGATCTGTCCGCGCGCGCGCGCCAGATCGCCGGCCTTGAGACTTAGCAGCGCTTGTTCCTCAAACAGCTCAACGCGCCATTGGTCGATACCGGCTTCTTCGTAGGCTCGCGCGGCGCGCTCATAAAACTCGGCGGCGCGCGTCAACGCGCCGCGTTCGCGATAAAGATTGCCGTAGGCTTCAAAGGCCTCGCCCTGCTGGCCGACGAGATTGAAAAGCTGGCAGCGCTCAAGCGCCAAATCGAGATGCCTCTCGCATTCTTCCATTTCGCCGCGGTAGAGGTGACACCGGGCAATGTTCAGGTGCGCCCAGGCCTCCTGCGGAATCGGCGCTTCGTGGCCATCCGTGCGCAGCATGCGACGCAGCCAGTGCAGTGCCTCGCCAAAATCGCCGCGCATCATCGCGGGCAGGCCCAGGTTGTGGGTGATCAGCCGAATGTGATGTTCGTCGTTGCGCTCTTCGGCAGATTGAAGCGCGACACGAAACTCGCGCTCGGCGGCCGTCCATTCGCCCAGCGAGACAAAACAGAGTCCGCGCGTATTTCCGCATTTGGTGCGCACCGCTGACTCAGGCCGGGTTAACTCAACTGCGCGATCTAGATACTTGAAAGCCGAGTCGTGGTCGCCCTGCCGTCGTGCGATCGTCGCCAGGGAATGCAGCGCGTCCGCTTCGCCTTCGTCATCGCCTTTCGACCGCAGCGCCGAGGCCGCGCGGCGGAAAAGGCTCTGCGCCGTGTCGAATTCCCCGCGCAGACGCGCGACTTCAGCCCGATGCGCCATCGCTCGCGGCTGAGCTTCCAGGACTGTGGGCGGCAAAGCTTCAGCCAGCGATACCAGCGACGCGAGTTTGCCCGAGGCAATCCAGTCGGCGCCGTGCGACGCGATCACTTCGCCCGCGCGCTCGAAGTTCTCGGCTTCGAGCAAATGCCGCACACCCTGGTCCCAATTGCCGCGTTCGAGTAAGTGGTCCGCGCAACGCACATGTTCCGCGGCCACACCTGCCAGGCCGATCTCGGTGCGCAGACGCCGCCGGAGGAAACTCTGAAATAGCGGATGAAGACGATACTCTTCGCCGCGCGCGTCGCTGGCGACCGTGAGAAAAACGTTTCGGCGCACCAGCTGCGGCAGGATGGCCGACGAAATCACTTCGGGATAGAGCCGCGCACAGGTGTTCACCTCGATTCGATCCAGCAACGCCACGCGCATCAGATAGTGCTGAATTTCCTGGGGCTCAGCGCTGAAGACTTCTTCCGCAAAGTATTCAAAGATGTCGCGCTCTGACTGGTGCAGAACCTCAAGCGGATCGGCATGTCCGTCAGCGGCGGGCGCCTGCCTTTGCGCGACCTGACGCACCAGTTGCAGCGCCGTGATCCACCCGTGCGTGCGTTCGCCGTACTCTTGCAATTGTTCCGGCGTCAGCGCCAGGCCGAATACTTTGCGGAAGAGTTCCTGTGTTTCTTCCGCCGTGAAGAGCAGGTCGTTGCGGTCGATAATCGCCAGGGATTCCTGCGAACGCAGGCGTGCGAGCGTCAGCGGCGGCACGTCGCGCGAGATGATGATGACGTGTACGACATCCGGGAGATAAGTGAGCAGCCGATCGACCACTGCATGGACAGGAGTTTCCGTACCGAGATGGTGATAGTCATCGAGCACGACGATTAGCTGCTGTTCCACGCGCTCGAGAATCTCGTTCAGCAGCACGTCGGCGGCCCGCTCGGGCTCTTGCACCAGCTCCCCCGCCTGCAAGTAAGCAAAGATCGTCTCGCCAAAATCGCGGACGCGCTGTTGGATTCCGTGCGCCAGATATCCGAGAAAAACCGCGGGGTCACTGTCTGTGTGGTCGAGTTGATACCAGACGTAGGGCTGCTCCTGCTTGCGCAGAAAATCGGCTACCAGCGTTGTCTTTCCCGATCCCGCATTCGCCGCCACCAGAGTTACAGGCAGCGAAAGGTTTGCGCGCAGCCGTTCAATCAGCCTTTCGCGGTACAACAACTCCGGCGCGGCCCGGGGCGCGAGCAATTTGGTGCGCAGGAAAAACGTGCCGGGCAGCGCAAGGGGCGCCGCGGCAGTGGTCGGCGGATTAGGCTTAACGGTTTTGCGTTCGCCCTTGACCATCACAGCTTCGAGGACCCCGACGCGTCGGGGTCGTGGGGTGCGGAGAGTAGCACAGCCAAAACCGGGACCTCTATGCGGCGTCGTTAGGCGGTCGGATAAGTGCGTGCCTGAGGCGACGTCGGTAGTTTGGACGGGGCTAGGGTCGATATTTCCCAACTAGTCGGGACTGCCGAAGTTTCTTCTACGTTGGCAGTTCGGAGCTTATCTGACCTATTAAGCTGGTTGCCGGTCGCGGGTCAATGGCCAGAAAGCTGTCGGCGACGGCCCGACCAGCGCGTCCGGGCGTGGCGGCAAAGTTCGCAATCGCCGCGGCGCGACCGTTGGTTTCGCGCAGAGCGATCCGCGCGTGCTCTTCGCTCAAGCCATAGGTTTCAAACAGACGCGCGGTCTCTTCCAACGTGAAAGCCAGCTCAGTCTCTTCGATTACGCGCAGCATTTGCTTGGACCGCAGACGCCAGAGCGGCGCCGGCGGCAGGCTGCGGCACGTAATGATCAGGTGGATATCTGCCGGCAGAAGCGGCAACAGGCGATGAAAAAACGGCACCACCCAGTCGGCGTCGTAAATCAAGTGCAGGTCTTCGATGATTATCAGCAAAGGCTCTTCGCCGATTTGCCGGGGTTCAGCCAACTGGAAAACAAATGCCTCAGCCAACACTTCGGCGCGGTCGCTCTCGACTGACTCGGTTATTTGCATCAGCCGCCCGGCGTCCAGCGTAGGTCGCTGTAAATGAAGCGTCGAAATCAGATACTGGCAGAAGACGCCAAGCTCAGCGTCGGCCGCATCGACCTTGTACCAGCACACAGGTCGAGTAGCGCGGCGAGCGAACTCCGCGGACAGGGTGGTTTTGCCGGTTCCCGCGCGGCCGTTCACGATCGTGGCCGTGTAATTCGTCAGGTTGTCCGTCAAAACGTCGAGCAGGCGCGGCCGCGAAGTGCGCGGTTTCTGCGTCGGGACCGTGATTTTGTCGTGTATCAGTTGGTTATCGTCTCTGAGCATCTTTGAACCTTGTGGCGGGGGCATTTCCGCGGCCTGACCCGTTGGCGTCAGGGTGATCGCATTATCCGAAGGCGGCTTGAGGAATTCTTGAGTTTTGATTGCAATCGGCGATCGGGCTGAAATGGGGGCAGTCGCCCGACCATGAGGGAGGGCCGTTGCGATCTCAGATCTCAAATTTGAGATCTCATTAGGCACCCTCCCTCGCGGTGGGGCTACTGCACCGTCATCCTCGTTGTCAGAACCTCGCTCGCAAGGTAAACTCTCGCCGCTTCCGAGACTTGTAAACCAGTAGCAAGCCACCAGCCAGAAGGCACAAACCAGGAGTCACTAAGATGCTTAAGAAAATCGTCTCCGCCATTTTCATCCTCGTCACGGCTTCACTGGCCGCAGCGCAAATAACGCCGGCCCCGACACCGACAGCGACACCGAGTCCAGCCCGCCCGGCAGCACCGGCGCCGCCAAAGACTCATCTGAAAGTCGGCGACCCGGCGCCCGACTTCACTTTGCCCAGCACCATCGTGGGCGCGGACAGCCGAACCGTGCGCTACAAGCTCAGTGACTTGAAAGGCAAGAAGAACGTGGTGCTCGCTTTTTACGTGCTGGCGTTCACCGGTGGTTGAACGAAAGAAATGAAGGCGTATCAGGCTGATATCGCCAAATTCGAAGCTACTGACACACAGGTTTTCGGCATCAGCGTCGACAGCGTTCCCGCTAATCGCGAGTTCGCGAAAAAAGAGGGCATTACATTCCCTCTGCTGAGCGACTTCGCAAAGCGTTCCGTCGTGAAGGACTACGGCATCTTCAGCGAAGATGGTGGTTACGGCCATCGCGCCACGTTCGTGATCGACAAGAACGGGGTCATTCAACACATCAAGGAAGGCAACGAGGCGGTTGACCCAACCAGCGCCATGGACACGTGCAACATCCTGACGCACAAGAAATCCACCCCATAGCGACGCCGGGTACGCGCGTTCCCGCGTGCTGGCACCCAGAGGGGTGCGTACCGAGCGCCGGGTAAAATAGTTTTTCTGGATGGCACAAGCTCTGTACCCACCAGAGAAACGTTTTGGATTCAGCCGTCATAAAGGTTGAATCTGATCGATATTGATTCTCTTGTAAACCTCCAACTTGGAAAGGTGAAATCACCATGCAAAGTTACCTGGATAAGCCGTTTGTTATCGGTGACCCTCAAGCAAGACTCCGCGAGGGAGATGACCTGATGACGTTCGTGAAGGAAAATGGAGCTCCGAAACTGATTCCGAACGGTACTGAGGTTCGTGTAAGTGATGCGCGCGTGCTGCGGGATTTGGTGTTCGTGAACGCGGAGAATTTTGGCTGGACGGCGGCCACCAATCTCAAAGACAAGTTCCTCAACGAGACTGTCGGGGTGTTCCCGCCGCAAGACGACAACCAGAAGGGCGCGAACGCGGCGTGGGACGCGGGCAGGTTCCTGAAACAAATCACGCTCGTGCAAATCGTCGGCGCAGACAACCAGTTAAAGTTTGTCTCGCAAGATATCGCCGACGAGTATCTCGCTCTGGTAAACGCGGCGGCGGCCGACGGAGTGCCGATGCCGCTGAAGAGCGGCTTTCGGACCTATCCGAAACAAGCGTATTTACGCGACGGTTGGGAGCGGCGCCTGCCGGGATTTAACCTGGCCGCGAAGCCAGGCTTTTCAAATCATCAGGATGGTTTCGCGTACGACTTTGCGATTAGCGGCTATGAAGGAAATCCGCGTTACGACTGGCTGAAGCGGAATGGTCCGCGACATGGATTCGTCCGCACGGTAAATAAAGAACCGTGGCATTGGGAGTATCGCCCGGCAATCGCCGAGACCGGAGCGTTCAAAGCACCGGGAGTCACCAAGTAGCGACCCGGCGAAATAAAGCTCGAAAGGCGAATGTGGCGGCGCTGGTAATTAACCATCGCCGCCACTTGTCTTCTCAGCCTTGTGGCACAGACTTTAGTCTGTGATGTGTTTCTTGCGCGGGTCAACTGTGTCAGTACCCGGAGCGGTAGCGACGGGATCAGGAGAGTCTCCAGTGGCTCTTGATCCGGTCGCTACCGCTCCCGGTACTGACACGGTGCCGTCTGTGCCACGCGCTTTTACCTGAACAACGTCGCACATGGTCTGCGCTTAAGCACGTGCGTCTTGCCGTCAGGGTCTTTTACCCGAAATCCAGCGATGCCGACGATGCCGCTGTATTTTTGATCACCGACAGTGAACTCGACGGTATGGCCCTTCACGGTGGCATCGACGAACTCGGGTTTCGGATCTTCCGCGCCACCCTGCGCGATTTGCACCATCGCATAGAACGTGTCGTGCGCGGGAATAATCACGATGCGCATTCCGACCAAATCGCCCGACTCTTTGCCGACCGTTAGGTTTTCATAAACACCTGCCACCGGCCCAGTCTGCGCCGATACATTTGCTGCGAAGAAAACCGAAAAGACCATCACACCTAAAATTGCGACAACTTGTGAGCTGCGTTTCATAGAATCTCCCTTAATTGAAAAATGTAATGTAGAAGAGCTGTTATTGCGCTTTACCCGCGCGGGCCAGGCCTTTGTCAATCGCCTCGCGCAGGCCGTCGGCGCTAAGTGCAGTCAGGACGACGCCGTTTATGAAAATCGTCGGCGTGCCTTCGATGCCGTACTGTTCGCCTTCTTCGATGTCACGGCGAATGTCGGCCGCAAATTTTCCGCTCGCGAGGTCAGCATCGAACCGAGCGCGATCCAGCCCGGCCTGCGTCGCAAACTTTTTCAATGACTCAGTGTCGAGCGAGTTCTGGTTCTTGAAAAGCAGATCCATGTATGGCCAGAACTTGCCCTGCGCGTTCGCGGCGGCCGCGGCCTCCGCAGCCTGAAATGCGTTTTCGTGAATCGAGCTCAACGGAAAGTTGCGAACCTCAAAATACACTCGATTGCCGTAGGCCTTCAGCACTTCCTCGATCACCGGATACATGCCACCGCAAGCACTGCACTGGAAATCCGTGAATTCAACGATCTTAACCGGTGAGTTGATGTCTCCGCGCGCGGGGCCTTTACCGACCGCGACATTGAAAACTGGAGCGACGGGTGCTTGCAAAAACATTTGGAGCTTCGCGCCGGCGCGCAGGCGGGCCGCCAATCCCTCTTCCAGCTCCTGTTGCTGCTGTTCCTGCAGATAATTCGCAATCGCGCCGCGGGCGCTGGCCAGGTCGCCGTTTATCTGCGATTTGTTTTCCTGGTAAAACTTCGCAATGTCAGTTTCGCTCGGTGCTTTCAGCTTGTCAGTGATTTCGGTGCGAATGATCACTTCCGGCCCGATGTTTTTCTTGTTTGCTTCAGCGAGTATCAGGGTGTCATTGATGCGACGATCAAGCGCTCGTTTCTGCGCTTCGTAAATCTGCCGATCCAATTTGTAGATGTACGCTTTCATCCGCTCGTTAATCATTTCGATCCTGAGCGGCTGACCGTTCACAGACGCCAGGACTATTCCCGGCGCGAGATTCGGCGCGTTAACGTCCGCGCCTTTCTGGACCGTGTTCGTCATTTTCAGACGATTCACCAGGTCGCCGTAAGCTTTTGCACCGCGTTCGTTGCGCAGATAATTAACAATCGTCGGCCGCGCTGCTTCCAAATCCGTGTTAGCAAACTGCGCTCGATTCGCGTCGTACACAGCACGCACTTCCGCATCAGTCGGCGGCGGCGTCTTGCCCGTAACTTCGCGTGCCAAAAATTCCTCAAGCGCCAGCCCCCGCTTTTTGGCTTCAGCCGCAATCAGCAATGAGCTCACCCGCGCATCAACCGCGCGCTGGCGGGCCTCTCTGATCGCTTTTTCCCGGTCTTGTCGGAAGGCGCTAAGTTCGGGATCGTTGCCGATCGCAGACTGAACGGTCCCCTCGATGTCCGCCGCTGTGATCGTCACGTTATCGACGACTGCGAGTACCGGCGCGTTTGTTGACGGCTGAGTCGGCGTCGGCGCGGGCGTGGCAACGGCAGCCGGGTTCGAGGCAGGCGTTTGCTTCGAAGTCGGATCTGCGGACGCGGGTCGGCCAGCCCGTTTAGGGCGCGGCCGTGGCTGTGCGATGGCGCTAACCGCCATCGTCATGATCAGAACAAAAATCCAGAGGGAAGTGCGTTTCATGAAATGCATCGGAGAAATCTTGCCTGTCATATCGGAAGTCGTCAATCGAACTGAGAGCCGACTAATGTGCGGGGTCCCGATCCGAGCTACCATCGCAGGCTCTTGAGTCTCTCAACGTCTTTGAAAGCCGAAGTCACTCAACAGAAAACCAGTGCCGCCTAATTTATCATCTTATGCAATAACAAACCCTTCAACAGTTTGTCATGAGCCAGCCAGCATTTGTTTGACAGCTTGATGGGTGGAGAGTAGATTCACACCACTCTAATGATCTTTTCACGTCGTTAGACCCCACACTAGAGGTGCAAACTCATGCGTTTGAAAACGGCTGCGTTGGTAATACTGGTCGTTGCGGTGGCCGGTTTGGGCCTTAAGAGAATCGCGACTAGTTCTCAAGAAGAGGAAAAATGGGAAGACCGAAACAGCGTTCGTGCGGTTGCCCGCCGCAATAAGGCGAAAGGTACATCACGGATCGCGATTTCTGGGCCCATCATCGACTATCCTGGTTTGAACTCAGGCGTCGATGACTTGCTCAGGAATTACAGCGTAGTCATCGCCCAACCGATCGCGACTAGAGGTTACCTCGTAAATTCCCATAGCATCGGAACTTGGTATAAGTTCCGAGTCTCAGAAGCGATATCGCTGAAACCTGCACGATACTGCAATACCTGCCCTGAACTCGGCACCCCGCCTGAAGAGTTTGGCCCGACGCTCTCAAACGAGTTTTTACTAACCGTTGACGGCGGTACGTTGTTAATCGAAGGAGTCGAAGTTACCCAGAGCAGCGCTTCAATCCCTCGCTTTGAGGAGGCCAAGAATTACCTTTTGGTTCTCTCCTTTTTGCCGGGGGGCGTGGCACGACTGGCCGCGGGGCCGGCGGCGATTTATAGAGTCGAAGACAACGACAGGTTTGATGGCATTGACACCCACAAATACAGAGCCTACGAGGAAGTTAAAACTCGCTTTAAAGGCAGATTATCCATGCTGAAGTCGCAAATCAATCGATAGCTATCAAGAAAATGTATATGTTCTTCCTCCCAGTGTGGCGACAGACTCTACGAATTCTTCTGCTGTTTTCGATCATTTGTGCATGTACTTTCTTGGGCTTACCAATATGCCCAGACTGCTTTTCGAATTTCACTCCGATGAACGGTCCTCCGGCTGACGACGGTTCGGGCCGGCGCCAACTTGTTATTAAGATAGACGCCAGCTGGGGAACCACAACTAACGCTCAGATTTGGGATGGCACCACGGCCGCCAAAGATTCATGGAACAGCGCAACAGACCAGTATGGCAACCGTACTGGCTACTATCTGAAATTGGATCAGACATCGTCTACTCCTGATATCGTGATTAAGAAAGGCCCCACAAATTCCGGTTGTTCCGAGATCACGCTTGGCACGACACCGAAAGTCATAACGCTACCGGATAACACAACTAACTTTAATCAGAGCCAAATAAACAGCAAAATTAAACACGAACTTGCACATCCACTTGGGGTGGCAAATGACAATAATTGTCCGAGCATCGCGAATACTTCTGATGAAAACTGCGTGCGCCCTTCATTCGACATTACTCAGGCGGACGTTGCCTCGGTAAACTCTCACCTCAACAACCGCACTCAAAATTGCCACGCGACCGCCCCCGGCGTAGTAGCTGAGGGTACTGCGACGCCAACTCCGACTCCAACTCCAACACCTAATCCTTGCGGGCCGCTCCTGGGGTGCGGAAATCTTCAACCCGCTCCACCCTACTATTGTTATGGCGATATTGATTATTGTCTTTACCCTTCAGGCTGCCCGGAGGATCAGCAACCCCAGGGTAGATGCTGCTGTACGCCGTACACTCCAGTTCTCGTTGACGTTTCCGGCAATGGATTTATTTTGACGGATGCTGCGAACGGGGTAAGTTTCGATTTGACGGGCGATGGCGCCCCGGAAAAGCTTTCGTGGAGTCGCGCTGGTTCTGACGACGCATGGTTGTCGCTCGACCGGAACGGCAATGGCGCCATCGATAACGGCACCGAGTTGTTCGGCAACTACTCACCGCAACCCGAACCGCAGTCGGGGACTTTTCGTAACGGTTTTCTGGCGTTGGCGGAGTACGACAAAACACAGAATGGCGGCAACAGCGACGGCAAAATCACCAAAGCGGATGCAGTCTTTTCGTCTTTGCATTTATGGCAGGACACAAATCACAACGGCGTGTCAGAGGCTGGAGAGCTGCACACTCTAAAACAACTGGGCCTTAAGTCGATCGATCTTGATTACAAAGAGTCGCGCCGCACAGATGAGCACGGCAACTCGTTCCGTTTTCGCGCCAAGGTTCGAGACACGAGCGATGCTCAACTTGGACGCTGGGCCTGGGACGTTTTCCTGGTAGCTTCGCCCTGATTATCCCGCGGCCAATTTTCTCACCGTCTCGAGCGTATCAGCCTCGCCGGCCGTCTTATCAGGGCGAAGTCTTACGATGCGCGGAAAGCGCAAAGCGTAGCCGCTCTTGTGACGATTTGAGGGCTGTACCCGATCGAAGGTCACCTCGATGACGACCGTGGGCTCGACAATGCGGACCCGCCCGTGGGCGTATTCCTGCAGAGTGTGCGCGCGAAACCATTCAGTCATCCCGGCAATTTCAACATCAGTCAGACCCGAATAGGCTTTGCCGATGTTCAGCAGTTCGGGATCGTTTTCCGAGCGGCGCACCGCGAACGTGTAATCCGAAAGCACGTTGCGCCGTTTGCCGTGACCAAGTTCAACCGCGGTCACGACCACGTCCAGGGTCGCCAGCGCCTTCTTCAATTTCAGCCATTCACGCCCACGTCGACCCGGTTTGTATGAAGACCGCGGGTCTTTGATCATCAAGCCTTCATTGCCGCGTGCGCGCGCCGCGTCGAATTCCTCATCCAGTGCGGCAACGTCGCTAAAGAGCTTAGACTCAGAGATCCGCACTGTTCCCGTATTAACCCACTCGCTGCCGCAGGGGGTACTGACCAGTTCTTCCATTCGCGCGCGCCGCGCACGCAAAGGCTCATCAATCAGCACCTGGCCGCTTGCATACAGAACATCCCAACCAACGAAGACGACCGGCGTGCTTGCCAGCAACTCATCACTGATGGTTTTTCGTCCCAGCCGCTTTTGCAGATCGGCGAACGGCAGAATCTCTTCGCCACGCGCCGTGATGATTTCGCCGTCGATGATCGCGTCGGTCGAAAGCCTGCTCAGCGGCGCGATCAACTCCGGAAATCGCGCCGAAATTTCATCGAGGGTGCGCGAGTAAATCGCCACGCGTCCGCCCTCGACGTGGACCTGCGCGCGAATGCCGTCGAACTTGTCTTCCACGAAAAACTCATCGGGCATTGTGCGTACGATGTCCGCAAGGTCCGACGCCGGTGTCGCAAGCATGAACTTCAAAGGGTGAAACAGGCGCATCTCAACGTCGCCCAACGCGCCGGCGCGCGCGCGGACGGCCGCTTCGCCGATGTCGCCGCGCAACATGTTGGCGAGCGAGACGTCAGCCAGCGGTTGCTTGAAGGCGCGCGCGATCGCGTCTTCCACCAGGCCTTCACGTAAACCGATCCGCAAGTCGCTGGACAAGAGTTTTACGAGATACTTGGCTTCCAGCGGCGTGGCTTTGGCTAAGACCTTCGTGAGCAAACCAGTCTTAGCTTTTTTTCCGCGGGTGCTGCTCAAGCGAGTCAGAAGATCTTCCGTGTCGCCGAGACTAAGGCCCGGCGTGTTCGCGGATTTCGCTTCCGTAAACATCTCGAAAGCAACATCGCCCGCGTCGCCCCAACGCGCATAGCGAGCGCCGAGATCGGCATGCAAACCGGTCGCGCCGACTAGCGCTTCGCTGAGGATGCTGCCGCCAACATTCGTGGTCCGAGCGTCGTGCTGAGCAAATACTTGCCCGGCAAAGTACCTCGCCGCGCGCGCCAAATCTTCGTCCGAAAGATGCCGAAAGTACTCGCCCAGCAGCGCCGCCTTGGCGAGCTTCTTGGTGGTCGCGGCGACCTGTTCAGCGACCCGCGCAAACTGCTCCAGCGAATTTGGTGGTAGCGTTTCAGACACGAGCCGAGGGTGCGCGAGCGTGCAGATCGATGTCAAACGCCGTCGGACGCGTTACAATCCTTTTCGGTCGAGCGACCAACGCTCTGCGGAATCGTCCGAAGATGTACCTGCTGATTCTCGATTCTCTGGGAAATACTGAATTGCTGCTGATTCTGGTGGCGGCGTTGATTTTCTTTGGGCCACGGCGTCTGCCGCAACTTAGCCGGCAGCTCGGCAAAAGTCTTTCCGAATTTCGCCGCGCGTCCGACGACTTCAAGCGCACCTGGGAACGTGAGGTCAATGCGGAAATTCACGAGCACGGCATCGATCCCGCGAGTTCGTTTCTGGACAACGCCACGCAGCGGATTCGCGCCGCACGTGAAGCCGCCGCACGGGAGTTAAACGTATTCGAATCTGAACCCCGGCCCAGCACGCCCGAGATCAAACCGGTCGATGCTGAGTCCCGACAAGTCGGGAAGCCACGCAATCCTACGGCTGAGAGTGAACCGGCGAAAGCCGAACAGCCAAAACACGAGTGGATATAAGTCGCGAATGCCCAGCCTGCGTCTGATCAACAAACCAGAGAAGAAGGCTCGCGAAGATGAACTTGGCGGGCAGATGTCGTTTCTTGAACATCTGGATGAGCTGCGTTCGCGTCTGATTCGCAGCCTCATGTTTGTTTTCCTGGCCGCCTCAGTTGCCTGGGCTTTCTCTGATCACATTTACAATTTTCTCGCGCGGCCCGTGCAGCGCGCACTCAGTGAAGCTCAGCAGCAGAGGCGCGTGCCGATTGACGGGTTGAGCGGTCAACTCTCTACAGGTTCGCTGAGTTCATTAAAACCAGGCGATAAGTTGCGTTTCACTTTCCCTGAGGCGAAGCAGCTCGGCCCGGCTTCGATTCCCGCAGGCACATCGGTCATTGCGCGCGTCGATAAAGACGCGCAAGGAAACGTTGGACTATTCACCGACGAAGCGTTAATCGCAGGAAACGAAGTTGTGCCGAAAGACGCGCGGCTGCCAATTGATCTCGCCAAAGGGTACGAGAAAGGCACAGACCCCAACGAGAAACTGATCGTGACGACCGTGGCCGAATCCTTCGCGCTGTACGTGCGAGTCTCTTTGTACACCGCGATCGCGATCTCAGTACCCTTTCTGTTGTGGCAGATTTGGGCGTTCGTCGCGCCCGGACTTTTTCCGCACGAGCGCAAATACGTGACGCCATTCGTCCTGTTGTCGAGCGTTTTTTTCGTGCTCGGCGCCGCGACTGCGTATTACGTGATCTTTCCCGCGGCAGCGAAATATCTGCTGGGACTGGGTTCGGATTTTCGTTTGCTGCTGAAGGCGGACGACTACTTTGATTTCATCATCCTGCTGATGCTGGGGATGGGTCTCGTCTCGCAGATGCCGGCGATTACTTACGTGCTGGCGCGTATTGGGGTAGTGACCGCGCGCTGGATGGTGAAGGTGTGGCGCTTCGCGGTGATCGCCATTCTCGTCATCGCCGCGGTCCTTTCGCCCACCGGCGACATCCCGAACATGCTTTTGTTCGCAGCGCCGATGTTTGTGTTGTACGTGATTTCGATTTTGGTGGCGCTCGTCAGCGGCCGGCCACGGACGGCCACTTAGATCTCAGATTTCAGATCTCCGATTTCAGATCTTAGTTGGTGGGGGCGGTAACCGGCACACTGGGTTTCCGGCGACTGCCGCCCGCCGTCTGTAGCAAACTCATCACACCCATGTAGCCATAGCCGAAGCAGAACAGCAGCAGAAAAATTATCGGCCCCCACATGTGCATCTTCACTGCGTACGCGATCGCCAGCACAAAATAGACTGCGAAGCTGAGTTCAAGTAGCGGGAGCCAGCCGTGCTTCCGTTTGTACTTCTTGCGCTTCCACGATTCGTCGTCGCCCGGCTCGACGCTGTATTTCGGCGTGCGCACGAAGTCGGATTTCTTTCCCATGAGCGCTTCCAAAACCGCACGTGCGTTTGAGAAAGCCAGGCCAATTCCCAAACCCATCACTAACGGCAGATGTAAAAAGCGCCTCTTCGTTCGGTCGAGATACCAGACCGCGCTGCCGTAAAACAGGACGACGGAGACTGTCGAGAAGAACATCAGCGGCACGTCCAGAATCATCAGTTGATAAAGCCCCTGGTTGTATCGCACCAGCAGGAGCGGGAACTGCATGAAGCTGGCGACAATCATCAACGGATAACTGATGTTGCCGGTCAAACGGAAAAACATCTCAAGCTTCACCATCAAAGGCAGCGGGGCGTGCCAAATGCGGCGGTAGAGCTTGAACCAAACTTGCAGCACACCTTTTGCCCAACGACGCTGCTGCGCCTTGAAGGCGTTGATCTCGACGGGAATTTCCGCCGGCGCTTCTTCGTCCAGCAAGTAAACAAAACGCCAGCCCATCAACTGCGCGCGGAAACTCAGATCGGTGTCTTCGGTCAGCGTATCGTGTTGCCAGCCGCCGCTCATCTCGATCGCTTCCCGCCGCCAAATACCCGCGGTGCCGTTGAAATTGAAGAAGTTGCCGCTGCGATTACGCGTCGTCTGTTCAACCACAAAATGGCCGTCGAGCATGATCGTTTGCAGACGCGTGAGGAGATTGTACGAACCGTTGATGTGCGCCCAACGCATCTGCGCGCAACCGACCGTCGGTTCGGTGAAGAAGTGAACCAGCTTGCGCAGAAAGTCAGGCTTCGGCACAAAGTCCGCATCGAAAATGGCAATCAAGTTTCCTTTCGCCGTCTTCATGCCATTCTCGAGCGCTCCGGCTTTGAAACCCGTGCGATCGTCCCGATGAATGTAATGAATGTCGAAACCCTGCGCGGCATACCGCGCGACTGTCGCGCTGGCAATGTTCACCGTCTCGTCCGTTGAATCGTCGAGCACTTGAATTTCCATGCGCTCGCGCGGGTAATCGATTTCCGTCACCGCTTTAACCAGACGCTCGACCACATACATCTCGTTGAATAGAGGAAGTTGCACGGTGATGTGCGGCAGATCAGCTGCGGCGAATTCGCCTTTTGGCTTAGGTGGGAACTTCGAGTAGCGCCAGAAGTCTATGACCTGCTTGACGCGGTATACGCCGTAAATCGCCAGCACGGTAAGAATGCCGAAGTAAACGATCAGCACCGTCCAGTCGAACATGTCGAGCTGGTAAAGCGGGCTGATATTGCCGATTGTCTTGTCGACAACATCGCAGTATCCGGGCGAGTCAATGCAGATGTACCCGTTCAGCGGCGGCGGACAATTTGTCCCGTATTCGAGACACTTTGAGGGGATAACTTCAGTCGCGAACATTGCTTATCTTTCTTCAGTGAATACCGCTGCCGGTTGGTGGCCGATTCAAACGCGGGCCTTGAATTCTAGCCTATTCGGATCGAATTCCATAGCCGGATTCTGGCGGTTGGAAGTGTGATTGGAGTGGAGCCGGGGCACTAGCCCGAGGGTCAGGGAGGGCTCCTCCAGTCGCCAGTTATCGAGCCCTCCCTAACGGTCGGGCTACTCCCCGGCGAGTTGCAATCTGACCTGGCTTTCTGACCGATGACCGCCTAGCCGAAAACTGAAACGCCAACATTTCCCAAGAAAAAAGCACAATTGATCGTGGAATGACCGTTGCGATGCGCGAGGTGCGGAGCGTCCTGTCCGCTGCTCCCCTTTGAGATGTCACGCACCCGACTAAATCAATTCTACATGTGGCTCGTCGTTCTGGCGGGCACAGCGGCGCTGTTCTTCTCGCTGCGCGAGTTCCCTGTATCGCAGCTCGACGTGCGATTCCTCGTAATGGCGCTGGCGACCGTAATCATCGGCCCCCGGCTCAGCATTCAGATTCCGCGCGTCCGGGCTCACATCTCAGTTTCCGACACCTTCATTTTTCTTACCCTGCTGCTGTTTGGTGGCGAAGCAGCGATCATTCTTGCGACCGTGGAAGCAATCTGCTCGTCGGTACGCATCAGCAAACAAACAAGCACTCATTTCTTCAACGCCGGCGCCACGGCTGTTTCAACTTTTCTTACGGTCTGGTCGCTGCGGCTGATCTTCGGCGAGACGGTCACGTGGCAGGATTCGTACTCGACCAATCACCTCGCGGCGATTTCGGCGATGGCCATTATTCAGTATGCGAGTAACTCACTGCTCGTCGCGACCAGCTCAGCGCTGAAAGCCGACACTTCGGTTTGGGTCACATGGCGCAAGAGTTTCCTGTGGACTTCGATTACCTATTTCGCCGGCGCATCAGCCGCGGGGCTCATTGCTCGTTTCATCGGCACGGTGGGTTTCTTTGCGTTCGTGTCAACAATTCCGATCATCGCGATCGTCTACTTCACTTACCTGACGTATTTGAAGAACGTCTCGAGCGCGGCCGCACAGGCGGAACAGGCGCGCCAGCACGTCGAAGAATTGAATAGCCACATTGCGGAACAGGAACGAATCAGTAAGGCGCTGCGTGAAACCGAAGAGCACTTTCGCAATGCGTTTGATTACGCCGCGATCGGGATGGCGCTCGTCTCGCCGCAGGGCTCATGGCTACGAGTCAACCACTCGCTGTGCGATCTGATTGGCTTCACGGAAGCCGAGCTGCTCACGTCGAACTTTCAAACCGTGACGCACGACGATGACTTGCAGCACGATTTGGCAAACCTTTACCGGTTGATGCAGGGCGAGACGCTGACGTGCCAGGTCGAGAAGCGATACGTTCACAAGACGGGCCAGATCGTTTGGGCACTCAACAATGTCTCGTTGGTGCGCGACGTGGACGGCGACCCGGTGCATTTCATTTTTCAGATTCAGGACATTACTGAGCGCAAGCGCGTCGAGGCTGCGTTGCAAAACCTCTCGCTGATTGACGAGCTGACCGGCCTCTATAATCGCCGGGGATTCATGGCGGTGACTGAGCAGCATCTCGCCGCGATTCGGCGGAACAAGCAGGTGCCGGTGATTCTGTATGCGGACCTCGACGGCCTGAAGACGATCAACGATTCGTTGGGCCACCACGAAGGCGATCGAGCGTTAAAGAAGACGGGAGATATTCTCAAAGATACCTTCCGCACATCCGACATCGTGGCGCGCCTGGGCGGCGACGAGTTCGTGGTGCTGGCCGCCATCGGACAGGATGAGGTTGCCGATTCATTGACTGAGCGGCTGCAGGAAAGATTTGACATCTGCAACGCCCAGGCCAACCGGCCGTATCAGCTTTCGATCAGCGTCGGCGTCGTCCACTTTGATTCCACCGACACGTCGATTGAAGAGGTCACCGCGCGCGCCGATCGCAGCATGTACGAAGATAAACGCCGCAAACACTCACTTCGAATGCCGCCACTCGAGATGGTAAGGCCGCTCATCGAAGCCGCCGCTTAGTGGCACGGGCGTCTCGCCCGTGAAATCACGCGCAAGTTGCGCGCGCCACACTAGATTCAGGATGTTACCCGCTCATGGCACGCGAGAGGCGTGCGTACCCCGGTTTGTCGCGCCGTCAGGCGCAAAATATTTATAGAATTTCCGTCCGGTTGGTTTATGGCGCAGAGAGAAACGAAGCCGCTTCGTTTCTCTCTGCGCCTAATTCTTTCTCCCTCATGCGCCGCTATAAACATCTGGCTCTTACGGAGCCGTGCGTTACAATGCGACGCCTTGTCGCAATCACTCAGTTCTTCAACTGAAATTGACGCGTCACTGCGTTGGCGCACCCTGGCGCTGCTCGCGATTGCTGAGTTGCTCGGCATGTCACTGTGGTTCAGCGGTTCAGCCGTTGTGCCCGCATTGGCGCGCGAATGGAACCTGACCGAAAGCGCCGCCAGTTGGCTAACCCTCTCAGTTCAACTCGGTTTTGTGGCCGGCACGCTTCTCAGTGCACTGTTCAATCTTCCCGACATCATCAGTTCGAGACAGCTGTTCGCGTTGACCGCGATCGCCGGGGCTTTGGTAAACGCGGCTTTCGGATTGTTCGCTGACGATATTGGCATAGCAATCACTTTGCGGTTCTTAACGGGAATGTTCCTGGCCGGAGTTTATCCGCCGGCGATGAAGATCCTTGCGACGTGGTTTCGCTACGGTCGCGGTCTCGCACTCGGTGTTCTGGTCGGTTCGCTTACTTTGGGCAAAGCGGCGCCGTATTTGATCAATGGAATCGGCAGCGAGAGCTGGCGGACGAATGTCGCGCTGGTTTCTTTGTTGGCCGCGGCCGGTGCGCTGATTGTTCTGTTCTTCATCAGCGATGGGCCGCTTGCGTTGCCGGCGGCGCGGTTCGACTGGCGACAAGTCGGGAGAATCTTTCGCAATCGTGGCGTGCGGCTCGCGAGTCTCGGATACTTCGGCCACATGTGGGAGCTGTACGCGATGTGGACGTGGATTCCGTTCATGATTCGCGCCAGTCTTTCTTTACGGCAAAGCGACCCGGCACTGGCGGAAGTTGCTTCGTTCCTCGTGATCGGTTGCGGCGCATTGGGCTGCGTTGTGGCTGGCTTGCTCGCCGATCGCATCGGTCGCACAGCGGTAACGTCCGGCGCCATGGCGATTAGCGCGAGTTGTTGTTTACTGATCGGCTTCGCGTTCGGTGCTCATCCAATCCTGCTTTTGACGATTGCCGCGATCTGGGGGGCCAGTGTCGTCGCCGATTCCGCGCAGTTCTCTGCCTGCGTCACTGAGCTCGGCGATCCGCAATACATTGGCACAGCGCTGACAATGCAAACGTCGCTCGGATTTTTACTGACGACTTTCTCGATCGAATTGATTCCGCATACCGAAAACATTGTTGGGTGGCGCTACGCCTTCATGATTCTCGCACCGGGTCCTTTGTTTGGTGTGGTTGCGATGTTGCGTCTGCGGGGATTGCCTGAGGCAGAGAAGATTGCGCATGGCATTAAATAGTCTGGAGTCTGGAGTGCGAAGTCTGGAGTCTAATCTGGGTCTCGCGTCTGAGGTCCGCTGTCCAATTGACGAGAGTTGTAATTTCGAACTTCAGACTCCGCACTCCAGACTCCAGACTCACTTCAGACTTCGCACTCCAGACGCAAGACTGTTCTTCGGTTGCAGTCATCGCCGTATCGGCGTTTAATATGCGAAAGAATGATCGGCGCAAAACTTGGGAACTATCGGATCCTAGAGAAGATTGGCGCCGGTGGGCAGGGAACAGTTTACAAGGCGACCGACACGAAGCTAGGTCGCGCAGTTGTCATCAAAGTCCTCCCCCCGGAACTCACCGTTAAAGAAGCCAACCTGAAGCGTTTTGAACGCGAAGCGCGACTGGCGTCGGCGCTCGATCACCCGAACATCTGCACAATTTTCGACCTTAACGAAATCGGCGGCGTGCATTTCATCGCAATGCAGTTCGTCGAGGGCAAGAACGTCCGCGAGCTGGTGAATGGCCGTCCGCTTGATCTGCGCAGCGCACTCTCGATCACGATTCAGGTCGCCGACGCGCTGGCCGCCGCGCACGGCCGCGGGATCGTGCATCGCGACATCAAAGCCGGCAACGTCATGGTCACGCCCACCGGCCAGGCTAAGATCCTGGACTTCGGATTGGCGAAGCTATTGGACAGTGAAGACCTCGGGGGCATACACCACACCGACTTAACTGAAGTTGGAATTCCGTACGGCACGGCGACTTACGCAGCGCCTGAACAAGCGCGCGGCGAACGGGTTGATGCGCGCGCAGACATTTTTTCGACCGGTGTGCTCCTGTACGAGATGCTCACCGGCATGTGGCCCTTTCAGGGTAAGACCAGCATCGATGTGCGCCACGCCGTGCTGCACGACGATCCGGTGCCGCTCGATCAAGCACGGCCTGATCCCACACCGCTGCGCCTGCAAGCAATTCTGGATCGGACCATCGCCAAGAACCCGAAGGACCGTTACCAGAAAGCCGACGTACTGCGCGACGAGTTGCGCGAAGTGCTGCGTGACGTCGAGAGCGGCACGGCGTTTACCGAACCGCTGGTGCCGATTGTGCCGAAACATTTATCCGGAACGAGTGCGGTTGGCCGCGCGATGCGCTGGTTACGCGGGGTGACGGGTGACCGGACTTCACAAATGCGTGGCCCAACTTCCGATCGGCCGGTCCACGAAACGCCGGTGACGAGCGTGGGCGAAGGCGACCGCAAAAGCGTCGCAATCCTTCCTTTTAAGAACCTCAGCAGCGATCCGGAATCGAGCTTTTACGAATTTTCTCTCGCGGACGCAGTCATTACTGAGCTCGCGCGCGTCCGTTCGCTGGTCGTGCGGCCTTCTTCCGAAATCGTGAAGTACCAGGGAAAGCAGATCGATCCGCGCGAAGCGGGCCGCGAAATGAGTGTTTCTGCGGTCCTCTCAGCCGGCTTCCTGCGTGCCGGCGATCGCATTCGGGTCACAGCCCAGCTGGTCGACGTGAACTCAGGCCAGCTTTTGTGGAGCGACCGCATCGACGCCGACGCGACCGACATCATCAACGTGCAGGACACGATCACGCAGGAGATTTGCGACGGGCTGCGCCTGGAATTGTCTTCGGATGAAAAGGATCGGCTCGAACAACAGAAGACTGCGAATGCCGAGGCGTACGAGGAATACCTGCGTGGCCGCGACTCGCTCGGGCGGTACATCTATCACACGATTGCACGCAAAGACATCGACGAGGCCATCGAACGTTTCGAACGCGCCGCGGAAATGGATCCTTCGTTCGCTTTAGCGCATAGCGCCCTTGGCGCCGCGTACGCCAGTCGCGTCATGAAAGGATTCGGCGAGGCCGACGATCATGCAGCGGCCCACGAAGCGTTCGACAAGGCGCTCGCCCTCGACCCGCATCTGCTTGAAGCACGCCTGAACATGATCTTCATCTACTTGTCGCGCGGCGAAAAAGCGAAGGCGCGCGCGGCCGTCGATGAGTTGCGACGCGAAGCCCCGAACGATGCGAGCGTGCATTTTGTGCGCGCGGTGGTGGCGCGGCTCGACGGCGACTACGAGAAAGCGCTGCGGAGTTTGGATCGGATGCTGAAGCTGAACCCGAGCGAGCGCGTCGTGGTGAGCTATAATCGCTCGCGCATCCTCACGTACCTGTCGCGCTTTGATGAGGCGTTTGCGGAATTAGGCGCCGGCGCCGCAGTCGAGCCGGATCATCCGCTGATTAAAACGTTTCGTGCGCGCGCGCTGTATTACCACGGCGAGCCGACCAAGGCGGCAGAGATTCTTGAAGCAGTTCTCGAGCAGCACCCGCAACTCGACGGCATCCGTCCGATCTACGCGACGTTTCTAAGTGCGCTCGGCTTCAGCGAAGAAGCGCGCGCGCAATTAACCGACGAAGTTATCAAAACGGCTAACACCGATCACGACATCGCGTATTGGCTCGCGTCGGCGTATGCGATGGAAGGCGAGCGCGATCAAGCCTTGAATTGGTTGCGGCGCGCCATTGAGCTCGGCAACGAAAATCGCCCATGGTTCGAGCGTGACAAGAATTGGGATTCGCTGCGTGAAGATCCGGAGCACCAGCGGATTCTGAATTCAATCACCGTCCCTACGTCGCGGGACGAAGCGAGCTGAGTGGCACAGACTTCAGTCTGTGAATTCAGGTCACAAAACACAGACTGAAGTCTGTGCCACGAAAGACCCTCACTATGAAAACATTTGTCGTTGGTGACATTCACGGCCGTTGTGCTCAGCTGCGCGGGCTGCTCGATCTTCTCCCCCGTGATGAAGCAACGGACACGCTCGTCTTTCTCGGCGACCTCATCGATCGCGGGCCGGACGTACCTGGCTGCGTCGAACACGTTTCCAAACTTTGCCGTGAAAATCCGGAAAGCGTCAGATGTCTGCGCGGCAATCATGAACAGATGCTTCTGGATTTTATCGATCGCAAACACACCATCTGGGTAGAGGCCTCGACCGGAGGTGAACAAACCTTCGCGCAGTACACCGGGAAGTCCTGGCGTCTGCGCACGGAGGCGGATTTTTGGGCCGCCAGTGACGCGATCGCAGAAGCGATTCCGCCGGAGCAACTCGCATTCATGCGTGGTTTACCGCTTTATCACGAAGACGAATTCGCGCTGTACGTTCACGCAGGACTCGAAGAAGGCAAGCACCCGCGCGACAGTTCGCCTCACGCTCTGCTCTGGACGCGCAACACCGACTTCTACAAAAGCTATCACGGCAAGCCGTGCGTGTTTGGCCACACGCCGACGCCCTTCCTGCCGCTGCGCGGGCGCCTCGGCCGCCACGGGATCTACGTCCACAACAGCGCGATTGGCATCGACACGGGCTACAACCTTCAATCGCCGCTATCGTGCCTCTCGCTGCCTGACTTCACTTTGTATCAGACATTCGCCGACGGCCGCACCGCGACGCATCACATCACCACAATGATTCCTGCAAGTTTGAAAGAGATGCAGCGGAAAGCGGCGGCTGGTGGTGGCACAGACTTCAGTCTGTGATTACCAGTTGAAACACAGACTGAAGTCTGTGCCACTACTCGTACCGCAGGCACTCAATCGGATCGAGGCGGGCGGCTTTGCGCGCGGGCCACACGCCGAAGACTAGTCCCACGAAAATACTCACCGACAATCCCGATACCACGGCCCAGGTAGGAACTGAAGCCGGCAGGCTGGGAATAAGCAGCATGATCAGGTTGCTGATACCGACCGCCGACAGCACGCCAATCATGCCGCCTATAAAGGTGAGGGTCATCGCTTCAAAAAGGAATTGATTCGTGATATCGCGCCGTCGCGCGCCCAAAGCCTTGCGCACGCCAATCTCCTGCGTGCGCTCAGTCACGCTGACCAGCATGATGTTCATGACGCCGATGCCCCCGACAAGCAGTCCAAGACTGGAAATCGCAATTGCGATCAAGCCGACCATGGCCGTAATGCTGTCGAACTGCTTCACGAAGTTGTCGGCCGTTTTGATATCGAAGTTGTTTGGAGCGCCAAAGTTGACGTTGCGCCGGCGACGCAGGATATCTTCCGACTGCGTCAGGGCTTCATTGAGCTGGCCTCCGCGCGCTTTGATTACAAAAAGCAGCCAACCGCGCGCGGGCGCAACCTTTTGCGCGGTGCGCAGCGGAAGATAGACGGCATTGTCTTCCTCGTTCTCTCCGAAAAAGCCTGCTTTGCGCTTTTCAAGAACGCCGACAATCTCAAAGTTTAAACCACCCATCCGAACTTCTTTGCCGGCGATGTTGCTCTGCTCACCCGGAAACAGTGCGTCCGCGGCGTTGACCCCGATTACCAGGACATTCCGGCGCTGATCATCGTCAGCATCGCTTATGAAGCGTCCTTCGCGAATTGTCACGTTCGTGAGATCCGCATAATTGGCCGTCACGCCGGTCGTGTTTCCCCAGCGATAGTTGTTTCCCCGATAAGTGATGTTGTCGTCGAACGGGCCGCCGCTGTAACCAACGTTGGGCGCCTCAACCGCAACGTCTTCAACCGCGGGAGCCTGAACCTTGATCGCTTCGGCATCGTCGAACGTCAAAGGCTTGCGCAGGCGCTCACTCCGATCCGTGTTTGTGCGCGGGCCCGTGGTGAGGTGAAAAGCATAGATGTTGTTCGTGCCGTAATCTTCAATCATCGCGACCAGACTCTGCCGCATGCCGGTCAGGATCGAAGCCACCACGATGGCGGTGAACACGCCAATCACGATGCCAAGCACGGTCAGAAAGCTGCGAAACTTATTCGAGCGGACGCTGTCCAGCGCCATGCGCAGAACTTCTGTGGGGAAAATTTTAGGGAACTTAAGTTTCATCTGTCTGAACTGATTGGGTCTTTGGTCTTAGGTCTTTGATCTTTGAAGAGAAATCAAAGACCAAAGTTCAAAGACCAAAGTCCTTACTACGTTCTTGTTAAAGCGATAATTGGGTCCAGCCGCGCCGCCTTGAACGCCGGGTAAATGCCCGCAATCATGCCGACGCCGGTTGACACGATCACCGCCAAAAGAATGTAGCCAATGGTAATCGTCATCGTGATCCCCGCCAGTGCCGTTATCACGCTGACAATCCCGTACGCCGCCAGCAGTCCCAACAAACCGCCCATCGCGCAGAGCATCGCGGACTCGATCTGAAACTGCACCAGGATTTGTTTGCGCGTCGCGCCGACCGCTTTGCGCAAGCCGATCTCAAACGTTCGTTCTGTCACGCTGACCAGCATGATGTTCATCACGACGATGCCGCCCACAATCAAAGTAATGGCCGTGATCGGAATCACCACGGCGGCGATGCTGGCGGTGAATTGATCGATTTGGTTGGTGAGTCCTTCGACGTCCACCACGCCAAAGTCATCTTCCTCGTTCCCCTTCAGGCGGTGTTTGTTGCGCAGCTCCATGCGCGCGTTTTCGATGGCCGCCGGGAAGGTTTCGCGTGAACTCGAACCGCCGTGGATTTGCAGGTTGTTTCGCCCAAACATCTGCATGTGTGTCGTGGCGGGAACATAGATGTGCCGGTCCATCGAATCGCCAAAGAACGAGCCGCGCGTTTCTTCGACGCCAACCACGCGCATCGGTAATCCGCGAACCTTCAGCGTCTTGCCGATCGGGTCCATGTTTCCGAAATACTTTTCTCTAATTTCCTGGCCGAGCACGCATACCAGCGCCGAACGTGTCACGTCATCGTTCGAAATGAATCGGCCTTCGCGAATGGTTTTCTGTTCGATCGTCTCCATATTCGCGGTAACCCCGAAGATAACCGCGCCGGGAAACTCGACTCCGTCCTGACTCAGATCGGCTTGCGCACCCATGGCGACGCCGACCTCCGAGCAGGCCGTGCAGCGGTCGCGCACCCATTCATAATCGTCCCAGTTCAGCCGTTTATTGCGGCGGTTCCGGCGCTCGTACTCTTCATCGCTCATCCGCCCATGAGAGGCCATGCGCGCAATCATGAAGTGGTTTGCGCCCAGAATCTTCGAGACCCGCTCGGTCACGTAAGTGTTCAGGCCGCTAATCGAAGCGCCGACGACCACCACGGCGGCGACGCCGATGATGATGCCGATAAGCGTCAAAAACGCGCGGAGTTTGTGCGCCAGGATGGACTGGAGCGCGATTTTGGCGGAATCGGAATAGACGGAATACAGGTATCGCATCGGTAAATACGGTCTGATTTCAGTACGAGGACTACGCGCGAAAAGTTTAGACAAGGAACATCGAGCCGGAGTTCCATCTTAAAGACGTGAGATTGGGGCAGCTATTAACAAAGCGCGGGCCGTAGCGCCGCGGCAGTAGCCCGACCGTAAGGGAGGGCGTTGTCATTGTCACGCCCTCCCTTACGGTCGGGCTACTGCCCCGAAGCCTTTTTTCACCAGCCATTCCCTCACGACAACTTTTTTGTCCCGCCTCGCGCCATCCACTTCATAGTTCAGCTTGCGCATTTCGTCGGTAGAAATCGCCCCGCTGAGTTTTTGCAGGACGCCGGCCAGCGCTGGAACACGCCCCAGGGTATCTGTGCGAGTCATGAACACCGCTTCATACGGAGGGAAATAGCGGCGGTCGTCTTCGAGTTGAACAAGGTCAAGCGACGCGATGCGTCCGTCCGTGGAATTCCCCGCAATCATATCGACCTGGCGCGAAGACAACGCTGTGTAGGTCAAATCCAGCGCCATCTCGCGGACTGCGCGGAATCTCAAACCGTACGTGCGTGAAAACCCCGGATAACCATCCTGTCTACTGATGAAATCGTGCCCGAAACCGGCTTGCCACTGCGGCGAATATCTCGCGGCATCCGAAACTGTCTTCAGATTTAGTTTTCGCGCGTCTTCACCGCGCACAAGAATCGCAAACGTATTGTCAAAGCCGAGAGGCGGACTGACCTCAATGTTGAATTGTTCGCCGTACTCGCGTTTGACTTGATCGTAAACGGCCTTCGGATGGGTGACGGGCGGGTGTTGGAGAATCGCTGTGAAGGCTGTGCCGGTGTATTCGGGATAGAGATCGATTTGCCCGGCAGTCAGTGCCGTGTGCGCCAGGTTTCCTCCCAAATCAAAACGCCGGTCCACCGTTACGTTCTGCGCTTCGAGCATCTGCGCGATGATCTCCGCAAGCAGCACCGACTCCGTGAAATCTTTAGACGCCACGACGACGCGCGCGCTGCCGTCAGACGACGCGCCACGGAAACTCTTCACGGCCGCATAACCCATCGCGAGCACCCCGACAGCGAGGACAGTCAAAGCCGCCACGCGCAGTGCCTTCGGAAGTCGCCGCTTACGCGAAACGTTCGGATCAAATCGTCTTTCGATTAACGTAAAGCCGAAGTCTGCCGCCAAGGCCATCAACGCCGATGGTACGGCTCCGGCCAGCAGCAAACGATCATCGTTCACCCGTAGTCCGCGAAAGATGTATTCACCGAGTCCGCCCGCGCCAACCGCGGCCGCGATAATCGCCACGCCGATCGTGATCACCACCGCGACGCGCACACCGGTGAGAATGACGCTCAACGCGAGCGGCAACTCGACCTGAAACAGCACCTGCCGATCAGTCATGCCCATCGCAACCGCCGCTTCGCGCACGGCTTCGTCGACACCGACGATTCCAGTCACTGTGTTGCGGATGATAGGCAGCAGCGCGTAGAAGACCAACGCGACGATGGCTGTGCGCGGACCGATGCCGCCAATGAATGGAAGGGGAATCAGAAATCCGAATAACGCCAGACTGGGAATCGTCTGCATTACATTCGCGATGCCCAGCACCGGCGCACGGAGACGCTTTCGCCGCGTAATCAGGATGCCGAGCGGCATTCCGATCGCCACCGCAATCGCAATCGAGATGAAGACCAGCCAGACGTGCTGCGCGATATGCGCCAGGATGTCTGACCAGTTGGATCGCAGAAATTCCATAAGAACTATCCGCAGATTGCACAGATTACGCAGAAAAGAACTTCAATCATGTTTTCGCCTAATCTGTGAAATCTGCGTAATCTGCGGACTAAATATCCGCGCGCAGCGTCTCCAAAAGCGCCTGCGCGTATTCATTTGTCGAGCGCCGGAACCCCTCCGGCGTTTCGATCAGCACAATCTTGCCCGCCGACATCAAGGCAATGCGCGACCCGAGCAGCAGAGCCTCGCGAACGTCATGCGTCACAAAGACAACTGTCTTGCCCAAACTGGATTTCAGTTGCGCGAATTCTTTCTGCAAAGATGCGCGCGTCAGCGGATCAAGCGCGCCGAACGGTTCGTCCATTAGAAGCAACGGCGGATCCGCCGCCAAAGCGCGCGCGACGCCGACACGCTGGCGTTGACCGCCTGACAACTCGCGGGGATAGCGATCTCTAAAGCGAGCCGGCTCGAGTCCAACCAGCGACAACAATTCTTCGACGCGACCGCGGGTCCGGTCCTCGTCCCAATTCTCGAGCGACGGCACCAGGGCCACGTTCTCAGCGACTGTGAAATGCGGAAACAAACCGGATTCCTGAATCACATAACCGGTCCTTCGTCGCAAACGAATTACGTCCCACTCGATCGTCGTCTTGCCCTCAACCAAAACCTGGCCCGATGTTGGCGCCAACAATCGATTCACCAGGCGCAGCGTGGTCGTCTTGCCGCAGCCTGATTCACCGAGCAGCACGAGTGTTTCGCCTGGCTTAACGCTGAAACTCAATCGATCGATGATTGGTCCGGACGTGTCGGGCTTGACCGCGAATGTGACATCGCGAAATTCAACGAGCGGTGTTGAAGCGTTGGCGTTCAAAGCGTCGCGAGAATATCAGAAACATAAGAAGTGTCAGAACCGCGAGCGGTAGCGACCGGATCATTCACGCAGTAAGCTAAAAAACGGTCGCTCTTATCCT
>DATEPC010000110.1:0-26178 GCA_035273405.1 Pyrinomonadaceae bacterium | reverse complement strand
TTGTTGAAGACGACGCCAACTTTGCCTCAATTCTTCTCGATTTGGCTCACCAGAAAGGCTTCAAGTGCCTGGTGGCGCAGTCGGGGAACGTAGCCCTCGCGCTCGCGCACAAGTACAGTCCGGCCGCGATCACGCTTGATATCCAGCTGCCGGATGGGGACGGCTGGACGATTCTGGATCGACTGAAACACGATCCGCGAACGCGCCACATTCCGGTCCACATCATCACCGTCGAAGAACAACGGCGCCGCGCGCTCAGGCAGGGCGCGTCAACACTCCTGAAGAAGCCGGTCACTAACGTCGACCTGGCGCAGACCTTCGATCACATTAATGAGTTTCTGGCTCGCGACGCGCGCGAATTGCTGCTGGTCGAAGACGATGATGTGCAGCGCATGAGCTTGGTCGAGTTGATTGGCAACGGCGACGTGCGCACCACCGCCGTGGCCACAGGAGAGGAAGCGTTGCGGCGTCTGAAAGAGAAACGGTTCGATTGCATGGTGCTCGACCTCAAGCTGCCCGACATGACTGGCTTTCAGTTGATCGAGCAATTGCAGGCCGATCCGACGCGTGCGAATATTCCGATCATCGTCTACACAGGCAAAGAGCTGACCCGTAAAGAAGAGCTTCATCTTCGCCGGGTCGCGGCATCGGTGATCATTAAGGAAGCTGACTCGCCGGAGCGGCTGCTCGCCGAGACGGCACTTTTCCTGCATCGCGTCGAAGCGAACCTGCCTGAGCCGAAACGCCGCATGCTCGAACAACTCAAGCGGCGCGATCCCGTGTTGGCGGACCGCAAAGTCCTAATCGTCGATGACGACGTGCGAAATATCTTTGCGCTCACCAGCGCGCTTGAGTCTTACAACATGAGAGTTGTCCACGCCGAAAATGGGCAGAAGGGGATCGACCTGCTCAAAGCCATGCCGGGTATCGAAGCCGTGCTCATGGACATCATGATGCCTGAGATGGACGGATACGAAGCGATCAGCGAAATCCGGAAGATGGACAAGTTCAAAAGTCTGCCCATCATCGCGCTGACCGCCAAGGCGATGAAAGCCGATCGCGATCACTGTCTTGAGGTGGGGGCCTCGGATTACATTTCGAAGCCACTGGACATCGATCAATTGTTCTCGCTCTTGCGTGTTTGGCTCTCGCGGAAGGACGATGATTCGTGACTGAATCCAAAACGAGCGAACGGATCAACATCCTGATGGTGGACGACAGTTCCACTAATCTGCTGGCGCTGGAGTCAATTCTGCACTCGCCGGACCGGAATTTGATTCGGGCCAGCTCGGGCGAAGACGCGCTTCGT
Source organism: Pyrinomonadaceae bacterium (assembly GCA_035273405.1). GTDB lineage: Bacteria > Acidobacteriota > Blastocatellia > Pyrinomonadales > Pyrinomonadaceae > UBA11740. The sequence goes on along the minus strand of DATEPC010000110.1, from coordinate 24,869 downwards.
TATTTGCTGGACCATGAAGTGGCGGTGGTTTTGCTCGACGTGTTCATGCCGGGAATCGACGGTCTGCAGACGGCCGAGCTGATCCGGGGCCGCGAAAAATCTTGCGACATTCCGATCATCTTTCTGACCGCGAATACCACCGGCCATGCGCATCTAAGCCGAGGCTACTCGCTCGGCGCGGTCGATTACATCGTCAAACCGGTCGACCCGGCGATTTTGCGGTCGAAGGTTAACGTCTTCGTTGAATTATTTAAGAAGACACGCGAGGTGGAGCGTCAGGCGCAACTGCTCGAGAAACAAAACGAAGAGATCAAGAGCGCAAACCTTGAGCAGCTGCGCAGGTTGATTGAGCTGGGCCACGAACTGGCCGCTGAACACGAACCGGCGGCTGTGTTGCAGAAGTTCTGCCGATCGGCGCAAAGAATCATTGACACCGACGAAGTCGCCATCGCCATGTTCGACCGCAATGAACAGACGCCCCGGCACTTTTTCCGCTGTGACGCCAGGGGCAACATTCACGAAACGGGGGAACTGCCAAGCATCATTCGGGAGGTTCTCGACCGTATCGTGACTGAGCGGGCGCCGGTTCGACTCGATGAATCAAGCGATCTACTAATTGACGAGGAGCCGGGTTCAAATTCAATCCGTTCGTTTTTAGGCGCTCCGATAATCTCTGCCAGCGCAGTTCGCGGCTGGTTTTACTTACTGAACAGTCGCACCGCTGACGAGTTTACCGAAGCCGAAGAGCGTCTGGCCGCCACCTTCGCCAATCACGTCGCGGTTGCTTACGAAAACGCGAGCCTCTACGCCGAATTAGAAAACCACGCTACCGAACTCCGCATGGAGATGGCGGTAAGAAGGCAGGCCGAGGAAGAACGCGCGCGGCTCCTGGTGCGCGAGCAGGCCGCCCGTGAAGAAGCCGAAGCCGCAAACCGAAACAAGGATGAGTTTCTCGCGACGCTTTCCCACGAGTTGCGCACGCCCCTGACGGCGATTCTCGGCTGGAGCCATTTGATGCGCACGAGACAATTGAACGACAGCGAGCTTACCCGCGCGCTCGATACGATTGAGCGAAACGCCCGCTCGCAGTCACAGTTGATCGACGACCTGCTCGAGGTTTCGCGCATCATTACCGGCAAGCTCAGCATCGATCGCGGCCGGGTGAATGTTTCGAAGGTGATCGAGTCTTCATTGGACGCCATCCGCCCGCTCGCGGATGCGAAGGAGATTAAATTTACGAATGCTGCCCCATCAACAGACATCGCCGTAGTCGGTGATCCGACCAGGTTGCAACAAATATTCTGGAATCTGTTCAGCAATGCCGTTAAGTTTACGCCGCGTGGCGGACGAGTAAGCATTGAGACGAGGATATACGATTCGCGGGTAAGAGTGTCCGTCGCCGACACCGGCATCGGAATCAAACCAGAATTTGTCCCGTTTATGTTCGACCGGTTTCGACAGGCGGACGGGTCAACTACGCGCGAACACGGTGGTCTGGGCCTCGGACTGGCGATCGTGCAACACCTCGTAGATCTTCATGCTGGCGCAGTTGAAGTCACCAGCGGGGGCCCCAATTGCGGCTCAACTTTTACAGTGACGATTCCGCTGGCCCTTGATGACGTTGTAGTCGACAGGGAAACGACACTTTACGAAACAGCCGGGGATCGTGTTTTCGATGCACATCTGTTGGACGGCGTGAAAGTTCTGGTCGTAGACGACGAGCCCGACTCGCGCGAGTTGTTGATGACGATTCTGACAAACTGCGGGAGCGATGTCCGATGCAGCGATTCGGCGGAGACGGCGATGCAGGAATTCAACGTGTGGAATCCGGATCTGCTCGTTAGTGACATCGGCATGCCGATCGAAGATGGCTACAGTCTGATTCGAAGGGTCCGGAATTTAGCGTCGCATCACGCGCGGATTCCCGCGGTCGCCTTAACCGCGTACGCAACGGATGAAGATCGCTCGCAAGCGCTTTCAGCCGGTTTTCAGATGCACGTGCCAAAGCCAATCGAGCCTGAGAGCTTTGTCACTTCAATCGCGTCAGTTCTTGGACGAAAGTCAGAACCATCCGTCTAAGCGGGGCAGTAGCCCTACCATCAGGAAGGGCGGATACGAGAGGACGCCCTCACTCACGGTAGGCTATTGCCCGTGCTTATCTCGTACTTCTCAGTCTTGAAAGGTTTGAACCCCCGCTTCAAATAATTCGGCAGCGCCGCCGGATCATCCAAAGTGCAGGTGTGCAACCACAGACGGTTCGCGCCGTCCGTCCAAGCCTGTTCTGTCGCGGACGTCAACAGATGCTTGCCCAGCCCGCGGCCGAGGAATTGGGGAAGCAGCCCAAAGTAAGCCACCTCAGTCGAGCCGTCTTCGCATTTTCTGAGCTCGAAATATCCCGCCCGCTCGCTGTCATAAGTCAGGAGCCAGACGGAAGTCTCAGGTCGTGCCAGGTGCGCGCGAATATCGTTGTCAGTCCACGACAGACGATCAATCCAGTGATAATTCTTACCGACTTCGCGGTAAAGCCAGCGAAATAATTCGACGGGACAATCCCTCTGAAGTTCAATTCGAATTAAAGGATCGTCGAGCTTTTCGGCTCGCAGTTCAGATGGATCGCGCATCTCGAGATAGGTGCGGGTGACTTCGGTGGTTGCGTTCGGGCTCATTCAGCTTTCCAAAACTCATTTTCCATTTATCATTTTCCACTTGTCATTTTCCATTGCTGTTTCAAACCGTCGCCGGGCCGCGCGAACTCACGACTGGTGAATCTGAATGGCAAATGAGAAATGGAAAATGACAAATGGAAAATCCGCCGTCTCTTATTTTGCGTTCTTGCCGCTGCTCGCGGTTCTAGCTCTTGGATGAAACCGATCGTAGGCCTTGCGCATGTGTAGATCAGTGATATGCGTGTATATCTCAGTTGTCGAAATGTCGCTGTGCCCGAGTAATGCCTGAACTGAACGCGAGTCAGCACCGTGCTGCATCAGGTGCGTCCCAAAGCTGTGCCGCAGAGTGTGCGGCGAGATGTCCGGCACCTGGGCCGTCGCCGCGTGAGTCTTGATAATGCTCCACGCCAATTGCCGCGTCAGCGCGCGTCCGCGATTCAGAAACAAAACCGGATTGTTGCTGCCGAGCCGATCGCGCACGGCGATGTATCGCTGCAACCAATGCACCGCGCTTTTGCCAATTGGAATGCGCCGCTGTTTGCTTCCCTTCCCGTAGCACGTGACGATCGCACCATCCAAATCGACATCCGCGACGCGCAATCCGCACATCTCCGAAACGCGCAGGCCGGCGGCGTACAGCACCTCGAGCATCGCCCGATCGCGCACGCCAACATCGTTCTTGATGTCCGGGGCGCGGAGCAGACGCTCCATCTCTTCTTCAGTCAGGAACTTCGGCAGATGTGAGCTGCGTTGCGGGGTGTGAAGGTCTTCGGTCGGATCGCGCTGCACGTGCCGATCCAGCATCAGAAAGCGAAAGAAGCCGCGGGCTGCGCTGACGGCGCGGGCGATCGACGACGGCGCCAGGCCTTCGCGCGACATTGACGCAATCCACTCGCGCATATCTTTCCGATCGAGTTGCTCAATTCGCTTTCGTTTCGTGGCGGCCCAGGTCTTCAGCCGGCTAATGTCGCGGGCATAATTCTGGAGCGTGTTGCGTGAGAGGCCTTTCTCGACCTGGATATACGTCAGGAATTCGCGGGCGAGATCGCGCGTGACAGAGTTCTCCGCCATCGCTCGCGATGTTAGCACAAGTAAGAGACTGCTGATCCTTCCGGATTAGTGCGGCGCCGTCACGGCTTGGGCGCCGTCTTGTACTTGTCGATCAATTGCTGCATGCCGGTGCTTGAGTTGTTGTGCCGGTATTTATAATACTTCTCCAGATCCTCAAGATACTGCTGCCGCACCTGTGCCAAGGGCGCGCTTCCTTCCGACAAAGCGATCGCGTGAGCGTAAGCATCGATAACCGTATCGAGCAACGCTTCGACTTTTTTTAGTTGCGCTTCTTTGGGCGTGCCCGCCGCCATCGTCTGATAGGCCTTCGCCTGCGCCTGGTACTCGTCATTCATCAGCGCTGCGATCATCACAAAGTTGAAAGGATCAGAGGGCGCCGCTTGCGACGCCTTTACGTAATTCGCCTTGGCCTCGGAATTCGAGCCCTTAACCATATAAAGCAGACCCAGCGACTGGTGCAGCGAAGGCACGGTGGTCGTTTTGAATCGCTCCCAGGTTGCATCGTCGAAGTCCGCCGGCTTCTTGTTGGCATCGGCTAACGCAATCGCCTGCGTACCGTAGCGAATTGATTGATCGACAAACTTTGTATTCTGCTTTTTCGCCTGCTCAGCGCCAATCGACACAAGCTCAACCAGGACCTCTATCGACTCCGGATTGCGCGCCAGGAAATCTGAACCTTTAGCAAATGCCTGGTCGAGTTGATTCGCGTCGGCCAAAGCATCGATAACCACCGGCATGACCGTTGGCTCGTCGGCCGGATCGTTGAACATAGTCTGAAGCTGTTGCGCCAGCGTCAGTTTCTGGGCTGGATCTTTAACTTCCCGAATTCTATTGGCGAGCTCCAGTACGACCTGACCGCGGATCGTGGTCTTCGGGTACTTCTTTATCAGTTCACCAGCGGCCGCGAGTTTTCCGGCCGGGTCAGGTGCCGCGGTTATCTTGTCCACCAGCTTTCCTTCACCCGGGGCAAGCTTAGGTTGCTGAGTGTTTGGGGTTGGTGTTTGCGCGAACGTCACGACGTTAATGAACGCGACGAGCGCGATCGCCAAAATGAATGCTTTCCTCTTCATGTTCTCACCTTTCAATTCAGTTCGAAGGGAATACTGATTATTTGTTACCGACAACGCCGGCGCACCATGATTGCTGGTCACGCCGGTAACGATGGCTGATCGGCCGCCGCCGGCCGATGCCAATCGCGTTTCGCGAAATGATAAGGGTGGGTGGCAACTGCCGCCGCTTAAATTCGTTTGCCGGAGATTCGACACGATTGAGGATGTCATAAACCAGCGGAGGCTCGTGACCGGCCGCTACGATCTCTTCCGGCGATTGTTTCTGCTCGAAGTAAAGTTTCAGCACCGGGTCGAGTTTGTCGTACGGCGGCAAAGACTGATCGTCGAATTGGCCCGGCGCCAGTTCGGCTGACGGCCGCTTGTTAATGATCGACTCGGGAATGACTTCGCGGTCGCGATTATACAGTCGCGCCAGCTCGTAAACCTCAGTCTTAAGAACGTCGCCGAGCACGGCCAGGCCGCCATTAGTATCGCCGTACAGAGTGCAGTAGCCCAGCGCCAACTCAGACTTGTTTCCGGTTGAAAGCAGCAGCCGGCCTTCAGCATTCGACACCGTCATCAGAATGTTTCCACGCAGACGCGATTGCAGATTCTCGACCGCAATCTCGAGTGCGCGGTCGTTTGTCTTGCCGGCTTCCGGCAGGTCAAGCTCGTTACGCAAGGCCTGAAACGCATCGTTGATCGGCCGTTCAATTACTTTCATTCCGAGCCGTCGCGAAAGCTCAACCGAATCGTCAATGCTTGAGCGAGAACTGTAGGGTGATGGCATCATCACGGCCAGGACGTTTTCCGGCCCCAGCGCTTCGCAAGCAAGCGCGGCAACCAGCGTCGAATCAATGCCGCCCGACAGCCCGAATACCGCTTTGCTGAATCGATTCTTGCGCGCGTAGTCGCGAATCCCGAGCACCAGCGCCTGACGCACCGTGTCGATGTCGTCGCCGGACAAGCAGCGCGCATCCGGAACGCCGCACTCAAGTTCGACGGTCTCAACGAATTCTTCGAACGGCGGCGCCTGCAAGACGGTTCGACCTTCAGCATCTGAAATTATGCTCGCGCCGTCAAAAATGATTCCGTCATTCGCGCCGATCAGGTTCACAAAGACAATCGGGACCCGTGCAGTCCTCGCGCGATGCGAAACCATGTCGCAACGTACGCGCATCTTGCCTTTATTGAAGGGTGATGCGTTGATCGAAACCAGGAGCTTAGCGCCCATTTCAATCAGCTCTTGCGCCGGATCGTTTTGATAGAGCCGCTGCTTCCAGAATGTCTTGTCGTTCCAGAAGTCTTCGCAGACAGCAATGCCGAGCTTCGTCATATCAGCGCAGCCTGCGGTTGCGGGCGCGCCCATGTCCAGATTGAACAGCCGGCGCTCACGCGCAGGTTCGAAGTAACGCGGATCGTCGAACACGTCGTACTCCGGCAAAAGCGTCTTGTCCGCGAAACCGATCAACTTCCGATCGCGAATCACTGCGGCCGAATTGAAGAGCCGGCGTCCAGTCGGTTGATCACTCGGACGCACTGTGCCGACAACCGCGGTGATGCCGTCAGTCGCCTCAATGATTTTCGTTAGCGGATCGAGCGCGTGTCGAACGACGTCGGGATCGAGAAACCAATCAAACGACGTGTAACCCTGGATAGTTACTTCAGGAAACACCACCAGATCGGATCGATCCTTCTTTGCCCGTTCAATCGCGCTCAGGACTCGCGCGACGTTGCCTTCGCAATCTCCGTTGGTCGTGTTGATCTGGCCGATGGTAACGCGCATCTGTGAAGATTTTAGCACTGATGAGTGCTGTTCTTGAGCGCGGGATGCGGCTTTGCCGCCGCACACTGCGGTTAGCCTCTGGCTTACCGGTCACGTCACCCAATGTGTTCGAGGCTCTGCCTCGAATCGGAGGCGCAGCCTCAGAGCAATCACGACCTTCCGGAAAGGCAAAGCCTTTCAGCAGTGTGCGGCCGCAAAAGCCGCTTATCTTCTATACAACGCGGCGTTATAAAACGGTGCGAAGGCCGCTATCAATGCCGCTTCGAAACTCATCGAGCGAGTAATCAAGTCGCGCGACAGCACGCCCCACGCCCCTTGTTTGCTTCGCACGTCGCGGATGCCGGCAAAGTCGTCGATCACGATTCCCAGTTCACGCTTCCCCTCTATTACGTCCTTAACGATCGCGTCCGGAACTTCAATCGACGGCGACATGCCAAAGCTGCCGCGCTCCCCATCGGTCGCGTAGGCCCAGCCACGCAGGAACGTGTGCCACTCACCTTCGACAGAGATCGAATGGAATCCGCCTTCGAGGCCGACATATAGATCCACCTCCAGCCTCTGCTGAATCAACTGATCGCGCACCGCCAACGCGCGTTGGCGCGCGCCACTCATCAACTCCCAATCCGTGAGCGGCATTGCCGGGGCGTCCGTTTTGACTGGCCGCGCCACGACGGTCACATCCCGCCAGCCGCTGTCGATCTCGGCGATGCGCGCGATGCTGGCGCGCACGGCCATAATCTTCGCCGCACGGTCTGAACCAAGCGCGATTCTTTCAATTCTTGTTCGTGGCGATTGTCGAGTTGACATCAACTTCGCGCGTTGTTGTAATCGAAAGCCGTTAAGAGTTCAACCTATGTCAGCCTCAGAACTAATCTACGACTGGAACACGATCGAGCCGCAACTGCAAAAGCCGGGGCGTCACATTGGCTTTGACGATGAAACCTTGCGGGACGGATTGCAGTCTCCATCCGTGTGCGAGCCGCCGGTCGAAAAGAAGATTGAACTGCTGCACTTGATGGATGCCCTGGGCCTCGATACGGCGGACATCGGCCTGCCGGGCGCTGGCGGAACTCATGCTGCCGGCGTTGAAGCCATGGCGCGTGAAATTGTCGATAAGAAACTTAAGATTCGGCCCAATTGCGCCGCCCGCACACACCGTAACGACATCATTCCGATTGCCGAAATTTCTCAGCGCGCGGGCATTGCGATCGAAGCCTGCACGTTCATCGGCTCATCACCGATTCGGTTTTACGCTGAAGCGTGGACGCTGGACAAGCTCTTGAAGCTGACGGAAGAAGCGGTGACACTTGCCGTAAGCGAAGGCTTACCGGTGATGTTCGTCACTGAAGACACGACCCGCGCGGATCCGGAAACGATTCGCGCGTTGTACACGACGGCGATTCGGTACGGCGCGCGCGCCGTGTGCGTCTGCGACACAGTCGGTCACGCAACGCCTGATGGCGCCCGAGAAGTTGTTAAGTTTGTGCGCGGAATCATCGATGAACAGGGCGAGAAGATTCGGCTGGACTGGCACGGCCATCAGGATCGCGGTCTTGGCGTCATCAATTCGATCGCGGCAATTCAAGGTGGTGCGGACCAGGTCCACGGCTCGGCTCTCGGCATGGGCGAACGCGTCGGCAACACGCCGATGGATCAACTGCTCGTGAATCTGAAGCTAATGGGCTGGATTGACAACGACCTTACGCGCCTGCGCGAATACTGCGACAAGGCGTCGGAAGCGTGTCAGTGGACGGTCCCGTTGAACTATCCGGTGTTTGGCAAGGATGCATTTCGCACCGCGACCGGCGTCCACGCGGCCGCCGTGATCAAGAGTTACCGCAAAGGCGACACCGAACTCGCAGATCTGATCTACTCAGGTGTGCCGGCCGGGCTGTTCGGACTCAAGCAAGTCATCGAAGTTGGCCCAATGAGCGGCAAATCGAATGTCGTTTACTGGCTGGAGAGCCGTGGATTAGAAGCCAGCGACGATCGCGTTACGCGAATCTACGAACGCGCCAAGCAAGCATCAGCAGTTTTGACCGAAGATGAGGTGCTGGCCCTGGTTGGCTAAGGCGAACTCCGCGGCGGCGCAGGTTTCTCACCCTGACTCTCTGATTCTTTCTCTGAACTCTTTGCCGGATCCTGATGGGCTGGCGCTTTCGAAGCCTCGTTCGCTGGAGCTTCGGCGCCTGGCTGCGGACTTGATTCGGTCGGCGCGTATAGATGCTCGAATTTCTTGTCGTCGGCTTCGCGTCGGATTTGCGATGCTTTGTGACGCGTGTACCAACCCCACGGCACCCCAATTCCCAAAACAATCAGAACAATCGCGACCAGCACAGGCAGATTTACCCAGCGGCGCGGCGGAGCTGATTCCGGATACTGCGACAACAAGACTCCGAACGCGTTAACGTCATCGCCGGGTCCTTCTGAAATTATTGCTGGTGGCGCCTCGGCAGTTTCGCGATGCAGATGCGCCTTATGGTTTCCGTTACTGTTTCCGTTCGAGGATGGTTTGATCGCAACCAATCCTTCGTCAATCTTTCGCAGACCGTCCAACACTACAGAAGTCCACGGCTGATCGATCGAATGCTCAGGCGCTTCAACCTCGGACTGAAAACTGAACGACGCATTCGGCAGCGTCAGCGCATAGTGCACGGCTTCGACGCTGTTCAAATCTTCGAACGCGGCGTGAACGATTGCGCCCGGCCGCAAATAAAACTTCGCCGTGCCCTGCGGGTACTTCACCGTCAGGCATCCGGTTTTGCGCCGGTTACAAAATAACTCGATCAGTTCGCTCAGCGAAAGGTCGTTGATCTGTCCGGTTAAAGGCATCGCGGTTGGTCGAGCGGCAGGCGCACACGCCGCGCTGCTCGTCGTCAATTATGAATGTCAGGTGGTAGCCGACTGAGGGTGCCAGCTTTGGGAATCGCGGAACCGCCCCAAGTCGGGGTGCGGGTTCCGCCTTAAAGAATATAGCGGTTGGCGCGACTCTTTGTCTACGGCGAATTTCGCCGAAAAACGCCGGTTTTGCCCTATTTCGCGAGTTTTTGAGGGCCTTGCTGCGCCAGCAGAGTGACGATCGCGTCAATTGTGCGCCCCGCGCGGCTTTGGCCGGTGGCGTCGTTACAGATGATCGAGAAGGCAAGCTCTTCTCCGTTCGCGGTGGTGACGTAGCCCGACAAGGCATGGGTGTAAGTTAGATAACCGGTCTTGGCGGAAACCTTCCCGGCGTGCGGCATCAGACGCCCTCGCAGTGTTCCATCGCGTCCGGCGATTGGCAGCGAGCTACGAAACGACGCGGCAGAGGGAGACTTCGCGATAGCGATTAGCAACCGCACTGCGCTTTCAGGTGTGATGAGATCCAGGCGCGACAATCCTGAGCCGTCATGAATCGCGAGGTCACGAACCACGACGCCATGGTCGCTCAGCCATTTCTTAACCACTGCAGCGCCGGCGGCATCGTCACCGCGCGTGGCATTTCTTCGCGGGTCTGGATCGGGCACGGTCGCGCCGCGTTCTTTGCCCACCGTGCAAAAAAGCAATTCAGCGAAGAGGTTGTTGCTCTCTTTGTTTGTCTCGCGGACGATTTCAGACAGCGGCGCGCTGACGGTGTTAGCTAGTTCGACCGCCGTTTCCGGATCGAGCCGATCAGCTTCAGCGACGCGAAAATCACGGGAACGCGCATCACCATCCACCTGGATCCCGCGCGCGGTTAGCAATCGCTTCAAGATGGTGGCCGCATACAACGCTGGATCGTGAACCGAAAGGAAAGCTGAGAAAGAACGGCCACTGGCGGGAAATTCGCCCCAGACTTGTAGATCGTTGTTCGACAGGCCGCGCTGAATGCCGACTGAAGTTATCGCGTCGCGCTCGCCCGTCGTCGTATTGTTTATCAGCCGAACATACTTATCGTCCGGGTTCACAACTACGCTTGCTGCCGACCCGCCCTTCTTTGCGGGAGCAATTGTGACCTCCACACTGTTTTCGTCGATCGTTAGCGCGCTGGGTTCGGCGCCGTAATACCACTGGAGATCGTTCCACTGCCAACCAACGGCATGCGTCTCAGCGCGAAAATAGCTCTCGTCCCCGACGACACTGCCGCGCACACGACGCAGTCCGCGTTCGTAGAGTCGATCGACCAGCGCCGGTAGGCCGCCTTTCGCTTTCGAATCAAAGTCGGGCGCGCCGCGGCCATACAACGTCAAATCGCCTTCGACGACGCCATTCGCGTCCATTTGCCGCACCGAGTAGACCGAGGTGCGCCAGCGATAGTCTGCGCCGAGGACATCGAGCGCCACCGCCGTTGTGAAAATCTTCATGTTCGAAGCCGGCGTGAACAGCCTGTCACCATCACGCGAACTTAAAACGCGGCCGTCCTTAGTTGACGCGACGAACACACCCCAGCGCGCGTGCGCTGAATTGCTTTCCGCAATAATGCGATCGATTTCCTTTGTGAGGACGGGATCTGACTGAGATTGCGAAGCGGATGCGTTGCTTGCGGCGACGCTTAGTGCTTCCGATTTTGGAGGTTGCGGGTCGCTCGACGCCCTGGTTGCCAGCAACCAGCCGCCGATCAGTACGGCAGTCGCCGTCAGCACAACCAGAAAACGTCGATCGCTAATCATTCTCAAGACAACCTCGAAGGTTGCGGATATTTTTAACTCGCGAACAAAGTCGCTACGCGGCCCGCCGAAAATAACTCGCGCGTGGTCGTATAGACCTCTTCAACGCCCACCGTGTGAAGTTCGGGACTAAAGACTATTCGTTGCACCGTCGCAAGAGGAATGTAGGCGTGCGGCGTCGTTCGATTGAAGATCAGAACCACGGTCGGCACCCCAACCGCGGCTGCGATGTGCACCGGCCCGGTATCATTTGAAACAAACACCGCCAGCCGCGATTGGGCCGCAGCTACTTCCCCGATGGAAAGCTTTTCGAGAAAGACACTCGACGGCGGAAATTGACGCCGCATGTCCTGCACAAGCGCGCGCTCTTCCGGCCCAATAAACACGAGCGGACGCACACCATCGTTTCGAATCAGAAAATCGGCCAGCCCGGCCCATCGATCGAGCGGCCAGCATCTGCCCGGATGGCCCGCGCCGGGAAACAGTCCCACCAACGGTGTCCCGGATTCTGCCTTTGCTTTCCGCAGCAAGGAATCAATCGCGGCATAATCCCGGGACCGCGGTTTGATTTTCGGAATCCGCGGCGCGTCGGTAATACCGAGCGGCTTCAGCACGTCCAGGTATCGATCGACCAGGTGCTGATCCGGATCGTTGCGATCGATCGGGGGCTTCGGGTTAAAGTTCGCGAGAAAGTCCCATGATCGCCCCGGCCGTCGCGCGTAGAGGCGCTTCGACGCGCCGGAGAGAAATCCCATCAAGTTGGTTTCGGAAAAGCTGTGGAGGTCAATGACAAAGTCGAATTGTCGCCGCCGCACATCCTGCACGACTTGAAAGATGCGCACGATCGAAAGCGGCTTGAATCCATCGCGCAGCGCAACGCGGTCGACCGTGATGATTTCATCAGCATTGCCCGACAGCTCAACGATCTCTGAGCTGGGCTTGCCGGCCGCGACCGTAATTCGCGCGTCCGGAAACCGTGTGCGGATGGCGCTCAACGCCGGCAGGCTCATGACGACGTCGCCGAGCTGGCCAAAATCAATGACCAGGATGCTGCGAGGATTGAAACTCATTAGCGCAAACTACTTCAGATGACGGTCGAAAAACTCGACGCTGGCGCGATACGCGCGCACCCAGTTCTTGTGCAACAGAAAATCGTGCACTTCATCGGGATAGATTAACTCTTCAAAGTACACTTTATTCGCCCGCAAGCGTCGCACAAGATTAACCGTCTGCGAGAACTCGACATTGCGATCGTCATCGCCGTGAATCAGCAGCACCGGCGACTTCCATTTATCCACGGAAGAAATTGGAGAAGCTTCGCGGGCGACGCGAATTCGCTCTGACGAGTCCAAAGGAATGCGCAAGCCTGAGACGCTCGTGCCCCAGTCGTGCACGCCATGAAAATCAACGCCGGCGGCGAAAATGTCTGAATCTCTCGCCAGGCCAAGCGCCGTCAGGTAACCGCCGTAAGATCCGCCCCACAGTCCGATGCGCCTCTTATCGACGTCGCCGCGATCGCGCAGGTATTTCGCCGCAGCCACGATGTCCTGATACTCGGACGCGCCGCGCGCGCCCTGGTGTTGTGCCGTGCGAAATGCGCGACCGTAGCCGATGCCGCTGCGGAAGTTCACCGAAAGAACCATGTACCCGCGGCTGGCCAGATACTGATTCATCGCGTAGGCGTTGTGGTAGTAGTAACGATAATGCCAGCCGAGCAGCATCTGCCTGCGCGGGCCACCGTGCATGAAAACAATCGCCGGCATCCTGGCCGACCCACTCGCCGGCTTAAACAACTGGCCGTGAATCTCAAGTCCGTCGGCTGCCTTGAAGATTACCGGCTCAGGAGCGACGAGCTTTGCCGCTGGAAAATCGCGCGGTAAGGCCTGTGGTGCAAGCGGCTTGATGTTTGAGCCATCGACGCGCGCGGTGAAAGGTATCAATGGATCGCGAGCTGTCGAGCGGAAGAACGCGATCTGCGCGCCGTTGTCGAACAGCGCCGGATACATCTCGTTACCATCGCCTGAGGTGAGTTGACGAACGGCACCGTCCCCGAGATTCAACCGCCATAAGTGACGGCGATCGATGTCGTTCTGGTTGGTTGCAACCACCAGGAAGGTTCTGTCGGGCGAAAGCGTTACGCTCTCGACCTCAAACTCGCCCGGAGTTAGCGACTGCACAGTTCCCCCGCCAGCCGGTATTGAATACAAGTGAATCCATCCGTCTTTTTCAGAAGGAAACAGCAGGCGATCCCCGGCGACCCATTGCCAGAAATCTTCGCTGCCCAAACCCGGAAATGAATCGTTATCACTGTCTCCGGAACGCCAGATTTGTTTCGCCTGTCCGGTACGGGCGTCGGCCACCAAAATCGCCCAGGGCTGAATGCGATCGCGATCGATCGAGAACGTGTCCGGCACATTCAACAGCCGAATGAAAGCGATTCGTCGTCCGTCAGGCGACCAGCGCGGCGCCGTATCGCGATCGACGCTTGGCGCGATAAAGCGCAGCTGGTTAGTCCGCGGTTCATAAATCGAAATAAAACTGTGGTCGTTGCGCGTCGAGACAAACGCGAGCTGCGTCCCGTCGGGCGACCACTGTGGTCCGCTAACGTCGCCGCGCATTGCAAACAGGGTTCGTTCTTTGCCACCCGCTGCCGGCGCGGTCAGGAACTCGCCATTGCGGATCCAGACGACGTGTGTGCCTGTCGCGGCAAATGTCGGAGTGTTTCCTTCGCCGATGAATGTCGTGCGGCCGGTGCGAACGTCAACGACCCAAACCTGTTGAGATGTTCCAGCGGAATCGGTCGTCGGGTTCGGATACTCGCCGGCTTGGTTACGGCCTTCACCCCGAACATAGGCCAGCAGGTTTCCGTTGGGCGCGAACACGAGCTCGCTCAATGCGCCGCCATCGTCTTTTTCGTAACGCGTGAGTTGCCGGGCCGCGAAGCCCGGCGATTCCCCCATCCAGATGTTTCGCTTCCCTTCAGCCGCAACGGCCCACGCAACACGATCGCCACGGTTTGAAACGGTGAGTTCAGAGGGAAACGGCGAACTCATTATCTGCTCGAGCGTGAAGCTCTGCGCCCGCGCGTTAGCGGTGGCAAAGAGAGTCAACGCCAACACGGCTGCGGCAAACGAGACTTTTCGTTGATAATTTCTCATCCTGGACGCCTCGGATTCATTTGAGCTTAATGGAGTCGCAAGGCTGAGGATTTTAGCATCCTGAAGGTTTTCCGCGGTAAGCATGCTCAGGCCGAGCTGACTGATAATGCATCGTGCTGGTTCGGGGCAGTAGCCCGACCGTTAGGGGAGGCTCATCAAGGCGCGCATTTTCGAGCCCTCCGTGACGGTCGCTACTGCCCCGCGTCGAGACGCGCGCTAATCTGCACAGAATTACGCCACTAACTCCACACCCACGCACCAATCCAACAACGTTTGCCGACTCAGATCGATCTGCTAATCTTGTGCAGAATTGAGTGCCGCAGTGACTTCTCATCACCAACATCAAGCTGGCCACTCGCATGGTCATGGCCGTGCGCACACAAGCCGCCGGCGACTGGCGACGGTGACGTTGCTCACGGCGATATACATGGTCGCTGAAGCGGTGGGTGGTTGGTGGACCGGATCGCTGGCTTTGATGGCGGACGCGGGCCACATGCTCGCCGACGTTGCGGCGCTGACGCTGGCGTTGATGGCCGTCTGGTTTGGCTCGCGCCCAGCGACGCCCGGAAAGACTTTTGGCTATCACCGGCTTGAAATTCTGGCGGCGTTCATAAATGGCGTGGCCCTGGTTCTTATTGCGCTGTTCATTTTTTACGAAGCCTACCTGCGTTGGTTCGCGCCGACGCCGGTGCGCAGCGGAGTAATGACTGCGGTAGCGGCCGGGGGCCTGGCAATCAATCTGATCTGCGCGCGCCTGCTTCACAGCGAACGTCATGACGATTTGAACGTCCGCGGCGCGTGGCTGCACATCATGAGCGACGCGCTGGGTTCAGTCGGTGCGATTGTCGCCGGGGTCATTATCACTTTGTCAGGGTGGTACGCGGCTGATGCGCTCATCGGCATGCTGATCGGGCTGCTCATCGTCTGGAGTTCGTGGCACTTGATCCGCGAAGCGACAAACATCCTGCTGGAAGGAACGCCGGCGCACATTAGTCTCGCCGCCGTCGAAGACGCCATCCTGGAAACGGACGGAGTCTCAGACGTTCACGACCTGCATATCTGGACAATAACTTCCGGTCGCGACGCGTTGAGTGCCCATGTCATCCACGCGCATTCGATATCACAGGCGGTGCTGTTGAAAGAGTTGCGGACCAAACTACACGATCGTTTCGGCGTCGATCACCTGACGTTGCAGATGGAAACGCCCGACTTCGAAGACGACACTTTTCATTTCTGCCACGCCGGCACAGCGTGTTTTAGATCGGAACGGGAATAATTGTATGAGAGTCACTAAAGTCATAACCGTGATGTTCGTACTTGCCTGGCTGACGGCCAGCGCTCGGCCCTTCCAACAGAAGACTTACCCCCCAAATGCTGATGGATTCAACGCTCTTTTGCTAAACGAGACAACCGTAGACGACGCGCTTAATATTTTGGGGCCACCGGATGCCGACGAGATCGGTACCCTGGATGTATCCAAAATTGGGAAGTGGCTCGATCCTAAACATAAAGAGAAATCCTTCCGCCAATTACGCTACAAAAAGAGTCCTGACTTTTTCAAAATCGAATTGTCTTTTCTCGACCAAAGGCTCGTCATGATCGACTTGGAATACAAGAAGAATGTAAGGCCGCAAACCATGTCGAAATTATTCGACGTCGACTTCACCGAGCTGGGCGGACCGATTGATCTACCCGACAAACCAGGCCAGCAACCGCGAGGAGGATTCATTACCACGCACTGGCCTAATTTCTACAGCATGGTGGGAATCTCCGCGAAAACATTTATCTTCGTCAATTGTGCCTCATCGGGAGGAGGTGAGTCCCCCGGCAGAGTTGAGCGGACACGACAAATTAGTCGGATCCTGGAAAAGCATTAGTCTGCAGTCCTTCACCTTCGGATAATGCCCAATATTCACCTCGATTACGGGCGAAGCTCAATCAGGTTCGATTACGACCCGGCGCGGTTCGAAGTTCTCGCGCCGACCGACCACACGCGCCCATTGACCGACGGCGAGATTGGCATCGCGGTCGACAACCCGATCGACTCACCACCGCTCGAAGAACTAATCGACGCCAGCGACACGATTCTAGTTGTCGCGTCCGATGCGACGCGCGCCACGGGCAGCGGCCAGATTATCAATCTGCTCGTCCGGCGTCTGATCCAGTTTGGAGTCTTGCCCTCTGACATTGCCGTTATCTTCGCCACGGGGATTCATCGGGCGGTGCGCGACGAAGAAAAGGCTGAGTTGCTGACGCCTTTTATTGCGCAGCGTATCCGCACCATTGATCATGATGCCTACGATGGAGGAAACCTGGTTCAAATCGGAACGGCTCCTGAAGGAATGCCCATCGAAGTCAATCGTGCTCTGAAGGAATTCTCAAAAGTGATTTTGACGGGTGCGGTAGGGTTTCACTATTTCGCGGGATTTACCGGCGGCCGCAAGTCCATCTGTCCCGGCCTCACGTCGGCACGCACAATCGAAGCGACACACATGCTGGCGTTGGACTTTGAGCGCGGCGGGCGTCGCGCAGGGGTCGGCTCGGGTTTGCTGAAGGGCAATGCCGTCAGCGAGGAATGCGAGCGAGTCGCGGCCATGATCAATCCGGGCTTTCTCGTAAACACCATTGTTGATGAACGCGGCCGGCCCGAACAAGTCTTTGCCGGCCATTGGCGAGCGGCGCACGAACGCGCCTGCGAAGCCTACGCGGCAACTCACTCGCAAACAATTGCTGAGAAGCGCGAGGTTGTTATCGTCAGTTGTGGCGGTTCGCCTTACGACATCAACATGATTCAGGCGCACAAAGCCCTCGACATGGCCGCGCACGCCTGCGTTGATGGCGGCACGATTGTTTTGTTGGCGGAGTGTCCCGATGGATTGGGCCGGCCGGACTTTTTGAAGTGGTTTGAAACTGAAGATTCGCGCGCGCTTGAGACGCATCTGCGCGAGCACTACGAAGTGAACGGCCAAACTGCGTGGGCTTTGCTGACAAAAACTGAAAGCTTTCGCGTCCATATCATGACTGAGCTGTATGAACCAGACGTGCGACGCATGCGGATGACTCCGGCAAGCTCCATCGAATCAGCGTTGTCAGAAATTACGCCAACAGCGAAGGGTTACATCATGCCGCGTGGGGCCGCGCTGTTGCCGGTGTTCAGTTAAATTGCGGGCTGGCCGCTCGCGCCCTCTTCCGCTTAATCTCTCCCACCTTCTCCTCGACTTGGGCTGCGCACTTGGCGTCAAACTCGACGCACTTCTTAAAGTCCCCTTCGGCCTCCGCCGTCCTGCCTTGCAACAGTCGCGTTAGCCCGCGCTCCAGATACGCCGCGGCAGGCTTCGACTCTCTCGCGATCGCCTGGTCGATGTCGGCGGATACGCCGTTTAAATCCCCGCTCTCTCTCCGGACCCTCGCGCGGAGGACATAAAAGTTTGACCTCGGATCGAGCGCGATGGCCTTGTCCACCGCCTTGAGCGCCGCCGCGTGATCGCCCATGTCAGCGTAGACCTCCGCGAGGTGGAAATGGTTCAAGGCGTTGTCGGGTGCGCGGCGGATCGCCTCGGTGGAAAGACGGGCAGCCTCTTCAAACGCCGCGCGCGCCTCCTGTGGCTTGCTCATCTTGAGGAAGGCGCGCCCCATTCCGGCGTGAAGCCAGTACAAATCCGGTTCGTGCTTGATCGCCCGAGCGTAATCCTGCACCGCTTCAGGGTGACGCCGCGTCCTACTATAGAAACCGGCGCGCGCGGCATAATCGCTCCACTGAAGAAAGTCGTTCTCGCGCAGTTCGATCTGCTTTGTGTAGTCGGCGAGCGCTCCCGCGAGGTCGCCTGCTTCCTCGCGCACCCCAGCCCGGTGTCTGTAGAGGTAGTTGGACTGAGGGCCTAATTCAAGCGCTTTGTCGAGGTCGACAAGCACGTCCTTGTGATAGTCGGTGCGGTTCTCTCGCCGCGCTAGACGCTCGCGAGCTAAGGCACGGCCTGAGTATGCCCTGCCGAACTTTGGGTCAATCTCGATGGCCCGAGTGTAGTCAGCGACGGCTGCGCCGTCATCTCGCTTATGGAAAATTCCGTAAAAGTCTGAGGCGCGTTTGTAGAAAGCCAGCGCCGACGGCGGCTTAATCTCGGTGGCCTTTGTGAAGTCCGCCCACGCGCCGGCCTCATCCTTCGGCACCCCAGCCCTATCCTTTAGGAGCCTGAGCAAGCCCCGCTCGAGGTAGGCCTCGACACCGGTTGGCCTGAGCTCGATGATTTTCGTGTAATCAGCGATGGCCCCGTCGAAATCACTCTTCCGGCGTCTGGCTAACGCGCGCTGTCTGTAAGCGTCGACATCGCCGGGCTGCAACGCCACGGACCGGTCGAAATCGGCTATAGCGCCGTCGAGGTCTTTCTTCTTCAAGCGAGCGCCCCCGCGATTGTAGTAGGCGTTTTGGAGAAAGGGTTTCAGTCTTTCAGAGAGGCTGACGTCGAGTTGAATCGCGCGTTCGATGTCTGCAATCGCCCCGTCGAAGTCACCTTTACCGCCTCGGGCAGCGCCGCGAATCCCATAGGCGAAGGCAAAATTGGGTTTGAGCGCCAACAACTTGTCGGCGTCCGCAATGGCACCGTCGAAATCCTTCCGGTCATATCTGATGACTGCGCGGTTGTGGTAGGCAGCGTGCAGGCTCGGGTCTAGCTCAATCGCCCTGGTGTAGTCGGCCAGCGCACCGTCGAGATCCTTACTTTTCTGGCGAATCACGCCACGGTTGTAAAACTCGGCGGCGGTCGTCGGCGTTTGCGCCGGCGACTCAACGGGAAAGAGCAGAAGCGTTAGCAGGGAGAAGAGCAAAAACGTGCGTCGCATAAATTCCCTCCAAAGGCGGGGCCTGCTCGTAACGAATTGAAGAACTAAGGCGCGCTCCGCAAGCCGATCTTCCGTTCGCTGCTACGAACACGCGGCTTTAGTGCTGATCAGAGCCACACCGCATGAGCCATCCGCGATCATTGCACAGAGCTTTATGGAAACCTTGATGGGAGTACCCGCAAAGAGGCACAATGCGTCCGGCGAATCATCGGGCGTGAAACCCGGATTAGGAAAGGTTCAATGAAGACTCTTTGCCTGCTTCCACTGCTCGCGGTGCTGGTTTTGCCGGTTCAGAATACGCCAACCTCGCCGCCGGACGGAAGCCCGATCGCGGTGCTCAGTTTTAAATGGTCCAAGAGCCGGCAGGCAGCTGACGCGTCGGCGTCGGACAAGCCGGTTCCGTCACGCGCGGTAAGTCCAGCCGACAAAAATCTTGAGCGTAATGCGCGCGCTAACGATCCCGCCGGCAAGCGCGATCCAAACGCAGACACGTTAGATGCCCGAGGGCAGGCGTTGGAAGCGATTACTCAATCCGCAAATAAGAACGATAAAACGGTTGACCGTTTTACTTATCAGGTGAAACTTCATAACACCAGCAAACAGACAGTGGAGGTCGTTTTCTGGGAATATGAATTCATCGATGCCGCCAATCCGGGCAACGTCACGCGGCGTCAGTTTCTTTGCGGCGTCAAGATCAAGCCTGACAAAGACAAAGAGCTACAGGCCTTTGAAATGTCGGGCCCGGGAGAGACGGTAAACGCCGCAAGTCCCGCAACTTCGCTTCAAGAAAAGGTAGTCATCAATCGTGTAGAGTTCGCCGACGGAAAAAGCTGGATGCGCAAGGATTGGAATGCGAACGAAATAAAAGCAGCGTATCAACGAGCGATGGGCACACCATGGTCACCAAACGAGATGTGCCGCGCACTTTGATTACGCCCTAAAGTCACGCGCTAAGCCCAGGCATCAATGTCCGGTTACGGAACTTGTTTGAGCACAATTCGCCGTTCGCGAGTCCCCATCTGCAGGACGATTGGATTGTTGAGCTGAATCGGATGCTCTTCGCCGTCGATGCTGATGACGAAATTAGTCGGCCCGGGTCTTTCGCCTTCTTTTGATGGCGCTGACGCGCCCGGTTTCGCGGTCTCGCCTGCTCGCGTTAGCAGGTTTGTCGCGACGATCCGCCAGGTGGAGGGTGAGCAGCGCAAGCGCAATCCAGGCGAGTCTGTCGCGGCCGACTCACTAACGGCCAACGCATCGACTTTGAATAGCCCCTCGCCGCAGCGCACGCCCGCGGAATCGTAAAACGTCGCCCAGCCAGTGATATACGTGTAGAAAACGCCGCCGACATTCTTCACGATCAGTTTGATATTTGTGACCGGTGAATCATCTGCGCCGTTGAGCACCTGCGTCATCAGGGCTGCTTCAATCGCGGGAGCGCCGCCAGTATCCGCGGCCGTCGCTGGTTGGTTAAGTGCAACGCGTGATTCGGATTGCTGCGCGGCGGCGCCGATTGCAAACGAGCAAATCAAAAGTGCGAGAAGTGCCAGACGTTTCATGATAGCCCTCCGGGAAATTCACGATAGCCCGCCGCTAAAGCGGCCGGGAACCTCATACCTCATTTTGAACTGGTGACCCAGCGCTGAAGCGCTGGGCTACAAAAAAACCTCGGACGTAAGGATCCAAGCGACCCGATCGATTAGAGCCGCGCAAGTGCTTTCTGGGCGAGCGTCTTGGACTTTTCCAACTTGCTTCTACTGTCGCCGGCGCCGCCCACACTGATGCGCAGGATGACATCTTTCTTCAAAACATAAAGCGCACCCGCGATGCCACTGGCTTCCCAATAAGCGTCTTCGCCGACTCCGGAAACCTGTTCCGGGGGCGACTCTTTTTCTTGAGATTCTTTTCTACCCCTGGGTACTGCGTGCGTGGTACGCCAAAACTCTTTTACAGATTTCCCCCGTTCCTTCGAGGTCGTGACGTTGAGGACCACCGAATTCGTGATCGCCGGCAATTGGTAATAGCACTGCGCGATAAAGTATTCGACATAATCGCGCTCGGAAGGCAAAGTCGTTTGCAAAGCCTCGCCTTGCACGGCCTTCAGCTCATCGCTCGTGAGTAGTGCGCATGGATCGATTCTGGATTTTAGCGCAACCGGGGTGCTGCTGTTCGCGTTGGGCGTAGAACTGCCCGGACTCGGTAGCGGTGAACTGGGCGGACTCGCAGCATGCGGATCCGGTGATTGGCAGCCGCCGAGCGCCACTGTGACTACCCACAGCGAAAAGGCAATTGAAAACATTCGCATCACAATGGCTGATTGTATACGAAGAATAGTTCCGGTTCAGCTTCGCGGGCGGACTAATTTCCTGGGGGGCTTGGTGCCCGGCGTGTACGCGCACACGCGATTGCGGCCGCTTCTCTTCGCACGGTAAAGGGCGGAATCTGCTTTCTCAACCAATTGAATTGGATCGCTGGCATCATTCGGGAACGACGCAACCCCGATGCTGATCGTCATCCGGTGCGTGCGCGGCTCCTCGGTGCTACCGCGACGGACGGCCGGAAATTCGTGCGCTTCGATGGCCGCGCGCACACGCTCAGCCGCCACCAGTCCCTGTGCGTAATCAGCGTCGAGAAGGAACGCCGCGAACTCTTCGCCGCCAAACCGCGCAGCTACATCGCCCGCACGCAGGGAACTCTTAATGACCGTCCCCATCTCTTCCAACGTCTCGCTACCGGCCAAATGGCCATAGGTGTCGTTCACTTCTTTGAAGTGATCGAGATCCATCATCAGCACGCAGAACGGTTTGTTGTCAGCTTCGGCGCGCGCGGCTTCGCGACGCAGCTCAGAAAAGAATGATTTGCTGGTAAGCAGCCCGGTTAGATCGTCGTGAACCAGCAGGCGATGAATCTGTTGTTGAAACTCTCGATCGATCTCATCGAGCATTTCAAATCGAATCAGGTGATCGCCGATGACGAATTTGTCACCGTCTGTGAGAAAGGCTTCTTCGATCGGCTTGCCGTTAAGCAATGTGCCATTCGTCGATCCGAGATCAATCAAACGATAGCGAGTCTCGCCCGTCGTCTCGTCCTGTTCAGTCCGGATGCGCGCGTGCAACCGGGAAGCCTCGGAATCGTTGATGCGCACATCGGCGTCGAGGGCGCGCCCCAGCGTCACTTCGCTTCGCTCCAACGGAATCGGCACCGCCAACAACTCGCCGCGCATAAACACGAGCGCGGGCCGCCGGGGGGCGTGCGACTCAGCGATCTTGTTCGCTGTCGTGCTTAATTCGGTGCCTCCGGAATTGGGTTCGCTATTGGTTTCCATCGGTGAGCGGCTCAGTGTTCTCAGGCTTCACGCGCGCTCAGGTATCTTATCGCGCCGGTTCCTTGCGCAGCAATAGCTTGATTTCCAGCCAAATCCTGAGGAAAACCCCGCCTTGTCGGTCTGCAACTGACGACACTATAATTCAGGTCAGAGATTTGACATCAATCTGAGGTGGGCTACTGAGGCCCAAAGCTTTCAATGGGATGCAACGTAACCCCTGTCGCAGTTGAACCGCTGGTTTGTCCGAACGCTCCGTCCGACCTGTCAGTCGAACGCGTTGCCGTCGCGAGCCTCCCAACTGATTCGGGCGAGTTCAACATCGCCGGCTATCGGTCGAAAACCAGCAGCGAAGAATATGTAGTCATCTTCAAAGGCGATCTGCGCCCCGATGTTCCGACGCTGGTGAGAATTCATTCACAGTGTTTGACGGGCGACGTATTTGGATCGACGAAATGCGATTGTGGGCCGCAACTGCACACGACGCTGCAGATGATCCAGGAGGAAGGGCGCGGCGCGCTCGTTTATCAGCAGCAGGAAGGCCGCGGCATCGGCATCATCAACAAGATTCGCGCGTACGAACTCCAGGACAAGGGCGCGGACACCGTCGAAGCTAATGAGCGGCTCGGTCTCGCCGTCGATGCACGCGAGTATCGCCAGTGCGCCGAAATCTTGTTCGATCTCGGCTTATGCAAAGTGCGGGTGCTTTCAAACAATCCGGGGAAGCTGAAGGCTTTGGAGGACGCCGGTCTGGAGATTGTGGAGCGGGTGGCGATCGAGATCGCGGCGACTGATCGGGCAACCGCGTATCTCAGGACCAAGAAAGAGAAGATGGGCCACCTGCTGAAGTTGAATCCGTCGTAACTACATCTGCGGGATTCTGATCCAATGCTCGATGCTGCCAGTTTTACCGCTCCTCGTATCCCGCAATCCAACCCGGACCTGATAAAGCCCGGGCCGAAGCCACGCCTGAAAACGATAGATTGCCGGAGCGTTTGCTTCTGGCGAATCCGCAGCGCCCGCCAAAATCCGCAGTCTTCCCACAAAGCTGCTCTTCGGTTTCCCTTTGTCGTCGTAAAAGATAGCGCCAATGTCGATATCGGCGGCCTCTTTTCCCTCGAGCGTATCGAACGCAAGTGCGTGGCGATCGATTTCCAGCGACGCCAGCACTTTGGAACCGATGCCTGGTATCTGGATAACGTTCAATGACAAGGCCGTCTTGATATCGCGCTGTTCAATCGGCGCGTCGATGACGAGACGCATGTCGTCTTCGCGTGCAGTTGTGTCCTTATCGGTTTTCTTTTTCAGGCTGAGCATGGGTAGCGCCGAGGTGCGGAAATAGCCGCGGCGCAGCCGCACTGAGAGATCCGGGCGCCCCTTGATAGTCACTTTCAGGTCTTTAAACTTACCCCGCTTCTGCTCTTCGCTGTCCGGACGCCACGCCAGCAAGTAGTAGCTGGAGTTGTCATCGAGAACGTCCTGTAGCCAGTCAGCCATCGGGCGATTTGTGTTACGCAAGGCGAGGCCGCCTGTGTCGAGCGCCAGCGCGTTGAGTCCGTCCTGCGAAGCGGCGACGTCGCCGATCGATGCCCCGCGCGTCAGGCCTTCAGCATCCATCGGAATGTTGTTCGTCGAATCGAGCGCTTCGGTAATCAGCCCGCGCGCATCCAGCGTATAGATTACGACGCCCGCGCGACCGGCCGCATCGGTGATCCTCTTAATGCGATCCCTCGACCCAGTCTGCCGATCATTCAAGTAGAAGCCATCGGAAATCAGGAACATTAGTTTCCGTCCAGGCATCTGCGCCACCGTTCGCATCATTCCCGCCAGCATCTCGAGGGTATTCGCGGTATCCGGAGCGGTCATCGTCGTAATCCCGCGGGCGCGCTGCAGGACCATTTGACGCGCTGTCTGCGGATTCGTCATGCAGGTCGATCCGCCACCGCTACTCTTAAAACAGTTCTGCTTCAATATTTCAGCGACGTAGTAACTGACGGCACGTTCATCGCCCTCTTGAATCTTAAGCGCCATATATTCCGACATTGGCGGGTTTCCCATGTCTAACTTTGCAGTCGCGCGGTAATTAAGCCGGGCCACCGCGGCCTGCAAAACCATTCGGTTGGCGGTGAACTGTTGCAGGAAACCGATCTGACCACTCGACGAGGTTACTGCCACTTCATCGTTGCCCCCCATTCCCCGATCAATGAAATCGAGCAGGGCTTTTCGCGCACGCATTAGGCTGTCGGGGGCAAGATGAAGATCGTCCACAAAGAACAGCACGGTGCGACGACGCGCCGACGGCGATTTAGTGGCGGTAGTTTCTCCCGGTCGCTCCCTGGCTCCATCGCCGCCGCTTCTTGGC
>DATEPC010000109.1:0-33917 GCA_035273405.1 Pyrinomonadaceae bacterium | reverse complement strand
GACTACTACGACTTCATTCACAAGCGTAATGGTAATTTGGTCGTGGCGCTGGGCGATGTATCTGGCAAAGGCACGGCCGCGGCCCTCCTGATGTCGTCGCTGCATGCGGCAGTGCACGCACAGTTCGACACGCACGACTCGCTGGCCGAAACGATCTCCTCAATCAATCGCTATCTGGTCGAGAGCATTCCGGCCAATCGCTTTGTGACTCTGTTTTACGCTGATCTGAATCCAAAGACAGGCGAGTTGGCGTTTCTTAACGCGGGCCACAATCCACCGCTTATCGTTCACGCCAGCGGCACGATGGAGCAACTGGCGGCCGGCGGCTTGCCGCTGGGCATCATGGCGGACGCGGATTTCCGCGAAGGCCGCACGACTTTAAACGCCGGCGATGTGCTGGTGATTTATTCGGATGGAGTTTCCGAAGCGGTCAGTCCGAGTGGTGAAGAATTCGGGCCGACGCGTTTGTACGAAGCCGTCGCCCGCAATCTCGAGGCTTCCGCGGCCGGCATTCGCGATCGAATTGAATCGGCCCTCACCAAGTTTGCGCAAGGCACTCCGGCCGGTGACGACATCACTATGGTGATCGTTAAGCGGCTGGCTGAAGCGTCAGCAGTGGCGGCCGGTTCGGGTTAATCGAAAGCTGTTAGTAAACAGCACGTTGATGCTCCGCTGATTTCGTCGCCAGACTGAACCGCGGTTCGATTCCTTCAGTTAATCCTTCGATTCTCGCCGCCACGTATTCACCGACAAACGGTCCGTGCTTAAAGCCGTGACCGGAGCCACCACCCACCAGCCACACATTCTCAAAAGCAGGATGGCGATCGATTAAGAAGTCGCCGTTTGAAGTGTTTTCGTATTGGCAGACGCGCGTCTCGTTCACCGGCGCGTGCTGAAGCTCCGGAACTCTGCGCGCCAGATACCGGCGCACTTCGGCAAGACCTTCACTGCCGGCCACGCGATCGCTCATGTCTGGATCAAATGCTTCGCCGTGGCGATCAATCGCCACTTTAACACCGCGGCCTTCAATGTCCGGCAGGCCATAAGCTTCATCTTTGAAATCAATCCACACCGGCAAAGCAGGCGATTGAAAACGCATGCCTGCGGGTGCGCCGAGGTAGAAAACTTCCTGTCGCGTGGGATGAATGCGATTGGCGAGCACGTCCGGAAAGATTTTCGGCAGCCATGCGCCGCATGCGAAAACGTAAACGGCTGCTGAAATACGCTCTCCGCTAATCGTGACTAGCTCATCGATGGGCTGCGGATTATTGGGTGGCTCAATTAAGTCCTGGAGATACTCAACGCCGGACTTGAACGCCTCGCGCACGACCGCCTGCACCGACCGTCGCGCGAGCAGTACACCGCTTTCCGGTTCGAAGAAAGCGCCGCCGATTCCTTCAGGGCAGATCTGAGGATATCGATTTGAGAGTTCCTGGAGCGTCAGCTTTTCAACCGGGAGGTGCAGGTTTGTAAGAGTCTCGAAGGTGCTGACCGGGTAAGGGTCCCCCTCGTGCGCCAGCCAAAGAACGCCAGACTCGTGAAACAGGTTCTCACCCGTGCGTGCGAACAACTCTTTCCATAATCGCAGTGACCGCCAGGCTGATCGGGAGTAAATCTCATCGCCACCGTAACCCTTGCGAATCACTCGCGATTCGTCGCCTGAGCTTGAGCGGCTGTTTCCCGGACCGTAACCGTCGATCAACGTAACGCTTTTGCCCGCTTGTCGAAGCTGATAAGCCGTCAAGGCGCCGAAGACTCCGGCGCCCACGACAACCACGTCGCAGGTGTGTGGCCCTCCCATGGCGCGTCATTATCGATTTGCGCAGCGTGAAAAGTAAATGAAGGTGCTTGACTCTGGTTGCACGGCTGGCTGATGATTCAAGGTCATTTTGGCTGGCGTGCAGAAGCCCGCGCGTTAGCAAGGGCTCACTGCGGAATCTTGCCCTCCCTGACGGTCGGGCTTCGGACACGAATTCATGATCAAAAACGAACTTATTAATTCAATTAAGAACCAGCGCGCCCGCGTGGGCGTGATCGGACTCGGCTATGTCGGGTTGCCGCTGGTGACGGAATTCGCGCGCGGTGGCTTCTACGGAATAGGTTTCGAGGTAGACACGGAAAAAGCCGCGAAGTTAAATGGCGGCGAATCTTACATCGGCGATGTGGAATCGTCTCAAGTCAAAGAGCTAATCGATAACGGTAAGTTGCATGCCACGACGAATTTCGACGAGCTGAAGGATTGCGACGCGATCATCATCTGCGTGCCGACGCCGCTGCGGAAAACCAAAGAGCCGGATGTGTCGTACATCCTTGCCGCGGCCGAAGAGATCCAGAAGCGCCTGCGTCGTGGCCAACTAATCATTCTCGAGTCAACGACCTATCCGGGGACCACCGATGAAGTGTTGCTGCCGATGCTGGCAGGGACGGGACTGAAACTCGACGAAGATTTTCTGCTCGCGTTCTCGCCTGAGCGCGTCGATCCGGGTAATCCTGAATTCAAGACAAACAACATTCCGAAAGTAGTCGGCGGCGTAACCGATGATTCGACTGAAACCGCCGCGATGCTGTACGGGCAGATTGTGGACGACGTGCACGCCGTCAGCTCGGCGCGCGTGGCTGAAGCCGCGAAGCTTCTGGAAAATACTTTCCGCGCGGTAAACATCGGCATGGCGAACGAAATGGCCCGGCTTTGTTATGCGCTCGGCATCGACACGTGGGAAGTGATTCGCGCCGCCGCCACCAAGCCTTTCGGGTTCATGCCTTTTTATCCTGGCCCCGGGATCGGTGGCCACTGCATCCCGCTCGACCCGCACTACCTTTCATGGAAGGCGCGGCAACACGGTTTCGATTCGCGTTTCATCGGCCTGGCCGAGGAAGTGAACTCGCGCATGCCTGAGCATGTGGTGCAGCTCGTGTCGGACGGCTTGAACGATGCGCGCAAGCCGATGAACGGGTCGCGTATTTTGCTGCTGGGCGTCGCGTACAAGAAAGACATCGATGACGTGCGCGAGAGTCCTGCGCTTTCAATCATCGATCGGCTGCGGCTAAAAGGCTGCGACGTTCGTTACCACGATCCATTCGTCGCCGATATACGATTCGATGATGCGCACACCGAAAGCGGCGGCGAACCTTTGTCGTCCGTTGGGTTAAACGCCCAGGAGATTAGCGCGGCTGATTGCGTGGTCATCGTCACCGATCACAGCGGCATAGACTATGCGCGGGTGATCGAGCTTGCGCCGCTCGTCGTCGATACGCGCAACGCGCTGAACGGGGATTTGCGGCGCGGAAGTAAGGCGCGGATAATCAGGTTGTAGCGATGAACGAATTAATCTTTCAGGTAGAGCAGGCGGTCGAGGGCGGCTACACGGCGCGCGCCTTAGGCGCTTCAATCTTCACCGAAGCCGAGAACCTCGAAGCGCTTCGTGAACAGGTCCGCGATGCTGTTCGTTGTCACTTCGAAGAAGGGAAAGGCCCCAAGGTAATCAGGCTCCACTTCGTTCGCGATGAAGTAATCGCCGCATGAAGCTCCACGCGACATTTCGGGCGATGAACTAGCAAAAGCACTTAGAAAACTGGGTTACGTCGCTACGCGACAAACAGGTAGCCACCTTCGGTTGACCACTCCCGAACACGGCGAGCATCACGTTACAATTCCGCGCCACGATCCAATTAAGATAGGAACGCTCGCTGGCATCTTGCAGGATGTAGCTGCGCATTTTGACGTCAGTCGGGAGCAGCTACTCACCCGGTTGTTCAAGTAACGGTCTATCGTTTCTTGTCGATGAATCCTTTTGCCGCAATCAAACGAATGCTGCGCGGCGAAGTCAGCGCGGGCACCGCCGCGCTTGAAGCGTTGCGACGAGCTAACGCGAGACTGCTTCGACGCCGCGAGCAGAGACAACTGGCGCAGCTCAATCGGCAGCAGGCGAGGCTGGCGCCCGAATTCACGCGCCTTTCGCGCGCACAACTCCTCGAACATTTTCGCGCGCGCTCATCGCCAAAGTTTTTTCCTGGCTTTGTTGACACCATTAAAACGGCCCCGATGCAGAAGGAGTTGTTCCAGCGCGAAACGGATCAGCTGCTGGTCGCGGCCA
Organism: Pyrinomonadaceae bacterium; assembly: GCA_035273405.1. Taxonomy (GTDB): domain Bacteria; phylum Acidobacteriota; class Blastocatellia; order Pyrinomonadales; family Pyrinomonadaceae; genus UBA11740. The sequence continues at coordinate 29,823 of DATEPC010000109.1, read as the reverse complement.
AACGGATAGCAGACGTCCATTGTTGGTCTCTGCTCGGCTTTGGCGAAAAATGCTTTGGCTCGCCCGAGATTAACTGGACTAGTGATCCTTTGTCGGGCGCTGACTGGCCGCTGGATTATCACGCGGACGTAAATTTGTTTCGCGGCGATGGTTCGGACGCGCGCGTGCTTTGGGAACTAAACCGTTTGTCGCATCTGATTACGCTTGGTCGCGCGTTCGTAGTGTCGCGCGATGAAAAACTTACCGCTGAGTTCCTGAAACAGGTCAGGACCTGGCGACAGCAGAATCCCGTCGGGCGCGGCGCAAACTGGAGTTGCGCAATGGAAGTTGCGCTGCGCGCGATGAATCTGCTCGCGGCATTCGCGTTGTTTATTCCTTCACCGCGGGTTGATGAAGACGCGCTCGCCGAACTGTTGATTATGTTCGATCAGCACGGCGCGCACATCCGACGTAACCTCGAGTACTCGCACATCGCCACCAGCAATCACTACATGTGCGACGTCGCCGGGCTGCTGTGGCTCGGCATCATGCTGCCGGAACTGCGAGACGCACGTGCGTGGCGTGAGTTTGGTTTGCGTGAGTTGTTGACGGAACTGGACAAGCAGATCCTGCCGGATGGCGCTGATTCCGAAAGTTCGACGGGCTACCATCGTTTGAAACTCGAGCTGCTGCTCTACTCGTTCATTCTGTGCCGCGCAAACGGGATCGAAATTGCTCAGAAGCACTGGGAAAAGGTTCGTGCCATGGCCGCTTACACGCGCGCGTATCTGCGGCCTGATGGATATGCGCCGCTGATTGGTGATTCGGACAGCGGACAGATTCTGCCGATCTTGAAACGCTCAGGAGATGATCATGCCTACGTGGTTAATCTAGCCGCAGCGGCGTTGGGTACGCACGCCTCTGGAGTGCAGCGCGGTACGCGCAATTCCAACGCGCAGCCTGCCGAAGAGCATGCCGGAGGCGTGCGTACCCAATCTGGCATGCGTACCGAAGAGGTGCTTTGGATCCTCGGTGAGCAGGGCGTGCGCGACAATGAATCTTTGTCTGCCGCACCGCCTGCGGAATCTCAGGCATTTTCCGATGCCGGCATCTACATTCTGCGCGATGGCGATCTCTATCTGCTCTTCAACGCGAGCGGCTGCGGCCTGAACGGTCGCGGCTCGCACGGTCACAACGACGCTCTCAGCATCGAAGTATCAGCGTGCGGAACTGCTTTCATAGTCGATCCCGGCTCTTACGTTTACACTGCCGACCTTCAGGCCCGTCACTTGTTTCGCTCGACCGCGTATCATTCAACGGTTCAAATCGATCACGTTGAGCAAAACGCGACTGACGAAAAGACGCCGTTTGTGATGGGCGACGAAGCGCACCCACGCGTGTTGAAATGGGAAACGAACGGCCAGCTTGATTACGTCATTGCTGAACACGAGGGTTATCGTCGTCTCCCTCAGCCGGTGACGCATCGCCGCGCGGTCCGGTTCGATAAACGCGACCGCTTTTGGCTGATTGAGGACGAGTTCAGCGGCGCCGGCAAGCATCACCTGGCCGCGCGATTTCACTTCAATGCAGGGCTGGAGGTAAGCGCTTACAATGAAAAGGCAGCGGTCGCTCGCGATCCGCAAAATGGCGCGCGGCTCTTGATTCAACCGCTTGACCAGGACGAAGCGCCGCAGTTTGAAGAGCAATTTGCGTCGCGCGATTACGGTGAAAAGGAAGGGTCCCTGGCGGCGAACTGGTTCGTGGAAACGGACTTGCCGTGGAAGCTGCGTTGGCTTTTGTTGCCATTATCCGCACACCAAGACCCGCGAGGACGCCTCGCGGAGTTAGAAAGCCTGTTGAACTAGTTGTATGCAACCGACGATACATCTCGCGTTTGTGGACGATTGGGAACTGAGCGGCGACGGTTCCGGCGACCCGCACGAGTTGCAGTTCGCGCCGATGCGCCGGCTCGTGGAGATCTACAACGCCCACAATATTCGCGGCTCGTTCAATGCCGAAGTGCTTCAACAAATTACGTTTCGCCAGTTCCAGAACGAACATCCGGAGTTGAAGGCTTTGGCCGACGAATGGGACGACTCGATCCGCGAGACACTTCGTCAGGGCCACGACGTTCAACTGCACATTCACCCACAGTGGAGCAGCGCGGAATACCAGGATGGCAAATGGAAACTGAACGGTGACTGGTCGATTCTGAAGTACCCGGCGGAACAAGCGCGCGCGTTGATAGCCCAGGGGAAGGGTTATCTCGAGAACCTGCTGCGGCCGATTGATCCTAATTACGCTACGGTGTCTTTCCGATCGGGATCGTGGTGCATCGCGCCTTCGCCCTTCATGCTCAGCTTGTTGGCGGATTTTGGCATTGTGTTCGACATGAGCATTGTGGGTGGCGTGCGATACCAAACTCGCCGCATCGAGCTAGACTACTCCAAATGCGAAGAAGATTTCCGGCCGTACTATCCGGTGATGACGGACGCGCGTCGCGTCTCGGAGAAACCGGAGCCGATTGTCTGTCTGCCGACCAACCATTTTTACGGTTCGCGTCGCAGCACGTTGCAGCACCACGTCGGAAAGCTATCCGGAAAATTCAAGAACCGAGCTTCTTCGCACGACGATTCGAAAGCCTCCGCACGCTCAGTCAAAACGTACGGTCACGAGTGGGCGCAGACAAGCCATGATTCGACCTTGCGACGCGTTTACGACAAGGGAATCGTGCCGTACGTGAAAGGCCGCCACCTGATCTCGGACCTCGCGCAACTGGATTACTCGCTGATGAAGGAGATGATGGACTCGATACGGCGGCGCGCGCAGGCCAGCGGGCTGAAAGATGTTCCGGTCATTCTCGAAAACCACACCAAGGACCTGCATGACTTTTCGCACATCGATCAATTTGTGAGCGACGTGGCGACGGCTTCAGATATTCGTTGCGTAACGCTTACCGAGCTGGCCCGTGATTTACAATCCGGCCGTTTCACAATTAAGACCCGCCAGCCGCAATGAACAAAGAACTAATCTCGACAGCGGTGGCTCGACGCCTCAATGAATTACGCGAGCGCGTCAACCGGTTTGATCCGGAAGCGTTCGGGGACGCGGGCTTCTTACTGACTTCAGTCAAAGAGCTTCTGCGCGATCATCCGAATCGAGCCTCAAGCCTGACGCCGTTTTCACCGCCCACAGAGTGGGTTGCGGCTGATACCGATTGTCTTACTTCATTGCGAGTGCTCGCTTTGCACGGACCCAAAACCATGCCGCGCGCGGCGCATCCATCGCCAGATGGCTTCTTGAATCAGCTCAAGGTAAAGAGCGCAGCGCGCGAATCAGTGTTCAGTCTGTTAACAGAGAGATATGCCTGGCCTTTAAATTTTTCATTCGCTGCCGACGATGAAGTGCGCGAGTATCTCTTGATGCGTCTGATGACCAGTTGTCGCGCGCGCATCGAAAACAATTCAGCAGGTGCCGTCAATGCGGATGATGTGTTGCTGAAACTGAATTTGATCAGCGTCCATGCTTCAACTGCGAGTGATTTGAGGTTCCTCGATGCGCTGAACTACTATTACGAGTTGCTACCCGTGACGGTGTTTCCCGAATCGCAGCACGCGTGGCTTTTGATTTCCTGGTTTGCGCTTTACGCGCGCGCACTGAAATCCCGCGTCTAACCTATTCATGCGGATCGGCATATTGGCAAATTCGCTTCCCGCCGCGTTGAAGATTTACGACGAAGCCAGAGGCCTGCCGGGCGTGGAAGTGTTGGTGCTGCTGGCGCCGCTGGCCACTGACGGCGGATTGTCCGAACATGTCGCGCGCTTCGTGGCGAAATCAGGGCGGGGGAAATCACTCAAGCTAATCGGTAAACGTGCCGTCGTTCGCTTTCGCAAACCTTTGCAGGACACGGACACTATTTCGCGATTGCAGGAGTTGAAGCTCGACGTCGGATTGCATAAATCGGGAAGCATTTATCCGAGCGACACGATCGAATGTTTTCGTCTGGGAATTTTGAATGCTCACATTGGTCTGCTGCCGAAGTACCGTGGACGGAGCGTGATGGAATGGTCACTCGTGCAAGGCGATCCGGCCGGCATCTCGGTTTTCTTCGTTGACGCGGGAATCGATACCGGCGAGCGGATAGTGCTGTCCGAAACAGTGGACGTTTCGCACTGTCACACGATCGCTGAAGCAAAGCAATACCTGTTCGATTGCGACGCGCGCCTTTATCGGCGCGCGATCGAAAAGCTTCAGCAAGACGAAAAGTCGTTTCAACGGAACGATGGATCCGGCAAACGCTATTACGTAATGTCGAAGTTATTTCAGGAAGTAGCGGAGGCACGTCTTACTGACCTCTGATTTTATGTGTGGCATCTGCGGAGTCTGGGAGTACGGCGCGGCGCGCGGCAATGTCGGGCGCGAGCTACTCGTGTCGATGCGCGACGTGATGACGCACCGCGGACCGGACGACGCCGGTGAGCTGGTTTTCGACGATGCTCATGGCGGTTTTGGTTTTCGCCGATTGTCGATCATCGATTTGTCGGAAGCCGGACATCAACCGATGCGGGCTTGCACGGATCGAGTCTGGCTGGTTTTCAATGGCGAGATTTACAACCACGCGCAACTGCGCGAGGGACTGGAACAACGCGGTCACAACTACGCGTCGCGCACCGATTCCGAGACTATTCTGCATCTTTACGAAGAGCGCGGGCTCGATTTTGTTCAGGACATTGAGGGCGATTTCGGGATTGCGATCTGGGATGCGGACCGCGAAAGGCTCGTGCTGGCGCGCGATCGTGCCGGCGTGAAGCCGCTTTACTTCTACCAGACCGGTGGCCGCGTCATCTTCGCTTCGGAAATCAAAGCCATTCTGCAACATCCGGCAGTCACGGCTGAGGTCAACGAAGAGGCGCTCTATCACTATCTCACGCTCCTGACGACGCCCGCGCCGCAAACTCTTTTTCGAGGCATTCAGAAAATTCCCGCCGGGCACATATTGGTCGTAGAGCGCAATGGTGAAGCGCGCATGACGCAGTACTGGGACGCGCTGCCGCCTGAGCCGGCCGTCGCCGGCATCTCGGAAGAAGAGCAGCAACAGAGAATTCTCGAGTTGCTGCGCGAATCGATTAAAAAACGCATGATGGCCGATGTGCCGTTCGGCGTTTTTCTTTCCGGCGGTGTCGATTCCTCAGCGAACGTCGCTTTGATGTCTGAATTGATGACGCAACCGGTGCGCACTTTCACGGTCGGCTTTCACGACACGGAAGAATTGAACGAGTTGGAAGCCGCGCGTGCTCTCTCGAAGCGTTACGCGACCTCTCATCACGAAGTGATCATTGGCCGTGAAGAGATGGAAAAGTTTCTTCCGGAACTCGTCTTTCACCAGGACGAGCCCATCGCCGATCCGGTGTGCGTGCCGCTCTATTACGTGTCGAAACTGGCGCGCGAATCGGGGACGATCGTGGTGCAGGTAGGCGAAGGCTCAGACGAAATTTTCGGGGGCTATGATTGGTTCGGAACGTATTTGCGAATTGAAGAGAGGTTTTGGCGTTATGCCGGGCGAGCGCCTTTGGCGGCGCGTCGTGCCGCCGCGGCGGTTGCTGTTCCGCTCGCGCAGAAGACGTTCAAAAAACAGAAAGCCGGCGAGTTGATCCGGCGTCTCGGCAAAGATCAAGCCCTGTTTTGGGGCGGCGTAGGAGTGTTCGACGAAACGACAAAGCCTAAAGTGCTCTCGGCTGATTTGCGCGCGCGTTACAACGGGCTATCGACTCACGACGTGGTGCGGCAATACCTGGATCATATTGCGCGCGCGCGGCCGGAATCAGATTTCGCCGCGCGAATGACCTACCTCGAGTTAAAACTGCGTCTGCCGGAACTGTTGCTGATGAGGGTCGATAAGATCACGATGGCGACATCGGTGGAAGCGCGCGTTCCTTTTCTCGATCATCATTTGATTGAGTACGCGATGGGCCTGCCACGTGACCTTAAAGTGAAAGGCAAGACAGGCAAGCACATTCTCAAGCGCGCACTTGAATCGATTCTGCCGAAGGATTTGCTTTACAAACCCAAGCGCGGCTTCGGTGCGCCGGCCCGGGAATGGTTTCGCGGACCGAATGCCGACGAGCTGCTGCAACTCATAATGAACTCGCGCATGCGCAGCCGAAATTTCTTTGATTACCAATTCGTCCAGCAACTGGCGGACGAGCATCAGCGCGAACGCCAGGACTGGAGCGCGCACCTTTGGGCGCTGCTCAACGTGAGCGTTTGGTACGACCGGTGGATTAAGTAGCGCAGTTTGGAATATGAAGTCAGAACGGCCTGCGGTAGCGGGCCGTTGAACGTGGTTTCCGGAGACTTAAGCTGGCAAGATCAACCACCCGCTACCGCAGGTGGTTCTGACTTCATATGTCCGCACCAACCGAAACCGCCGCAACCGTTTCGCTGGACGAGACGCCGGTCCTCGGCAGCTTTGTCTCGGGAGTAGTGCTGACGTTCGGAACTCGCCTCTTGATGATGGTTGGTGTGTTCGGATCGGGGGTGATTGTTGCGCGCCGGCTCGGTGATGAGGGCTTCGGAACCTATGCGGTATTGAGTGTGATGGTCGCGCTGGCCGTGCAAGTTGGCAGCGCCGGCCTGCCTTCCGCGAACACGTTTTTCCTCGCGCGCGATCGAACGACGCTCGGGCCGGTTTTCGCCAATGCGCTCGTCTTTGGATTGGTTGTCGGAAGTATTCTCGCGGCTGGCGTGCTCGGCTTGACTTGGATTAGGCCGTCACTCTTCGGCAAGGTTTCGTTGCCACTGGTTACGGTCGCGGCGGTCTCGATACCGTTTCAGCTGCTGACTCTTCTCGGCTTGAACATACTGCTCGCCATCGATCGAATCCGTCAGTTGAATCTGTTCGACGCGCTGTTGCCGGCCTGGGTGTTCGCGAACGCCGTCGTTGTGCTAATCATCCTGCGCGAACGGCTTTTCACCCTTATCACGTCCAATACTGTTGCCGCGATTATTTTGAGTCTGCTGCTCGCTTTATACATTGCCCGTGAAGTTTCGAAGCTCAAGCAGTCACGCAAAGCGCGAGTTGATCTTCAACTTTTCAAAGCAATGCTTCGCTACGGCGTGAAGTTCTACGTGTCGATTATGGCGGCTGCCATAATCTTTCGCGCGGACGTGCTGATTGTGAATCGCTTTCGCGGCCCCGCCGCGGCCGGTGTTTACGCCGTCGCATCGCAATTCTCTTTCCTGTTGCTGATGTTACCTGGCGTCATCGCGACGCTTTTGTTTCCGCGCGTCGCATCATCGCCGGACCAGACCGGCGAATTCGCCGTCCGGCTGACGCGGCATACGACGATGATTATGTTGGCTCTTTGCAGCGGGGCCGTGGCCATATCGTTCGTGCTGCCGATGATTTATGGCGCGCCCTTCGCTGATGCAACGGTGCAATTGTTAATGCTTTTACCGGGAATCTTTTTCATGGGATTGGAATCGGTGCTGGTGCAACACTTCACCGGTACAGGATTACCGCGCGCGATTCCGCTCTTCTGGCTTATCACGCTCGTCTTCAACATCGGACTCAACCTGGTGGTGGTGCCTGCGTTTGGAGGGCGTGGCGCCGCCGTGACTTCCTCGCTGACCTACGCACTTATCTTCATTCTCGTCGCCGTTTATTTCTGCCGTAAGACAAAGAGAGGACTGGGCGAGATTCTTCTTTGGCGGAGTGACGATCTTCGCGCCCTTCGACAGATGGCCGGGGCACGTCTTCACAGGAGCACCACGCAGTGAGTGCGGCCGCAGAAAACGAGAATCTTTGGGGTTATCGCAAGCGCCTTCAATTCGTGTTGCGCGTAATGCGCGAAGCCTTTCCTGGACAATTTCCCGGCGCGCTCCGCGTCCTGGACGTGGGCTGCGGAAATGGATCGCAGCTTGCACTGCCGCTGGCGCGTCACGGGGTGACTGTCACCGGCGTTGATACGGACGCGAAGTCGATTGCCCACGCCCGCGAATTGGCTCGAGGCCTTAGTTCGGCTCGATTCGAAACGACGTCGGTCAACGAACTAAGCGAGGGGGTTTTTGATGTCGTCATCGTTTCTGAAGTGCTGGAACACGTTAACAATCCGAGTGAATTCCTGCGCGCGGCAGTACAGCATTTGACCGAAGATGGTGTTGTGATTGTCACTACGCCAAATGGCTTTGGTGAATTCGAATGGGACTCGTGGCTTTTTCGTTTGCTGCGGGCTCAAAAAGTCGTCGATGCGATGGCCCGAAGTCAGCAACCGCTTCTCGCTGCGACGGACAACGACAGTAGCGGCCACGTACAGTTTTTCACCCAGCGCCGGCTCTTCAAGATATTCTCTTCGTGTGGACTAAAGGTTTGGCGCACGCAGGCGGCGACACTCTTCGCAGGACCGTTTGCAGGCCATTCTGTGGCGCGTTCGCAGCGCTTCGTCGAGTGGAATGCTCGGGTGGCAGATGAGTTACCGATGGCGCTCGCCAGCGGCTGGTACTTCGCGTTACGCCGCATCGGGCCGGAAGCACCTCAATGAAGATCGTTTTACTAACCTTGAGCGGCAATCCGGATCTCGCCCTCGAACGCCTTGCTGCGCAGTTTCCGGGCGCCGCCGTTGAGAGTCTGGCGCGAGCGGAATTTGAAAAAGGCTCGGCGGCAGCACGAACCAGCGCCCTCCGCCGGCGACAACCTGAAGTCTTCGCCGTCGCGACCGAACGACTGGTTTGGCAACGCGGACAAGACGCTTTCTTGTTGCTGGGCGCGTTGGCTGGAGCGCGTCAATCAATCCTTCTCGACATGCACAATGGTTGGCGCAAAGAATCAAAAGCCGACGCCCTGCTGCGAGCGCCTATCCGCCTGGCGCGCGATTTTGCGACGAGTTACGCCGCGCTGCGACGGGCAGACAGCGAACTGCGGAAGCTCGAAGTAGCGGTGGAACGCGGCGAGCACAGGCCACAAGTGTCGGGACCAGACGGCAAGCGTCCGAAGATCGCGTACGTGCGATCTTCGCCCGGTCCGGGCACGCAAGCGGGCGGCGCCGCCAGTCATATCAATGGATTCGTCAACGCGGCATTGCAACTGGGTGTACGAGTTTCGTTGATTAGCAATGACGAGATTGCCGGGCTGGATCAACGAAGAGTTCCAATGAAAATCATCTGGCCGAAACCGGTTGGATCAACCCGTGCGGCGTTCGACATTTATAACAATCTGCATTTCACCGAGCGCGTCCTGTCGGAAATTCAAAACGAAGAGCCCGACTTCATTTATCAACGCTATGCGCGATTCAGCTGGGCCGGCGTCGCGGCCGCGGTGCGTGCGAAGCGGCCGTTGTTTCTTGAATACAATGGATCCGAGGTTTGGGTAGGCCGCCATTGGGACCGCGTAGACAAGCTGGATCTGCTGGCGCGATATGAACGTCTGAACCTAAAGGCCGCGGCCCGAATCTTCGTGGTTTCCGAAGTAGAGCGACAGAACCTTTTGAAAGCCGGCATCGAGCGTGAAAAGATCATCGTCAACCCGAACGGTGTTGACGTCGATAAATTCAAACCGGGCGTCGGGGGAGATGAAGCACGGCGCGAATTAGGTCTGACGCCGGATGAGATCGTAGTCGGCTTTGTCGGCACGTTCGGACCGTGGCACGGCGTTGAAGTTCTCGCGCAAGCGATCACTCAAATTCCGGCAGACTCTGCGCTGCGGTTTCTTTTGATCGGAAGCGGTGCCTTACGCGCCCGAGTCGAAGAGATTCTGCGCGAAGCTGGAGTTGCAGATCGAGTTCTGATGCCGGGCGCGGTCGCGCACGATCGCGTGCCGTCGCTGCTCGACGCGTGCGACATCCTGGTGTCGCCGCACGTGCCGCTCGACGCGGGCGCCGAATTTTTTGGGTCGCCGACGAAGCTGTTCGAATACATGGCGATGGGCAAGGGAATTGTCGCCAGCCGCCTGGGTCAAATCGGCGACGTTCTGCAACACGAAAAGACAGCGCTGCTGGTTGAGCCGGGAAACATCGAGCAACTGACCGGCGCGATTGTGCGCCTGACGACGTCGCCGGAAATGCGTGAAAGGTTGGGCGCGGCGGCACGTCGCACCGCCGTCGAACACCACACCTGGAAGCACAACGCGCAAAGGGTCCTTAATGAGTACGCCTCGCTCTGACAAAGAACGCGCTCGCGATCAATGGACACACGACCCGGCCGGCGCGGTCTACGGCCGCGAACATGAGTTCGGCACGCGCGAATTTTTTGATGAGGTCGAGCGCCACCGTTACAAGGAATACGCGCCGTGGATGCCTGGCGTCATGGGTTTCAGCGCTTTCGCAGGCCAGCGCCTGTTGGAAGTCGGCTGCGGGATGGGAACGGATCTCCTGCAGTTTGCGCGTGGCGGCGCGCGGGTGACTGGCGTCGATCTCACGCCGCGTTCGATCGAAACCTCACGGCATCACCTAAAGCTTTACGGGCAAGTCGGTGACTTCGCGCTCACGGACGCCGAGCATCTTCCATTCGCCGATGAAAGCTTCGACGTCGTGTATTCCAACGGCGTGTTGCATCACACGCCTGACACTGCTGAAGCCGTACGCGAAATCTATCGGGTGCTGCGCCTGGGCGGCCTGGCGAGAGTCATGCTGTACCATCGGAATTCGTGGTACTACTGGTTTGAAATCATGCTGCATCGCGGCCTCCTGCGGGGCCAATTGCTGCGTGGTCAAACCGCCGAAGAGATCATGAGCCGTTACGTTGAGGTCAACAAGGGCGAAGACCGGCCTCTGGTGAAGGTCTACAGCCGGTCCCAGGCCCGCGAGCTGTTTTCAATGTTCGGCGAGGTGCGCACCGAAGTTCAGCAGTTAACGCGCGGCGACTTCTACTTTCCTGGACGGGTCTTACCGGAAAGCATCCTACGCACGCTGGGCAGCGGCATTGGCTGGAATGTGATCATCTCAGCGCGGAAGTGATTTGGAGTGCGCCGGCTGGACGGCGCTTTTGTTTTGTTGATTTCCCAAACACATAGCGAGGACTTGCCAAACGACGATCCAAAGCGCCGTCAGCACTTCACTCTGCCGGCGCACTCCAAAAGACGTCTTTTCGCGCTGCTCCTGATTCTCGTGCTCTCGTTCACTGTGCGCGCGCTCACGGCGAATTTCATGCGCGCTCACCTGAACGATGCGTCGTGGTTTCAGTTCGGGTCCTACGCCGTCTTTGATCGGCAGGCGCAGGATGTTCTCGATCGCAGGCAGCCTGCCTTCTGGATTGCCGATGCATCGCGAACCGATCGGATCGTTTACCCGCCGGGATATCCGCTGTGGCTCGCATTGATCTACAAACTGACTGGCAACCGATCGCCCGTCGCCGTTCAGTACGTGCAAATGGCGCTCGACTCGCTCGCGGCGTTGCTGGTGGTGGGAATTGGCGTCAGCGCGTTTGGGTGGCTGGCTGGTCTGACTGCCGGCGGGCTGGCGGCGCTGTCGCCCTTACTCGCCTTTTCCGGCGCGACGCCGAACGCGGACTCGCCCACTAGTTGGCTGGTGCTGGGCGGCGCCTGGTGCTTGATCCTTGGCGCCAGGGCGAAATCGCTTCGCTGGGCGATAGCATCCGGAGCTTTGCTCGGCCTCGCGTGCTGGCTGCGACTGAATCCGCTGTTTCTGTTTATACCTTGGGCGGTCATTCTAGTTTGGGTGGTTCGTGATGGTTGGCGGAAACGGATAATGGTTGGCGTGACGGTCGCTCTCTCAACTTTGCTGTTTATCTCACCCATCGTCATTCGTAACGTCGTGGTTTTCTATCCGCAGATTGCGCCGACGGGCCTTGGCTTCGGTTGGAACTTGTGGGCCGGTATTGGCGAGACCAGCCGCGGGCCCGAATTCGGCGCGCCCTGTTGCGACGCCGAAATGGTTGAGCAAGACCGGAGCAACATGAATCTTCCGGCAGGTGCAGAGATTGGTCTGTATTTTCCCGATGGCATTCGGCGCGACCGTGAGCGCGGACGAAAAGCTCTGGGCGTCATCGCTTCACATCCGCTCTGGTTTGCCGGTGTGGCGCTGCGACGCATTGGCGCGCATTTGAAATTCTTTGGTAAGCCGGCGCCAAACGTCGGCACTGCGGGCATTAACGTGACTGCTGAGAAGACCCTTTCGCCGGCGAGACAAGGCGGCCTGATCGCGTTTCTTGTTAAGGTGCTCGGTATGATTCAGAGCGTCGTCCGGACGATGATTTTGCCGCTAATGCTCGGGGGGATGGTGATTGCGTGGCGCAGAGATTGGCGCATGACGGCGCTGCTCCTGGTGACGGTTCTTTACTACCTGGTCACGCTGGGAATTGGTCATTCGGAGATTCGTTACGGATTGCCCATGCAGGCGTTGCTTTTGGTGTTTGCAGGCGTGGCGCTCCACGCGTTTGCTCGTTTTGCGCGGCGCAGGTGGCTTATCCGCGCCGAATGAAGATGCCAGGCCACGCCGGTCTTCGCCGCGGAAACCACTTCTGAGCTAACATTCAACTCGATGTCCACGAACGCCGAAACTGTCAACGGATCGCTGCCGCGCGAAATGATGCAGCACACCTACGCGATCCTCTACGCTCTGGAGGAGTCGCATTGGTGGCATATCGGCAGGCGGCGCATCATCGCGAGCTTTGTTCGCGACATTTGCGCTCAAGTCACCGACCGCACGCCGCGCATCCTCGACGTGGGTTGCGGCACCGGCGGCAACCTCAAGTTGCTTTCGCAGTTTGGTAATGCTGAAGGCGTCGATATTTCAACCGACGCACTCGCCTTCTGCCGCGAACGGGGTTTGGAAGTAAAGGCGGGAGCGGCAGAAGATCTCCCTTATGAAGATGCGAAATTCGATTTGGTTACGGCGTTGGACGTAGTTGAGCATCTTGACGACGATGTGGCCGGATTGCGCGAAATGCGCCGGGTGCTGCGCCCGGGCGGGCGTCTTCTGATTTTCGTGCCCACTTTCATGTGGCTGTGGGGAGTGCAGGATGACATTAGCCATCATCGGCGGCGTTATCGCCTGCCCGCGTTGCGACGCGCAGTTAGCGAAGCAGGATTCGAAGTCGAACGCACGACATACGCGAACATCACTTTTCTGCCGCCGACATTTCTGGGTCGTTTGTTCATGCGCCTCACGGGAATCAAACCCGAGAGCGAAGCACACATCAACATCTCAGCTTTGAATCCGCTATTCGGGCGCATCCTGGGAGCAGAGGCCACGTTTCTGCGTTTCATGAACTTTCCCATCGGAGTTTCCGGCCTGTGCGTCGCCCGCGCGAAGTAGTCCTGTGGTTTCAGTAAATTGAACCACAGAGGACACAGAGGAAGACAAACACACAAATCAGGAGAAGTAAGATGCGATTGTAATCCTACCTTCGCGGTCTCTGGTTATTGGTCGCCGTTTCGCGGCTTTTAGAATATTGTCAGCATCAACTGAGAGCATTCACCTCACCTCAGATTTTTTAGGCAAAGCCGAGTTTTCCTGGTTTTTGACTTTCTCTGTGTCCTCTGTGGTTAATTTCCTTTAGGCATGAATGCTACTCTGCTCGCGCGCCAATGAAGAGAAGTCTCCTGAATTACCTCGCCTGTCCTGCGTGTGGCGGCCACATCAATCTCGCGACAATCTCAGCGGAAGAAGGCATTGAGATTTTGTCCGGCGAACTTCAGTGCGCCTCGTGCGCGAAAAGTTTTCCGATTGTTCGGGGAGTCCCGCGCTTTGCCGAACTGCCTGAGGTCGAGGAAGAGAAGCGGGCCACGGCCGACAGTTTCGGCTGGTCGTGGCAACAGTTTTCGCACGATGACGAGAGATACGAACAGCAATTCCTCGATTGGATCGCACCGGTGCGTCCGGAATTCGTGGCTGGGAAAATTGTGCTCGAAGGCGGATGCGGGAAAGGTCGTCACACGCAACGCGTGGCCCGTTGGGGCGCTAAAGACATTGTCGCAGTCGATTTGAGCGCTGCCGTCGAAGTCGCTTTCGCCGCGACGCGGGGCGTTGAAAACGCGCATGTGGTTCAGGCCGACATTTACCACCTGCCGCTACAGCGCGTGTTCGACTACGCATTCTCAGTCGGTGTGCTGCATCACCTGCCCAATCCGCGCGAAGGATTTAAGTCGCTGGTGTCGAAGGTAAAGCCGGGCGGCCGTGCCTCAGCGTGGGTTTATGGCGCCGAAAACAACGAATGGATCGTCCGATTTGTGAATCCGGTGCGGCGCATCACCTCGCGAATGGGCCGGCGGCTCTTGTATCACCTGGCCAAGATTCCGGCGGCGATAATGTATTCGGCAACCAAAATAATTTACCGGCCGCTGAACCGTGGCCGTCGCGGCGCAAAGCTCGCGCGCCATCTGTTCTACAACGACTACCTGAATTACATTTCACAATTCAATTGGCGTGATCAGCATTTGATCGTCTTCGACCACCTGGTGGCGCCCACCGCGTTCTACATTTCGCGCGAGGAGTTTGAAGAGTGGTGGCGCGATATTGGCGCCGAAGACGTTGTTATCGGTTGGCACAACCAGAATAGCTGGCGAGGTTTTGGAAAACTACCGAAGTAGACGCGAGTAGTAATCACGGAGAATTTGAAGGGAATCATCCAGGCGGATCCGGAATTCTCCGAAAAAGATCAAGAGCAGTCCGATGCAGCAGATAAGCCGCAATAACTATGACGAATGGAGCAGCCCGCAGAACGATCTGCTCGATTTGTCCGAGTGTGTTTATGCTGATTAGATATGTGAACGGCGACAGTGCTCCAGCCACCGCAAGATGATTCGATATTGTGAGCAACGAATCAGCATGTTTTTCCAATGCCCGCCTTTCGCCCATTACATTCCTCCAAAACCAGATTAATCAAACGCGATAAGTCCACGGGCTCGTGAGCAATGCGCCACTACCCGAGCGTCGGCAATCAACACATTTCCGTTGTTCAATAACGTCGTCGTCGACAAACACGGCAAAGCCTTCCTAAGCTGAAACCCAAACCGTATTGTAGTATTGCGACCGCCGAGCCCGAAATGATTTCCGGACAATCAATCATCTGTTTTGGTGGTGAGGATTGGTGGTATCACCATCCACACTCGAAGAACCACCTGATGCGCCGGTTCGCGCGCGCCGGCAACAAGGTGATCTTCGTCAATTCGATTTCGATGGGCCTGGCGCCGATGAAAAGCGGCGAGTTGTTACCGCGCATCAAGCGCAAGCTAAAGAGTTATGCGAAGCTAGCGCGCACTACTGAAGAGGGAATCACCGTTGTTTCGCCCGCGGTCGTGCCTTTCTTCGGGAGCGCTGCGGTCACCGCGACGAATCGTCGGCTGCTGACGGCGCAGATCATGTCGCTGGCGAAGCGACGCGGCCTGACAAATCCAATTCTGTGGATTGCGATTCCGACGGCGGTCGAAGTGGTGGGCCGGATGAATGAATCGTTGCTGATCTATCACGTTTCCGACAAGTACGACGCGAACACAATGGATCATGCCACCGATCCGGCGTTCATTCGGAAGCTGCATGAGCGCGCAATCGAGGCTGCCGATCTGGTGTTCTATTCAAGCCGAAAGCTGCTGGAGGAAGCGACCGCCGGACTTGAGAAGTCTCATCTTTTAGAACAGGCCGTGGACTTCGATCACTGGTCGAGACTAAGCAATGGAGAAATGAAGATCGCTGAAGCCGTCGAGAGGATTCCGCAGCCGCGCATCGGATACTTCGGCGCGATTGAGCCCTGGCTGATCGATCAGGACTTAATCAAGCGGGCGTCACACGAGCGTCCCGATTGGAACTGGATCTTCATCGGCAACAAATCTCGTGGCCTGGAGATTGAAAACTTGCCGAACGTTCATTGTCTGCCGCCGGTTTCCTACGACGAACTGCCGCATTACGCTGCCGGCTTCGACGTCTGCGTGCTGCCTTGGAACACGGAGGTGCCGTTCACGAGTTACGGCTCCGCGATCAAGGTGCGCGAATATCTCGCGACTGGAAAACCCGTGGTGATCTCTCCTTTGCCCGAGTATGAATCGATGCGAGACGTCTTGCGCATTGGGCGTAGCCGCGATCAGTTTCTCGAGTTAGTCGATGAAGCCCTGCGCGAGGAGGGAACCGAGTTAGCGCTAAGGCGTCAATCGGCCGTGCGCGCCGGGACCTGGGATGCGCGGGCTGAATGGGTCAGTGATTTGATCGAGGAAAAGTTGAAAGTGATGGGTGATAGAAGTGCATAAGTCAGGGGTAGTTTGAATTCCGACGCGTAGCGTCGCATGAATTTAGTCCGGCCTTTCAAGGCCGGGACCGGGTGAGCGAGAGGAAATTCGTCGCGTAGCGACGGTTGAAATCTGAGGACTCTCCCAATGCGTCACTATGTGACGCGGAGGCTCATAGACCTCGAACCCAGCCTTAGAAGGCTGGGCTAAAGTTACTATGACGCTACGCGTCCCATTGACTGTTCAGACCCTTGAGTCTTAGTGCCCCATATTCTTCGACGAAGCTTTTCCGTAACCCAACCAATCGTCACCGCCGCAAACGCAAACAGAAAATAATTTACCGCCAGCACGTACCGGTATTCGGTGTGAAATGCCGATTGGACGGTGAAGTAGTACACCGGTACAACCGAAAAAATGATCAGCGCGGTGGTTTGTTTGCGAAAGATCATTAGTCCGAGTCCAACGAGTGCCAACGGCAAAAATACTGCGGTGGTGAAGGCCTTCTGAAGTGAGTGCAGCAGCATGCGTGGAAGATGTGTCCACAGAAAGCTGGCGGGGCCGAGTTCATAAAGGTTCATCGCATCGACATGGACAATCGGCGGCGCATTCGAAGCTTCATTGCTGAAATCAACCTGCACTGACTCGGCCATCGAAGCGAACGGTAGCCGAATTCTTTGGACTGGCTGCCCATTTGGCCGCTTTACCTCGAGCGGCTCGAGAATATCGGAAGTGTAAGTGCGGCCGTTCCCGTCTTCGACAGAAACTCTCATGCGGCCTTGATCGATTCGCGTCGACAACTCGATCAAATAATCAGTCTTCGGCTTGACGGTTAAGGGTCCACATAAGAACTGCCGGCCATATCTTTGATGGTCGCCTGTCAGGGTAAGCGCCTCTGGGTTGGCGGGCTCAAACACGGCCTTCTGTTCTGACAATTGGATACGACACGATTCGAGAAGTTGACTCGTCATCGAGGCGACAACCGGCGACAAACTAGCAGTTTCAATTGGATTTGTGACGGTCGGGGTGTCTGAAATCAAGCGCGTCCTTTCAAGCCTCGTCATTGACGCGGCCCGGCGCACCATCACGCTCGCAAACCAGACCGGATTGGACGCAATCACGCCGGTGCCGCGCTTCATCCGCGCACGCTCGCGTGGAACTCCGTCAGGATTGAATAACGTTCCGTAGTATTCGGGCCGCTGATGTACTTCGGCTTCCTGACGCATGATCCCCATGTCGGTGTTCGGAATTCCGAAGCGACCGTTCGCATCGTAATCCGCGATGCCTTCAAGCAGAGTCTGCCCGGCGCCAAGCGAAACCGGAATGAAGTGTTGCGTGGCTATCGCATTGCGGATCGTGAGCGGCAGAACAATCAGCAACGTGCCCGCAAAGAGAGCGAGAGAATACCGCCATTGCTTTTTGCCGTGAAGGAGCAACACGGCCGCGGCGATAAACACAGTCAGCAACATCGCATTGGCCCGCAGCCAACACGAAAGACCCACCAGCGCGCCAATAATGACGAACGTGGCCAGCCTCGGCTTTTCCCGGCTTCGCGCCAGCAAAAACACGCCCAGCAAAATGGGGAATGTCGCGAGGGAATCCGGCAACAGCAGCACTGAATTCCATGCAAGCTGTGGCGAGAGCGCCGCGAAAAGGCCGGCAATTGTCGCGGGCGCCAACGAAAACAGTTCGAGGACGATCAAAAAGAGCAGCACGGCCGCGAGGCTGTCGAAAAGAATCTGCGTGAATTGAATTGAAGCGTGAGAACTGCCGAAGATGCCGCGCACCAGAGCGATCAGAATCGAGTATCCCGGCGGGTGACCGAGGTTATTCAAATCCGCCAATGATGAGGACGAGCTGAAGAAGCCGCTTAGACCTTCCTGTCTCAGAAGTTGGGCAACACGTTGATAATCGCCGGCGACTGAGCTCTGTACTTTTCCGACTTCAAAACGAGTATCATGCCAGGTGAGTGAACGCAGACTAAACGCCAGCAGAAAAATGAAAGCGCAGGTGGTCGCGCGCAAATATGGACTGCTGTTCCGCAAAGCTTTCATTCACCTCGGTTGAGCGAGGTGTACCAGATTGAAGTCCAACTCGCAAAGCCGTTTCAACGGCTTTCAGCAAAACAGTTAGAACGGTTCTCGAATCAAAGTGCTCTGTGCCACCTTGCTGAAGCAAGGTGTGAATGAGAATCTTCAGTTAACTCATGTGCGGAATCGCCGGCCTAATTGACTCAAATCCTGAAGCGCGCATTGGCGCGATGCTGAAAGCTATCGAGCATCGCGGGCGCGACGACGAAGGTGTTTGGGTCTCCGAACCAATCGGCGGCGGGCAACGCTCGCCTCTAAAAGAAAGCCACGAGCCGCGAGTTTGCTTCGGCCATCGCCGCCTGTCGATCATCGATACCAGCAGCGCCGGCCATCAGCCGATGCTCTCGCACGACGGCCGTTTCGTCGTGATCTTTAACGGCGAGATCTACAACTATCGCGAACTCCGCACTGAACTCACAGCCAAGGGCCATCAATTTCGCACCCACACCGACACCGAAGTTCTTCTCGCCGCCTGGGAAGAATGGGGCGAAAAGTCTCTCGATCGCTTGAACGGCATGTTCGCCTTCGCGCTGTGGGACAACAAAGAGAGCGCTCTGTTCCTCGTGCGCGACCGCGTGGGCATCAAGCCCCTTTACTACTCGCAGGAGAAGCACGGCGGACCGCTCGCTTTCGCCTCAGAAATCAAATCGATTATCGCCAGCGGCCTGATTAAGCCTGAGCTCGATCACGAATCATTACATCAGTTCCTGACATTTCTTTGGGCGCCCGACCCCAAGACCCTCTTCAAAAACATCAATACAGTGCCGCCCGGACATTTCGTGAAGGTCCAGGACGGAAACGCAACTGTTCATGAATGGTGGGACATTTCGTTCGATGAGATTGAAGAGGGAAAAGACGACGCGTGGTGGCAAGAGCGAGTGTTGGAAACGCTTCATCGCGTCGTGAAGCTCGAGATGGTTGCGGATGTGCCGCTGGGCTCGTTTCTCTCGGGCGGGGTCGATTCGTCTTCGATCGTCGCGATGATGAAACAACACAGCAACGGCCGACAGGTAGGCACCTATGCCATCGGCATCGAAGCTGAAGACCTGCGTTACGACATCATTCCTGACGACGTAAAGTGGGCGCGCCGCGTAAATCAACAACTCGTGACCGACTATCACGAGATCATGTTGAAGCCAGAAGTCGCCGAGTTGCTGCCGATGCTGGTCCGTCACATGGACGAGCCGGCAATCGACATGGCAATTCCGAGTTACCTGATTAGCCGTGCCGCGCGCGAGTCGATGCGCGTGATGCTGTCCGGAATGGGCGGCGACGAGGTCTTTGCCGGCTATCCCCGCCAGATGGCCATGAAACTTGCCGGCGCTTTCGATCCGGTGCCGCAAATTGTGCGACGGCCGTTGATGAGAACCGTTGCCGCGGTTCTGCCAGGCGGCATGCCGGGCAGGCTGACTGCACCTCTGCGCAACGCGAAGAAATTCGCGCGCAGCGCGGCGTTGGAGTTTCAGGACCGCTATCTCGGGTTCGAAACTTACTTCACTGATAAAGCGAAATCGCGTCTGTACACGGACGATGTCCGGGAAGCGACGCGCGGCCTCGATGCATACGCGGCCCACCGCCAATACTTCGCCAAAGCTGAGAACGCAGCCGCGCTGAATCAACTTCTCTACGTGGACTTGAAGACGTTTCTGCCGTGTCTGAACCTGATGACGACGGACAAGACGTCGATGGCCGCGAATCTCGAAGTGCGCGTACCCTTTCTGAATGTTGAGATGCTCCAACTCGCCGCGCGCATGCCGACGCGTCTTAAGCTGCGCGGACTCAAACGAAAATACATTTTGAAGAAAGCCGCGGAAACGCTCCTGCCGCGTGAAGTTGTGTGGCGAAAGAAAGCCGGCTTTGGCGCGCCGATCCGTTCATGGCTGCGCGGGCCTTTGCAGCCGATGGTTGAAGAATTGTTGTCTGAAGACGCGATCCGGCGCCGAGGTTTGTTTCGTCCGAAAGAAGTGCGGCGAATTATCGATCTGAATTTGTCCGGCCGGGAGGATTACAACCTGCAGGTCTTCCAGTTGCTGAACCTGGAGTTATGGCATCGGGAGTTTATTGACTCGTGATGAGGTCAGTACCGGGAGCAGTAGCGACCGGGTTGCAACTGAATCCAAAATTGAGTCTGCCGAACTACAACCCGATAGCTACCGCTCCCGCTACTGACCTCAAACCTCAACCGGCAAACCGGTCCGCAGCGATTCCTTGATGCGAAATGTCGCGCGCGTGGTCGTCGCGAGATCCTCAATTGAGATCGGCGCGGGCTTTCCTTCGAGAACCACCGACATCACTGCTCTGATTTCGTCGCGCTGGCCTTTGTCCTGCTCCCGCAGCTTCGTTGTCTGTCCCCGGCCGTTTTCGTAAGTCGTAGCGCTGCGAAAATCATCGATCACCAAAGACCTGCCGGCGCCGAAAATCTCGATGCGTTCCTTCGCCAGGGCTTTGTCTCCTTCAGCCATGTAAGCAATCGAAGCGTTCGAGCCGTCCGCCAGTCGAAGTGTGATGAAAACCGAATCCTCGTCAGTCGCTTCAGAGTTGCGACTGGCAATTGATTCAGCAAATACACGCGTGGTAAGCGAGCCGGTCAGAAAATGGACGAAGTCAACGAAGTGGCAAACTTCGCCGATGATGCGCCCGCCTTCCGATTTGTCCTGGACCCAATGATTTGGCGAAAACCGGCCCGCATTCACGCGGTAACTTATTGAAAGCGGCGTCTGCCGAGCTTTGAAAAAATCCTGAGCTACGCGTGCGAGTGGAGAAAAGCGGCGATTGAAACCGACCATCAACTCGCCACCTGAGGCTGCGGCGGCGAGCACGTTGTTCAATTCATGTTCGGTTACGGCGAGCGGCTTTTCCACGAACACGTGTTTGCCGGCTTCCAGAGCTTGCCGCGTCAGGTCTCCGTGCGACGCGGGGCGCGTGGCGATGACAACCAAATTCACGTCCGCTTCGTTCAGGATTTCGTCGGCGCTTGAAACACAGGAGCGAAATCCGTACTGCTCGCCGACGGCGCGCGCCGTAACGCCAGACGCGGTGGCGATCGACTGAAACTCAGCGCCGAAAGTTTTGAAATTCGGCAGCAGCATCGACTTGGCATAGTCGCCCGCACCGATCAGTCCGATGCGAACTGCTTGTGCCGGAGTGGTGGCCTTCGTGGGCAACGCGACGCGAGACTCAACCGGATCGTCCGGGTCGTATTGCAAGAGCACGCCGAGGTACGGCTGGTCGCTCGTAATTAATTCGTATGCACGCTCTCCTTCGTCGATCTTGAATCGATGAGTGATAAGCGGCTCGACATCGACGCGGCCACTCGCGACCATCTCGAGAAAGGACTCGATGTTTCGTCCTTCCGTCCAACGAACGTAACCGACCGGATAGTCATGCCCGCGCTCTTCGTATTCGCGATCATAACGGCCGGGGCCATAGGACATCGAAATCCGAAATGTCAGTTCGCGATCATAATAGGGCTTGCGGGGCAGGTTTAGCCCGACTGCGCCGACAACGATCACGCGGCCTTTCGCGCGTGAGATTTCGCCGGCAAGCTCTACCGGTTCATTCGATGAGGTTCCGGCCGTGATCAGAACTGCATCCGCTCCGCGTCCGCGCGACCATTCGAGTACGCGCTGCTTCGCACCAACGTTTGGAGCACAGCCGTCTTCGGCGCCCAGACGCTTCGCCATCTGTATCTTCTCTTGATCGAGATCAACTCCGAACACGCGACAGCCATTCGCGTTCAGCAGTTGAACGGTTAGTTGTCCAATCAATCCGAGTCCGATCACGACTACGGACTCGCCGAGTGTCGGTTCAGCTAAGCGCACGCCCTGAAGCGCAATTGCGCCGACCGTTCCGAACGCGCCCGCATCGAACGTCACTTCATCCGGTAGCCGCACGCAAAGGTTCTTTGGAACGGACAGCACTTCCGCATGGGATGCATAACCGACACCGGCGCAAGCTACGCGATCACCGACGCGAAATCCCGGTGTGTCGTCGCCGCCATCGACAACTATGCCCGCGGCGCTGTAGCCAAGCGCGCTCAACGAGCCCAGCTTTGAACGGACGGCATCGAAAGTAGCGACTACGCCTTCGTTGCGCGCTTTGTCGATCACTTTCTTAACCAGCGCCGGCTGTTCAATCGCACGCCCGACCAGGCCTTTCTGCCCGGCTTCGACGGTTGACCGCTCGGTACCCGCGCTAATCAACGATGCGGCTGAACGCACGAGGACAAAGCCGGGACGCGCGACCGGAGTCGGAACCTCGGTCACGGTGACCGCCCCAGTCTTAACATTCTGGAGAATCTGTTTCATTCACGTTTAGAAGTGCCGTTTACCTGCAAAGGGTCGGCTGAGACTATCCCTGATTGAGTTTGCCCAAGTCAATTGCGTTTTGTGCAGATGGTGACGGGGCAGCAGCCCGACCGTTAGGGATGGCTCAGCTGCGTTGCGAAAACGGAGTCCTCCCTAACGGTTGGGCTACTGCCCCAAATCTATTCTCACTTCGGTTTTAGATTGACAATCTGCTACATCTTTTGTTAGTTATGCTCCTCGATTTCGCAGTACTAATCAACGAATGCGCTTTCTTAAGCTGAATCGCTCGCGGCGCTGACAGCTTGGGCAGCCACGAACGCGGGAAAAAGTTCGTCAGCTTTCATCGATTTTCGAATTCCACTCAGAATCTAATTCACAGGGAGAGTAAAACATGTCGCAAAACTGGACTCCGCCACCACCGCCAGCCGGCGGTTCGGGTACTGTTCCAAACTATCTTGTGCCGGCAATCATTTCGATTTTCTGTTGCTGGCCGCTGGCTATTCCGGCGATTATTTTCGCCACCCAGGTTAACGGCAAAGTGGCGGCCGGTGACATTGCCGGCGCGCAGGAAGCTTCGAAAAAGGCAAAGATGTTCGCCTTCATCGCCATCGGCCTGGGCCTGCTCGGCATTTTGATTTACGTCATCATGCTGGTGCTGGGCGTGGGTCTTAGCGCGATGAACGCTTAACGCGTCGTTGTTATCACGCCCTGGAGCTGATTGCAGCGCCATTACCCGGTGCGGCGGCAGGGTTTGCCGGGGCGTTAGATTGATCAGCGTCGTTGTTGTAATCGAGGAATCCCTTGAGTTAGCTCGAGGGATTCCTCATGTTTTTCGGTAACCTTAGATGGCTCTGTATTGCACCCAGTGTGGCTCGTCGAATGATGATTACGCGCAGACGTGTGCGCACTGTCAGGCGCCGCTGCCGCAGATTGGTGGTTATCAACCAATTCAACCGCCGCCGGTTTACGGTAGTGGTCCAATTCAGGATTGGCAGGCGCGCGGCGCCAATAAGAAGATTGCTGCCGGCATTTGCGGTCTTTTGCTTGGACCATTCGGGGTTCACAAGTTCATTCTCGGCTACAACACCGAAGGCGTCATTATGTTGCTGGTATCCATTCTCTCGTGTGGCATGCTGGCGATTGTGATGCAGATAATCGGAATCATCGAGGGCATCATGTACCTCACGAAACCGGACGAAGAATTCGTCCGGACTTATGTTGAGGGGCGTAAGGGCTGGTTCTAACTTCGAATTTAGTTTTTGCGGATTTAGTTCCGCAGCGACTTGAGCTTTAGATTAGTCGCTGCGGTTTTTTGATCATGAAGGGTTTTTATTTTGTTCCCGTCGCGGCCGACCGCGGACGCCAAATGATGATCGCGGGCGGCATTTGGTTAAGTCTCGCCGCAATTTCCGTTTTTCTGTTCTTCTTCAATCCTGCGAGTCCGGCAAATCAGTTCTTACCGAAGTGCCCGTTTCGATTGGTCACCGGATTTCAATGTCCCGGCTGCGGATCGACGCGCGCGTGCCATCACTTGCTCCATCTCGATCTAATCGCCGCATTTAAGCTGAATCCGCTCATGGTGCTGACGCTGCCGTTCATCATTTACGGGTTGTTGGGCTACACAAAAAGCGCGCTCACGGGAGAGCCACAGCGCCGCGTTTTCATTCCGCCGCTTTACCTCTGGGGTTGGCTTGTCGTATTGATCCTCTTCTGGATCTTTCGCAATACGCCCTGGTATCCGTTTGTCTCGTAATGTTCAGAACGAAACGTGCGCTTAACCCGCTTTTATTTCGCAGCTTCCTGATTTTGCTGGTGGCGTTGGCGCTGAGTTGCGCGACGCAATTCGGCCGTCGTTCGGTTAACGGCGCAGCGTCTTCCGCACCCACGTCTACTCCGGCGGCGAGTCCGCAGAAACAAGCAGACAAGATCGATCGGCCGACGAGTGAGCCTTACACCGGCAGTCTGTCACAATTCGAAGATCCGAAGCGGGACGAAA
Organism: Pyrinomonadaceae bacterium; assembly: GCA_035273405.1. Lineage (GTDB taxonomy): Bacteria > Acidobacteriota > Blastocatellia > Pyrinomonadales > Pyrinomonadaceae > UBA11740. The sequence goes on along the minus strand of DATEPC010000109.1, from coordinate 5,283 downwards.
AACTCCAGCCTGATCGAGTTATGGATGTGTTGGGAATCAAGGAAGGTTCAATTGTCGCAGACATAGGCGCGGGCTCTGGCTGGTTCACCGTCCGCGCGGCCCGACGCGTGGGAAATAATGGCGCCGTTTACGCAGTCGACATTAATCCCGAATATCTGAAGCACATCGAAGATCGCGCGAAACGCGAGAACCTGCCAAACATTCGCACGATCCTCGGTAAGGAAGACAATCCGCTGCTGCCAACCAACAGCCTGGATGCGGTGCTGTTATTGAAGACTTATCACGAAGTGGCCCAGCCAATCCGCTTGTTGGAGCGCACGCGCGGGGCAATGCGAGCGGGGGCCCTGCTCGGCATCATTGATCGCAACGACGAGCCCGACGATCACGGAATAGGTAAGGCCACCGTAATTGAGGAAGCCGGCCGAGCCGGGTTCGTCCTCGTCAGCGAACACGACTTCGTCAAGCCTGACAACGTCGATTACTTTTTGGTTTTTCGCGCGAAGTAATCGGATCGGTACGCACGCTTCCAGCGTGCTTGTGTTAACAGTTTGAGCACGCTGGAAGCGCGCATACCGCTGACACCTCAGAAAACCGCAACCAAACTCACCTTGGCTGATCGCGGCGCCCCCGGCGTGATGTTGTTATTGCCGTCCGCGTTCAGGTAGTACCTTCGATTGAGTAAGTTGTCTAAGTGAACTTGAAGCTTCCACTTCTCAGCAAGACGGAAGTAAGCGGCCGCGTCAACTTTGGTAAAACCTGGCAGCACTACCTTGTTGTCGATCGCTGCAAACACCTCGGTACGGTGAGCAATTCCCAGCCCTAACCCAAACCGTGATGTCACTTGATACTTGTTCCACAGCGTAAGCATGTCGCGCGGAGCAAGCGGCACAACTGCGCCGGCAGGGGCCGCCGTAGTCGCGCTCGTGACTCGCGCATTCTGGTGAGCATAGCCGCCGGTTATCGTCCACGCGCGCGTTACAGCGCCGCTGAGTTCTACTTCGAAGCCGTCGGTGCGCTGCCTGCCCGTCTGAATAATTCGCGTCGGATCATTCGGATCTGTCGCGCGAGTGTTGGTGCGGTCCTGGCGGTAGATCGCAGCAGTGAGCGTTAGATTTCGCCGCAGATCCCACTTTGAGCCGAATTCGTAGTTGCTGAATCTCTCTGGCTTAACCTGCTGCGTGACAGTCGTCAGGGAAGAGAATTGATCGCCCGAACTTGGGAGATACGAGACGCTGTGTGTCGCATACAACGATAAAGAGCTGATGGGCTTGTACACGATTCCGAATCGCGGCGATAGCAACCGGTCGACCCGGCGTAAATTCTCGCCGTTGCGCTTGTTGTGAAAGTTCAAATCGAAGTAGTCAAAGCGGAGACCGGCGACGATCTGAACGTGCCTCGAAATCTCGATTTGGTCTTGCAGGTACGCCGCGGCCAGATTCGTCTTCAAATGATTATCCGCATCAGTGGCGCTCTGACGAAAGGTAATCGGCGTGCTGATGACTGGATCATCGAACGGTACCTGAATCGTCGTGGTCGAGTTGTTGAAGAAACCAGTGTTGCGGAAATTGTCGGTCAGCTGGCGCCCGAACTCAGCGCCGGTCAGGATTGTGTGTTTGAAGCGGCCGGTCGTGGCGTAAAGCGTAACGTCCGTCTGATTGAACAGATTGCGGCGCTTCGTCGCGTTGTTGTAGGCCGTTAGCGCCACCAGCGTCTTCGTAGCATTCACCGCGCCCGGCACATAGTTTTGATAAGCGCGGTCGTAATCACCAAAGAGTGTGCGATTTCGAATGTTCAGCCGGCCAAGCTGGTGCTGAACTGTACCGGACAGAAGATTTACACGCACTCGGGCATAGGCATCATTGGGGTTGCCGAAGTAAGTCTCGATTGGCAAATCGGCCGGCCTGCCATCAAACGATGGAATGCCGCGGTCCGCAGTGCGACTGTCATAGAAATGTTCGTAGCCGAACGTGATTTGAGTTGCTGAACTTGGCGAATAAGTCAGCGTGGGATTGATGCCGTAACGCTTTCGATTTACGAAATCTCGAAAACTGTTCGCGCCTTCATAGACTCCGTTGACCCGCGCGGCAATTGTTTTGCTCAAGGGCTGATTTATGTCGGCGGTGAAGCGCCGATTTCGAAACGAGCCCCCCTGGAACGTGAACTCGCGCAAGGGCGACGACTGCGGCTCTCTAGCGACGCGATTGACAACGCCGCCCCCGCCCCCGCGGCCAAAAATCATCGCGTTTGGCCCCTTGAGAATCTCGACGCGTTGCACGTTGTAAAGATCGCGAAGATACTGGACATCATCGCGTACGCCGTTCAAAAAGAAATCGGCGCTGCTGCTGACACCTCGAATCACAAACTGGTCGCGATTGTTCTCACCCTGATGTGACATCATTCCTGGAACATAGTTAAGAACGTCGGCGATGCTCGTGAGCGCCTGGTCTCTCAACCGCTCTTTCGGCAGCACAGTTATCGATTGCGGCGTGTCCCGGAGGTCGGTGAGTGTTTTCGTGGAACTGCTGATGGCGTCGGCCCTATATCCGATCCCCTCAGAGGCTATAATCGTCACGGTGGCCGTCGAACCGGCAACCGGCAGCACGATTTCCAACGATTCGTGTGCCCCGCTAATCAGTCGCACGGGCTTAGCTGTAGTTTGAAAGCCCGGCGCTTCAACCGTCAGGCTGTAGTCGGCCGGAGGCAGGGAAAGCACGAATGAGCCGTCCTCGTCGGTGACGGCAGTTCGCTTAACGCTTCCGGCTTCGACGGAGATAGTGGCTCCACCGATGGCGGCTCGGTCGGGATCGAGGACCCTTCCTTCCAGCCGGGCGAACTGTGTTTCCGCGGCGCTCGCAGCAGTCACAGTGAGAATGAAGACCAAGGCAGCAATTTTGTTTAGCATTATCTTTTAAAAAATGGCATGTGTTGATTTTGAAAACCATTTTCATTTTGCCGAGGCGAGGCGGGGTTGTCAAGCGACGATACGATTGGCGCTTTGCCTCCGCCGGGATCGGGGTCGCGCAATGCTAAAATTTCCCAATGGTATCGCGCAAAACCGAACGAACTACCCTAAAGAAAGAGACCGGCGTTAAGCAGACCCGCGAGAAAACAGGAACGGCGATTTCCGTTGAAGAATTTCTGAAGCTTAAGAAGCCTAAGGGCGACTTAATTCTCGCCGTTGATGGCGAGCGCGTGTCTCTCACCAGTTTGGATCGGATCTATTGGCCGGATGAGAAGCTGACCAAATTCGATCTGATTCGTTATTACCTGAAAATCGGACCGCACATTCTGCCGTTTCTGAAAAATCGTCCTGCCATACTCCAGCGTTACCCACGCGGGATTAAGGCGCCCATGTTTTTCCAGCAGGACCTGGAAAGCGCGCCCGCCTTTATCAAAACGGTTCGCCTCACTAATCAGGAAGGCCGTGAGCTGGACTATGCGGTGTTCACGACCATGGGCTCAATGCTGCACTTCGTGAACCAGGGAAACATCGAGCAGCATCCGTGGCACTCGACCGTTAAGCATCTGGACAAGCCGGACTATGTGATGCTGGATTTGGATCCAAAGCAGGCGCCGTGGGAGAACGTTTTGCGGGTCGCTCTGGTTTGCAAAGAAGTGCTTGACGAGCTGGGTCTCCCGGCGTTTCCAAAAACATCCGGATCGTCCGGCATTCACATCTATCTGCCTTTGAAGCCGAAATACGAATTCCGAAAAGTCGCGGCCCTGGTGGAAGCTTTGACCGCCGAAGTCGCACAGCGCGCTCCGAAGATCGCGACGATTCAACGCTCGCTGGCGAAGCGTCAAAAACAACAGGTTTACGTTGACGCCATGCAGAATGCACGCGGCAAAACGATCGCGGCGCCATTCAGCGCGCGCGCCAAACCCGGCGCGACTGTCTCAATGCCTTTAACCTGGAAACAGGTTGAGAAGGGAGTGAAGATCTCAGACTTCACGATCCAGAATGTGCCGCAGTTGGTGAGAAAGAATAGCGACACGTGGAAAGACTTTTTTGCGACTGCGCAAACACTGAGGTTGGGACGTTAGTTGGTCGGGGTAAGTGCCAGCTAAGGCTGTGCAAGTTTCCGCTTACCCTCAACCGCATCTTTGTAAGCCCCGCCGGCAACCTCACCGATCTTGATTGCCGCTTCGAATTCCTTTGTCGCCTCATCGTTGCGATCGAGAAAAGCGAGGATTCGACCCATTGCTTCGTGCGCCCGGGACAACAACGCGCGATCGGTTTCAGGCGACGCGGCCTGCACCGCAAAACCGTAATTTGCCAGCGCCGCATTCAATCTCTGTTCCTGCAAATCATCGTCGGTGGTGTCCCGTGCCCAAAGACTGGCAGTCTGTCCCAGCGTAAACAGCAACCGTGCATCTCCCGGATGTTCGGTCAAGAGCGCTTTGAGCTTGGTTTCCGCCGCCGGATAATTCCTTGTCTGCAAAAGCGTCTCGACCTCCTTGAGCGCGCCCGTCAAGGCCGCAGTACGTCCCGTATCAACCGGCTCGCGAGTTTCGGACGACGGATCGACAAGCCAGGCCGAGTATCTGGGGTGGGCCTTACGAGCGGCAATGGCCCGATCGCGTGCGGCGGCAATGTCACCCAGCCGCCTTGTCTCGCGCGCCGGATCGAAACCATTGATCATGTCCGCGAGGAAGTTCGCGAGATCGAATCCTGAGGTCGCCACGTCACGCACTTGATCCGCGAAATAAAATGCCAGCGCGGCGCCGTTCTCGTAATCCTCAGCCAATCGAGCGATAGTCTCGTCAGCGATCGCCGCCCGCGCAGATTGCGCATCACGAGCAATGCTCGCCCGCGTAGCATCGTCTTTCGCGCGAGCCAATCGCGCGCGTTGCAACGCATCCACGTGGGCCAGGCGATTTGCTTCCTCAAATCGAGCATCGGCGCCGGCGACCAGAGATCGCGTCACAACCACGAACGCGTCCAGCGAAATAGTCGCGCCTTCTTTCGTGCGTGCGTCAATCAACTGCTTGACTTGCTCGCGCCGCGCGGCGATTGCTTTGTTGTTACGCAACACCAGCGCGTCCATCAGGTATTGAATGTACGCGCGGCGTAATTCAGAGGATGAAGGATCAGTCCCCTCGGGAACGATCGCGTAATAGTCGTCGGTAATAATACGAAGGTTGATCACGCCAGGCGTTGCCAACAAATCCGGAACGATGAAAAAGCGGCGTTCATGTTCCACGATTGTTGTCGCCGTCTTCGCGTTTTTTTTGTTATCGGGACCCTGGACTCGCACACGTTCGAGCGTCGTGGTAATCGGC
>DATEPC010000108.1:0-78781 GCA_035273405.1 Pyrinomonadaceae bacterium | reverse complement strand
CTGGAACGCGCGCTGATAGATTTCATGCTCGACGTGCACACGACTGACCATGGCTATACGGAAACTCTGCCGCCGTTCATCGTCAACGCGTCGGCGCTGTTTGGCACCGGGCAGCTTCCGAAGTTCGAGCAGGACCTTTTCAAGCTGGAGGACGAACGCGGTTTCTATCTGGTGCCGACGGCGGAAGTGCCGGTCACAAACTATCACCGCGAAGAGATTCTCGACGCGTCACATTTGCCGATGAAGTGGGCGGCATACTCGGCGTGCTTCCGATCGGAGGCCGGAAGCTACGGCAAAGACACTCGGGGGATCATTCGCCAGCATCAGTTTGAAAAAGTTGAGCTGGTGAAGTATTCCCTGCCAGAGAATTCTTACGATGAACTCGAAGCGCTGACGCGCGACGCCGAAATGATTTTGCAGAAGCTCGGCATTCACTATCGCGTGGTAGCTCTCGCGTCCGGCGACCTCGGCTTTGGCAGCGCGAAGACGTACGACATAGAGGTGTGGCTGCCTTCACAGAATACTTTCCGTGAAATTTCTTCCTGTTCGAATTACGAAGCGTTTCAGGCGCGGCGCGCGAACATACGCTTTCGTCGCGCAGGCGGCGCCAAACCCGAGTTCGTTCACACGCTCAACGGCTCGGGGTTAGCTGTTGGCCGAACGTGGATTGCGATATTGGAGAATTATCAGCAGGCGGATGGCTCGGTTGTGATTCCTGAGGCACTGCGACCGTTCATGAAAGGGCGTGAAACGATTAAGTGTTCATAGGTCCCATTTGTCCCAGATGTCCCATGGGTTATATGAGACCAATGAACAGATGGGGCGTATTCACGAGCCGCCTCTACCTAATTCGCAAACTGTACGGCAGAAGATAAGCCGAATGCCCGCCCTTCACGCGGTCCATCATTTGAATGTAGCGAAATGTACGGCGCACGTCTTCCGGCATCGCGGCCAGTAGGGCTGCCTGCTGCTGCATCTCGGTTGTCGCCCGCGTGTCGGCTTCACCCGGATCGCTGAACAATTGCTCGAACAAGTTTGGCGGGATCGGCCGAATAACCCGATTTACACCTTTGTCCGCCGGAATGTTGGCAAGTTGCTTCGCGATCTCAATCGCCTTATCGAGACCGCCATACTCATCGACCAGCCCGTTTTCTTTGCCCTGCCGTCCCGTCCAGACCCGGCCCTGACCGATCGAGTCGATGTAAGCCTGGTCCTTGCTTCGCCCCTTCGCCACCTTATCGGTGAAGTCGTCGTAGGTCGTCTTCAAAAACTCCTGGAACTTTGCGCGCTCGCTGTCAGTGAATTTCTCAGACTCGCGAAATATCCCGGCATTCGTGCCGCGCAAAACATACTCGTTGCTGACGCCGATCCAATCGTAAAAACCTTTGACGACCGGCTTGCCTCCAACGACGCCGATCGAGCCTGTGATGGTCGAAGGTTGCGCAACAATCTTGTTCGCGTTGCAGGCAATGTAATAACCGCCGGAAGCAGCCACGTCACCCATCGACACCACGACCGGCTTCTTCGCTTTCAGCGATTCGATCCCGCGCCAAATAATATCTGAAGCGAGGCCTTCGCCGCCCGGACTGTCAATGCGGAGGACGACCGCTTTGATCGTTTTATCGTCGCGAACTTCGTTCAATAACCTCACGAGTGACTCTGAGCCGATTACTTCCTGTCCGTCAGTGCCAAACTGCGAACTACCGGACATGATGTCGCCTGAGGCATAAACGATGGCGATTTTTTCCCCTTTGTTCAGGCCCAGCGACTCTTGCGAGATCTTTCGATAGTCCGAAGCTTTAACCAGGCGCAGCTCATCCTTCTCTGCGTATCCGAGCCGCTGTTTGAGCTCTTTCTCAATTTCCTCGCGATACATAGCGCCATCGATTAAGCCGGCCTCCTTCGCCTGGCGCGCGTTGTAAGGGGCGTTGTCGATCAGCTTCTTCACGTCATCCGCAGATTTGCCGCGCGCCTTGGCAATACCGTCGACGAGGCGTCCGTACATATCATCAAGCAGCGAGTTGACGACGTCGCGATGATCTTTCGTCATCTCCTTCTGAGTGAACATGTCGCCGGCGCTTTTGTATTTGCCGATCTGGTAGAGGTCGGGATAAATGCCGAGTTTGTCGAGCGACCCGCGGAAAAACATCACGTCGGCGGCGAGGCCCGTCACGAAAAGTTCGCCGGGCGGCGGCATGTAAATCTTGTCGCACGCAGACGCGACGTAATAGTCCTTGTTGAAACCCATCTCCATGTACGCGTAGACGGGTTTGCCGGACGTGCGAAAATCTTCGATGGCGGCGCGCAACTCTTCAGCCTTGGCCCAACCCGTTTCAGAGGCGTCAACGTCGAGCATGATCGCGCGGATTCGTTTGTCGGTTTTCGCTTTGCGAAACTGCGTTAGCAGGCTGCTGAGAGACTGCGGCGGCGTCGCGAAAATGCGATTGAGCGGATTGTCCGGAACGTAATCCGGCAGCGGCCCTGAGACTCTCAGCGTCAGCACGCTGTTCTCGCGAATCGACGGCTGCTCGCCCCGTATTGCGGAAACCAGAATCGCGACGGCGACGAAGCCGATGAGAAGCACGCCCAGCACGATCCCGGTGATCGCGAGCACGACTTTACGAGTTGTTGACATTGCCATAGTGATTGTTCCTGATGAATTAAGTGTCAGAAGCCCGACGGTAAAGGAGGGCAACTCTTAGATCTCAAATTTGAGATCTGAGATCTGAACCGCTCTCCCTGACGCTCGGGCTTCTGACACGATGTGATTACGCCTGAGCGCCAGAAAAGGTTTACCGCCGCATAGGCGGCACTCGGCACGAGGCAGACAGCATGAGTTTCAATATCCTGCCGCCTGCTTTCTGTCTACTGCCGCCCTTCCTTAACGATCCACCCGCCGCCCAGCACTTCATCGCCGCGATAGAACACAGTCGCCTGACCCGGCGTGATAGCACGTTGCGGCTCGTCAAATTTAACTACCGCTCGATTACCGGACTGCGGTGTAATCGTCGCGGGCGCAGCCGTGTGCCGGTAACGCACGCGCACTTCTGAGAGCACTCGCTCAGTTGGATTGTCTAAAGCGATCCAGTTAACGCCCGCGGCGGTGAACTCGCCTCTCAACAACTCATCATCATAGCCGACAGTCACGCGGTTCGTCTGTGAATCGACATTCAGCACGTACAGGGGCCGCGCGTCAGAGATGCCGATTCCGCGCCGCTGGCCAACCGTGTACCGATGAATGCCCGTATGACTACCCAGCACATCGCCGCCCGCGGTCACAAACTCACCGGCGCCGGGAAGCCGATCGCTTTGCTGTTCAGCTTCGAGGTATCGATCGATGAAGCCGGCATAATTACCGTCAGGGACAAAACAAATCTCCTGCGACTCCTTTTTTTCCGCGACGGCGAGATGACTCTCACGCGCGGCCTGGCGCGCATCATTCTTTGAGAGCTCGCCCAGCGGAAATAACGAGCGCGAAAGTTGATCCTGCGTCAGCTCCCAAAGAAAGTAGGACTGGTCCTTCTGCGGATCGCGTCCCCGCAAAAGCCGATAACGATTCTTCCCCTCATCAAACTCGACGCGCGCGTAATGCCCGGTGGCAACCTTCTCACAACCGAGACTCGCCGCCAGCTTATCGAGCGAGGCAAACTTCAAACGGCTGTTGCAGGCGACGCAGGGAATCGGCGTCTCGCCGTTTAGGTAGCTGTTGACGAACGGCTGCACGACGTCGCGCTCGAATTCCTTCTCCAGATTCAGCACGTAAAACGGAAAGCATAGTTCTTCGGCGACGCGACGCGCATCGTAAACGTCGTCGAGCGAGCAGCAGCGCGAAGGCAGCGGCTCGCCGTTCTCGTCGACGCTGAGGCCGCGGCGCTGGTTCCACAACTGCATCGTAAAGCCGACCAGTTCGTGGCCCTGCTCCTTCAAAATAGCCGCGGCTGCGGAAGAATCCACGCCACCTGACATTGCGACTGCGATTTTCATTCTGGGTACGCACGCCTCCGGCGTGCTTTTCGTTTCGTGTTCGTTCCCTATGATAAATTACGCGTCGCTTTAGATCATAATGAACACGACAAGGCGTGCGCACTCGAATGCCAAAGTCATTCCAAAGCCGGATAGTCCTGCCCATCGACATCGCTCACGACGGTTGGCATTCACGCGGTTACTTCCCACACTTTGATGGCAAGGGCGTGACACAGCACGTCTCGTTTCACATCTTTGATTCGCTGCCACAATCAGTGCTTAACCGTTGGCGTGAAGAACTCAGAGCCCGCCCGAAATAAGAGGCCGATCTCGAATGGAGGAAGCGGATTCAGGATTTTCTTGATAGCGGCTACGGATCTTGCTTTCTTCAAGATCACCGCCTGGCTGAGATCGTCGAAGTCGCTCTATTGCATTTCGATGGCCACCGGTACGCCTTGCATTCGTGGGGTGTTATGCCTAATCACGTGCACACGCTCTTCACTCCCCGAGTTCACCATGAGTCAGATCGTGCATTCATGGAAAAGCTTTACTGCACATCAATGTAACAAAGTCCTGGGACGAACGGGCCGGTTCTGGGCGCGTGAGCCATTTGACCGTTACATTCGTAACCAAGTCATTTTCTTAACGCGTTGACTTACATCGAAGACAATCCGGTTAAAGCAGGGCTGTGTGAGAAACCGGAAGATTGGCGCTGGAGTAGTGCCCGGAGACGCTTAGGTACGCACGCCTCAGGTGTGCTATCTGTGTGATAATGAGATTCAGAAATGCACGCCGGAGACGTGCGTACCCAGAATGCCTGAACGCGCCATAGAAGAATATCGCATAGCTGACGAGCCCTATTACCTGCCCGTCGACAACGAAGTTGGTTTGTTTGAAGCCGCGCACGCGGCAAAGCTGCCGGTGATTCTGAAAGGGCCGACGGGCTGTGGCAAGACCCGCTTTGTCGAGCACATGGCGTGGCGTCTGGAGCGCCCGCTGATCACGGTCGCCTGCCACGAAGATCTTTCCTCAACTGATCTCGTCGGCCGTTTTTTGATCGAAGGGGAAGAGACAGTCTGGCACGATGGGCCGCTGACGTCGGCCGTGCGCCATGGAGCAATTTGTTACCTCGACGAAGTTGTTGAAGCACGCAAAGACACAGTCGTCATCATCCATCCGCTTACCGATCATCGACGGCGTCTGCCGATTGAAAAGCGCGGCACGGTCCTCGACGCGCCGACGGATTTCATGCTCGTCGTGTCTTACAATCCGGGTTATCAATCGATTCTCAAGGACTTGAAGCAATCAACGCGGCAAAGATTTATCGCGATTGATTTTGATTACCCGTCGTCGGAACTGGAAGCCGCGATCGTCGCGCATGAAGGCGGCATCGACGAAGGCACGGCGCGCGATCTCGTTTTGATCGGTCAGAAGGTGCGCAATCTGCGCGGTCACGGATTGGAAGAAGGCGTCTCGACCCGTTTGTTGATTTACGCCGCGCAACTGATCGCCAACGGCATTCCACCGACGCGCGCCGCCGAGGTCGCGATGTGCTCACCGATCACCGACGATCGCGATCTGCAGCGCAGCATTCGAGAGATCGTGACGACGGTGATTTAAGGCGAATCGATTTCCGTCTTAGAAAAATCTTCCATGTAGTCTCGGACATTTCGCGGAAGGTCTGAGTCGTTGCCCTTCGAACTAAACCATTTCGCGTTCTCATCGATGGCCATTCGCACATAGACGACTCCAGTTGTCAGATTAATCGCGAATGCTGCCTGCTCGGGACACAGGTGCGGCCTGCAGACTTTGACGGTGAGATAATCGCCCGCCCGCATGATCGGCGTTTCGACTGAATATTCTTTCGTTAGTAGCGCGAAGTCGTCTGGACTCAAAAGCCTGGCAAGCGAGTTTCGGATCGTCGCGTCGCTGAAAAAGCGGCGCGTAATTCTTCCTTTTCGTTCGGTTGGGTACTTACCTTCCCAGGCTTTTAAACGTGCGAGATTGGTCTGAGCTATCGCCGAAGTAAAACAAAGCGCTGAAAAAAAACCAAGCGCCAGGAATGTTACTAGTCCGATTTGCTTCGTTGATTCATTCGTGGGCTCCTTCTTTAAGGTTAGCGGCGTGATGCTAACACGAGTAGCGATTGGATTGGGTCACCGCTGGTTCTATACTTGGCTCAAGGCGCAACGCGTTTTCTTTTGAATCTTTCAATTGTCTGAACATATCAAAACCGGCGAAGAGCCGAACCTTGCAGACCAAATCGAGCAGCACCTGCGTTCAGTTAAGAACCCGCGGGAGCGGCGCACGATTGCCGAATTGCTTCGCGCAGTCAGTAATTTGCCTCTGGAACATGTGCGCGCTGCGATCGAAAGCAGCGCCTCGATCGCGGCGGTTTCTCTGCGCGCGAGCATTGAATTCTTACGCGCAACGCCGGAAGCGGCCCATCTTCTGGAGCCGGCAGAACTACGGGCGTGGGGCGAGTTGGGTCGGCGGCTGACGACGAACGATGTCGAGAGCGGCATCAGTTTCTTTACCGCCGGGACCGCCGAATTCGCGCGCGTGCCGGCGCCGGTCCGGCCTTTCGTGTTCCAGGTTTGTTCGCGGCAGATGATTCTGTCGGCAACGATCGCGGCCGAAACATTTCGCGACGCGCCCGCACTGGCTGACGCAGTCGAAGATTCCGAACTGCTTCGCTCGATCTATGAAATCGCGGCTAGCATCTCGCGTCGATCAGCGAAGCACAGCGCGGAGTTTTTGACTGCGACGCCGGCGGTGGTGGCGGCGGTTTGCGAAACGAGCGGTTCGAAAGCCCTTCCCACAAGTGGGGAGGGTTTGGGTGGGGTTGAGCGGTCGGCCAACCTCTCCCCAACCCCTCTCCGCACGCGGAGAGGGGCTCAATCTACCGCCGATCGCCAAACAATAGCGGGCAGTAGCCCGCCTCTAAACAGGAACGAGAGCTTATTAATTGCCGCTGTCGAACTCGCAAAATCGTTTGCCGAACACGCCGGCGGCATCGCTGCTGATGCGTGGGTTTCGATTCCGGCGGCAACCGCGCGACTCGATCCCGACAACGCGCTCAAATTAATTCGGCGCGCACGCGGTTTTCTCGAACGCGGTGGGGGCGCCGCGCTGCAAGTCCTAATTGCCGGGGGCGACATCCTGCGGACAGCTCCCGAGTGTTTCGATGAGTGGGTCGATCTTCTTTGGGCGGTGGCGGCGCACGGCAATGCGGGACTGGTGGCCTTTACGCGAACTTGTCCAGGCGTCTTTCGATCGATTGAGACAGAAACTCAACACGCTCGCGCGGTAGATCTGGTGCGCCGGGTAATCAGCCTCACGCGCGATGTGGCGCGGACGGACGGCGAGAGCGCGTTGGCCTGTCTGCGTTCCAGCGCGAAGGCTCTCCGCACCGTCTCGATCGATCAATTCGAAGCGTGGGCGCGCGCAGGGCTGATTACCAGCGACATGCGCACCCGGCGAAGTTATTACGCGCTTGAGACGCGCACCAGCAACGACGCACTACGCGCCAGTGATCACGGCGGCGTCACGCTCGAATCAATACAGCATTTGCTGCGGCTGTACGTCGAAGGGTTAACCGGCCGCGCCGTCGAGATTGCTTCGGTTGCCGCGGTGCCGGTTGAGGCACGCATCGGCGATGGCAGTACAATTTACTTGCCGGCGGCAGTCTCTGATTTCGGCGACGATGAACTAGACTTTCGGCTTTACAAAGTGCTGGCGGCGCATGCGGCCGGACAAATCGAATTCGGCACTTACGACCAAGCGACGGACGATTTGCGAGCGGCTTACGCGTCCCTCGCGGCGCGTTTCGACCCCGCAAACCAGGACGAGCGCGCCGCGTTCGCGGACGATGGATATTTGCCTGATATAGCTGCCGCGGAGCAGGGGCAGAGCCCCTCTCCGCATGCGGAGAGGGGTTGGGGAGAGGTTGGCACGCGCACTAACCCCACCCCATCCCTCCCCGCACGCGGGGAGGGTGTAAGAGCCAGCTACTCCGATGTCCTCCAATTATTTCCGATTCCCGCGCTCGCGCGACGCATCTTCGGCACGCTTGAGAATGGCCGCATCGATCGCCGGCTGCGGAGGCAATACCGCGGGCTCAATCGCGACCTCGATCTGATTCGGGCACACCTGCGAAGCCGCCGGCCAAAGATAATCGATCTGCCGGCAACGCTGGTCCCGTTCGAATTGCTGTTTCAGATCACGATGCTCGGCGGCGCGCTGGATGACGCGCGAGATTTCTACCGGCAGATCGTCTCTGAGTTAGAGACCGTGGTGGCGGACTACCTAAACGATCTTAACGCCACAGTCGCAGACACTTTGATGGCAACAGGTCGCGTGTACGATCTCTTCCAATCGATCTCGATGGAAGATGCCGAGAAGCAGATCGAGGTTCCCGACGAACAGGATCAGGAAGACGCAAGCAAACTCGCCGAAGAGATGTTGGCGCAACGCGAGCGCGATCGGCAGCCACAGCGTCGCGACGCGCGCGAACTGTTCAATGCGTGGAACACCGAGGCTGAAGGCGAATTCGACGAACTGGAAGGCAGCGAGGCGTGGAGCGAGGGTGAGACGCCTGAGCACGGCCTGGAAGAAGGCGAGATCGCGTTCAATTACGACGAATGGGATCGCGAGCTGACCGACCACCGGGTCGGCTGGTGCCGCGTCGTGGAAAAGAAAGTGAAGCGAGGCAGCCGCACGTTCGTCGATGAAACGCGCGAACGCTACAAAGGCGTCATGTCTTCAATCCGCCATCAGTTTCAGTTGCTGAAGCCTGAGAACCTGACGCGCATCGTGAACGAGTTGGACGGCGAAGACTACGATCTGAACGCCGTCGTCGATTACTTCATTGATCGGCGCGCCGACGGTCAACCATCCGAGCGCATCTACACCAAACGCCTGCGCCGGCGTCGCGACGTCGCTGTTTCTTTCCTGCTCGATCAGTCTTCATCGACGGCGCGCACCATTGGCCGCCATCCGCTTCAGCCTTACACGCATCCCGGCCGGCGCATCATCGAGATCGAGAAAGAAGGCCTCGTGCTGATGAGCGAAGCGCTCGAAGCCGTCGGCGATGTCTATTCGATCAACGGCTTCACCTCCGAAGGCCGTCGCAATGTGAAGTTCTATGTGCTGAAAGACTTTGACGAGCATTACTCGGACGAGGTCATGCGACGAATTGGCGGCATTACCTATCAGAACAACACGCGTTTGGGCGCGGCGATTCGCCACGCCACGGCGAAGCTTGAACAACAGGAAGCGCGCACTCGTCTGCTGATCGTTCTGTCGGACGGACGGCCCTACGATCACGATTACGGCGACGCGCGTTACGCGCGCGAAGACACCCGCGAAGCTTTGGTGAACGCGAAGGTGCGCGGCATCACGCCGTTCTGCATCACGATCGATCGCGAATCCGAAAGCGAATTGCGCGATCTTTATGGCGAAGTCGGTTACACGATCATCGATGATGTGCTGTCTCTGCCTGAGCGGCTGCCGGGAATTTACCGTCGACTGACGACGTGAAGTATCGTTGGTATTGAGCTTCTGATGATCAGATCAATTCACGACAAACCGATTGATGATATCCAAGAGTCCGATCTTCAAGCATTGGTTTCGTCGGGGGTGCCAGAAGCTAGAAAGATTGAATACAAACTTTCGTTACCGGGCACTACTGATAGTGAAAAGAAGGAGTTCCTAGCGGATGTTTCCTCATTTGCGAACACATCGGGTGGGGTTCTTCTTTACGGTGTTCGTGAAGAGAATGGGGCAGCTGTTGAATTGGTCGGGATTCCTTCGCAGAATCTAGATCAGGAAAAGCTCAGACTGGAGAGTATCATTCGCGATGGTATTAACCCACGACTGCCTGTGCTGATTCAGCCCATTCCTCTAGCAAATGGCCGTATCGTTTTGCTAATCCGTGTGTCCAAAAGCTATGCCGCACCGCACATGGTTTCTTTCAAAGGTAGTTCGCGATTCTATGCACGGAGTTCCGCGGGAAAATACCAGTTGGATTTCTCGCAGCTACGCGCCGCATTTAGCGCATCGGAATCCTTTGGAACCAAAGCCAGGGATTTTCGAATTGACCGCGTCAGTAAAATCTTGGCTTCCGACACTCCTGTCCAACTGAGGGACCCGCCAATTGCCGTCTTACACCTGTTACCAATGAGTGCGTTTGATCTGAGCAGGTTAGATGTGTCGTCCTTAGCTGGTCAATCGGATACTCTGCGTCCTTTGATGACGTACGGCAGTTATTCTGCTCCACGGTATAACTTCGATGGTTTGATCTCACACAACACAAGCCAAGGAGCCGCTGAGTCTTACGTGCAGCTCTTTGCGGCAGGTGGCGTGATTGAGGCTGTGTTAGCCGACTTGGACGAGAGGGTTGACGCCAATAGGAAATTCTTCCCAATTACTTGGCTTGAAGACAGGTTAATCGAGGAACTCCCGCGCTATTTGCAGGCGCAAGCATCTCTAGGGGTTGATGAACCAATCTTCATGCTCTTGAGCCTGCTTGGTGTAAGGGGATTCATGATGCATGTCGAAAATCGGCATCGGGTCGACCAAACTGCTATCGATCGCGATACGATGCTAATACCCGAAGTTCTGATTGAAGATAGACGCATAAGAAGTGAAGCGCTGTTACGACCAATCTTTGACGTTATCTGGAACGCCGCCGGGTGGACGCGATCGATGAATTACGACAAAGATGGAAATAGAATCCGTCGACGTTAGTCTCCATCAAAAACGGTAATATAAGGAGCAACTCATTTGAGCGAAAAACAATTTTCCGGCAAATCAGCCATCGTCACCGGCGCGACGCGAGGCATCGGTCGCGCCATCGCGCTTGAGCTCGCGCGGCGCGGCGCCGACATCGCGTTCAATTATGCGAAGAGTGCCGAAGCTGCCGAGACTTTGAAATCCGAAATTGAGGCGCTCGGGGTGCGCGCGCTTGCGACTCAGAGCGACGTTGCCAGGACGGATGAAGCGGCTGAAATGGTGAAGCAGACGAAAGACGCTTTCGGCAGGATTGATTTTCTCGTCAACAACGCCGGCATCGTGCGGGACACTTTGATCTTGCGCATGAAAGAAGAAGATTGGGACGCTGTGATCGACACGAACTTAAAAGGCGCCTGGAACTTTTCCAAAGCCGCCGTGCGCGTGATGCTACGTCAGGATGGAGGCGGCTCGATCCTAAACATCACTTCGATCAGCGGCGTAGTCGGCATGGCTGGGCAATCAAATTATTCGGCTTCGAAAGCGGGGATGATTGGATTGACGAAGGCACTGGCGCGCGAAGTTGCGAGCCGGAAGGTCACCGTAAACGCGCTCGCGCTCGGCATGGTCGCGACGGACATGGCCAGCGGTCTCGACGAAAGTTATCAAGCGAAAATAATCGAGCAGATTCCCCTCGGCCGCTTTGCCGAAGCCGATGAAGTCGCCCGCATCGCGTGCTTCCTTCTTTCAGACGACGCGCGTTACATCACGGGCCAGGTGCTACAGGTGGATGGCGGTTTAGCGATGTGAGACCAGAGATCACCCACCCGCTGTCGCAGGTGGTACTGACTTCATAGCGAAGTAATCGGCACAATCTGTAAAAGGCGCTCCTCAGAAACGAAATCCAAAACCAACACTCGCCTGAAATTGATGTTTCGTCTCTGCCGCGACTGGAACCGCAAACAAAACGCCGGGCCCGAAGTCAGGGTCTGGCGCCGCCACTGAACGCGCGGGAAACCGCACGATGGTGTCTCCCGCGTCAAACCTGATGATGGTGCGTTTCGATGGATAAACTTCGACCACGCCGCCGAGATCGATCGCAAAGTTGGTACGTGCAACGGGATTCATGCAAGCGAGGGGCGGTGGGAAGATCAGCACGCAGACCACGCCGCTGGCGAATTCGTAATCACCTTTCTCGTATCGAATGAATCCAGGTCGCGCCTTGGCAAACACTCCCACCTTATCGAAACGCTTGCCAGCTTTGACTCCGAACAAGCCCTGAATCTTGCGGCCGGCCTTCACGTCGTCGTCTTGCGGAAAGAAGTTGAGTTCGGCCTCGGCGGCAAAGTATTTCGAAAAGTTGTAACCCACGCGGCCACCCAATCCGAACACGTTCTCATGGCCGGTGCTGATAGTCGTGCCAAAGCCCGGATTTATGGAACGTGTTTCCATCCGCATTATCGAAAACTGACCGCCAACCTCGAACTTCTTTTCGTCCGATTGCGCGCGAACTTCCGCAAACGAAGTTAAAGAGATCGCAACCAACGCGAGTGTGAAAAGAAGCGTTCTCAACATAATGATCTTTCTCCCTCTTCAATTCAGAAACTCATCCGGCTCGACAATCTTTCCGGCAATCGCCGAAGCCGCTACCACATAAGGAGACGCGAGATAGAGTTTGCCTGGCCCACTGCGGCCGGGAAAGTTTCGATTCTGCGCGCTGACGGTAACTGTTTCAGCCGAAGGCGAAGCGCCGGGGCCGGCGTTGATGCAAGCGCCGCAACTCGGATCGATCAGTTCCGCACCGGCCTTTTCAAAGATTTCTATATATCCCTTGCGACGCGCGTACTGCTTGATCTTCTGCGATCCAAATTGCAGATAGAGATGAACGCCTGGTGCAACATGTTTTCCCTGGACGAGGGCGTGCTGCAAAACCGTCGCGTACATGTCCATGTCGGCCATCTTGCCGCCGGTGCAGCTGCCGCCGTACGCGGCATCGATGCGCACTTCTTCCGCCAGCTCGTCGATCGGAATGCCGTTGCGAGGATCGCCGGGCAAAGCCACCATCGGCCTGATTTTGTCTAAATCGATTTCGAACACGGCGGCGTATTCGGCATCCGGGTCGCTGTAAACAAATCCTTCACGCACGGTTTCAGCGTCCAGACCGCGCATGGTCACGATGTAAGCCAGTGTCGCTTCGTCGGGTTCAATGATACCGGTGGTGCCTCCGGCTTCGACTGACATGTTCGTCAGCGTCGCACGCTCATCCATCGGCCAGTTCATCAAATCGTCGCCCGCGAACTCCAGGACTTTGCCGATACCCCGACTCGTTTTCATGTAATCGGTCGCGAGAATGTAGAGCATCACGTCTTTCGCCGTGACGTCCGCGCGCTTCTTTCCCATCAAAACGTACTTAACGGTTTCGGGCACGCGAATGCGAATGTCTTTCGTGTACCAGGCGTTCGCCATGTCGGTTGAACCGACCCCGAACGCGAAGCAGCCGAGCACGCCCGCCATGCATGTGTGCGAGTCGGTGCCAATTACGATCTGTCCCGGCAAAGCGAGATCCTCAACCACCGCGTTGTGACAGATTGCTTCCGATCCTCCGTCGGGATTCTCGCCGTAAAGCTTGATGCCTTGCTTCGTGGTGAAAGTCTCTTGAGTCGTCGCCAGGCCGTCGGCTTTTTCGAGCAGGCCCATCTCGCGATGTTTTGGCGACATGACTTTATTGAGAAAGGTCAGGTGATCGCGAAACGCGAAGACTGACTGCGGTTCGGTCACTCGCGCATCAGGTCCGAGCGCCTGAGTCAAAAGCGAAGCGGCCATTGGCGTCACGTATTCATGCGAAAAGCGAACGTCGGCGACAGCGAACAAGGCATCGCCGGGTTTGACTGACTCAACGCCTACCGTTCCCGCTTTAACGAAGGCGTGACGCGCGATGATTTTTTCGACGATGTTCATCGGGCGCCGCTTTAACCCACCCGCTGACGCAGTTGGTTCTGACAATGGCGGCGGCGAAACTTCGCCGGCCAGACGCGCTTTGTTGTAATTGAACAACCCGCCGTACTCAACAATGTTCTTTGAAATTGGATCGAGGCCTTTAGTGAATTCGCCAAGCGGAATCTCTTCGCCACGACGAACGCGATCGATCAGCCCGAAGTCAGTCGAAGTCAGCAGGCCGATGTTTTGCGAGTTCTGTCCGTAAATCTTTTCGATGCTCTGGGCGATGACGAGCTGAACGCCGGACCACTTCTCGGCGTATGGCGCCGTCTCGCGTGACGAGCCACAGCCTTTCGACAAACCTGAGACGACGACGGCGAATCCGCCGTTCTTCACTTCATCCTTCCGCACCGCGGCATCGCGCATGCCGACGTAAACGTACTCGCCCAGAGTCTCGTCGTAATGAAAACAAACCCAACCCGGCGTGATCTCGTCGGTCGAAATGTTGTTCATGAGCGGCAGATCGTCGTTCGCGAGTCGCGCCGCTAACTCATCTTCAAGCCTCTGCGCTTCGTCGCCGTTGGCTTCTAATTGGCGACGGATTAGCGAAGTGTCTTCAGTCAGAAAAAGTATGCGGCCCTTAAATTTCACCATGCCAGACCTGTGTTTCGTAGCGTCAGTTCGCATTGAGCTCCTTGTAATAACTGAGTGGCTTCATTATAACCGCCCCCCACTGAAACTTCTGCATCCACAGGGTCTCAACCCCGGTTCGAGTCTCTTTTGCCGAATGCAAATTACGTTTGTAACCGTTTTGGAAATGAACGCGTCTGATTGTGTAGTACTGACTTTAGAGTGAGTTTCATTTCATAAGCCGCGCTACGCGTGCAGCTTTCGAAGGAGAGGGTATGAAACGAATTTTTCTGGCAACCCTATGCGTCCTGGCACCGGTTGCGACCTACGGCCAGACGACGACGCTGCAAGCCAAATCTTCATGCACCTTATCAATCGCAAAGGCGCCGGAAATAAGGGGCGTAAAACTGGGGATGAAGATTGATGAAGTATTGGCGTTGTTTCCGGGCAGCGCTGAAAACGAATACATCAAGCCGGCAATCGGCGAGGCCGACAAATTCCCGCGTTTCGGCCTGGTCCGTATCGTTGTCACTCCAGAAAACTATCCCACGAGAGATCGATTTGCCGGGATTACGATGTTCGAATTCACGTTTTTTGACGGGCGGGTGCGCGAGTACGATGTCCAATATGCGTCGCCACCAAGTGCGCCCTCGTGGAAGAACGTTGACGAATGGATTACCAAGCTTGCTGATACGTTCAAGCTGCCACCGGCGACAGATTGGGCGGCGGAGCCGAACCTCACGACCCAAAAAAGTTTGAAGTGCGACGGGTTTCAACTGAAGGCTGCAAACGTGAACTTGCGCGGCCAGCTATCAGTGTCAATTCTCGATTCCCCGCTAAAGGCTCAGCAGGAACGCCGGGCGGCCTATGAAGAGAGGCTGCGGAAAGAATTCAAACCGTAACTGCTGCTGGTGGTAATTTACGGCGCGGCGGTAGTTAGCATGTAAACCGCGAACGAGGCGAGCCAATGTTCGCCTTCATAACTACCGCTGGCGACGTGCGGCAGGGCGGCTTGCGCGTGCGCGGTCGCTGAACGAGCGAGCACGGCCTTAGCCGGATCGTTGCGCGGTAAAGCAATGGCGATGCTGCGCATGCACCAGGCGCGACTGAGATTCAAACCGTCGAGGTGCACAAGCTTCGGATCGGTGCGGTCGGTGACAATCGCCGGTTCCAGCAGGGCTTTTGGTTGATTGCGCGCGACGCCTGGCAGAAACCTTCGAAACCACACGGCGAATTCTCTTCCCTTCATTACACGTCGCATTAAGTCGGCTTCCATCAGCGCCGCGGAAAAGAAGTCTTCGCCACCCGGCTCCCAGGCGCCCGGGTAATTTATGTCGCCTCCAAAGTACGTTCGGCTGCGCTCAGTGATCAGCGTCTCCAACTTTCGATTTCCTACCGCGCGCGCGTAGTCGAGCGCGAACGCGAGACCGAACGCCGTATTCGGATGCACGCCGGTGCGGATTGGATAATTCTGTTTCGGCAGAAACGCAAGGTATCTCTCAGCAAAGGTATCGGCCAGCGGCTGAAGATTCCTTGACCACTCTCGACCGTCTTCGTCGTTCCAGCCGTGCAGCTCCTCCGCCAACTTCAGAAGCCAGGCCCAACCGTAGGTCCGTTCGAACGAGGCGCGGCTTTTTTGATTTAGATAAGCGACTTCAGCCGCGATGTTCTTCGCGCTCAGGTTGTCGTCCAGAGCCTCGCGAATCTGGCGCCCTTCCGGAAGAGCGGGAAACGTTTTTAGCAGATGTACGAGCATCCAGTGGCCGTGCACCGTTGAATGCCAATCAAAGCAACCATAGAACGCCGGATGCAGTTGTTTTGGATTGCGAACCTCTGACGCATCGTTCATGGTGTGATCGAGCTTTTGCGGAAATTCTTTTCGGACACACTTCAAAGCGAGGCGCGCGAAATGCGAAGCCTGTGATTGGTTGAGTGAGAGCTGATCTGTCTGTGCTGGTTGCGTCGCAGCGCTGGAGGAAACGAGCAGCGCCAACAGCAAAGCTACCGAGATTTTTACCAAAGAATGTTCCATAGCGGAATGAACTGACGCCTGGAAGTCAGAACGGCCTGCGGTAGCGGGCCGTTGAACTGTGAATCCAGTTACTTAACGCGAGATCAACCCGCCGCTACCGCAGCGGGTTCTGACCTCATCTCATGATCAAGAGAACGTCGGTCAAACGGTTGACGACGCCGAGCAGCGTGCGTCCTGATTGATCGAACTGTCCCATGGCCGCTTGAGCCTCGGCGTCGGCAGCACCGGAGGCTGAACCCGCGAGTCTCAGATAATAGCTCTGTAATCCGGGCGTGCTCCGAAAGTAAATCTCCAAAGCATCGAGACCTTCGCGCACGTTGCGCAGACTGGTTTTCACGGTTGTTTTGTTCTGCTCGTTCTGCTGGAGAGCGGTGGGCGACGCTTCGTTCTTCTTCGCCGCTTCATCGATCTGCTCGATTCCTTTGGCGACTCCGCCAAGCAGATACAGGAATCTCGTCAGAATCTTCACCTGGTCGGCAACTTTCGTAGCGCCGGCCATGCGGATTTCCGCGGCTTGATCAGCCGTGGACGTTTGCGTGGTTGATCGCTTTGGAGTAATGCTTCGACGGGTGCGGGTTTGGCTAAATGCGGTGATGGGCAAAAGCAACATACAAGCGGCGGCGATAATTACAAGACGATTCATGTTTCCTCCGGTCGTCACTAAAAACTGCGGTGCGGTACAATCGCGATTCTACTCTGTCAATGAGCGAACGGCGAAATCTGAAAGTTGAGCGCCTCGGCCGCGTCGAGTACGGCGCAGCGCTGGATATTCAGAAAGCTTGCGAGCGCGAAGTGTTGGCCGGCCAACAGCCAGACACGCTGCTTTTGCTCGAGCATCCGCATGTGCTGACTATGGGGCGACGCTCGGCGCCGGGCGCGATCATCGCTCGGGATGAAGAGTTGCAGGCGCGCGGCGTCACAGTCTTTGAAACAAACCGCGGCGGTAAAGCGACCTATCACGGGTTGGGCCAGGTCGTCGGATATCCGATCATCAACCTGAGTCCGGACCGCAAAGACGTGCACCGCTTCGTCCGCGATTTGGAAGAAGTGCTGATTCGCACGATGCGCGACTTCGGTATCGAAACATTTCGGATTTCCGGGTTGACAGGGGTGCATACGCCGCGCGGGAAGCTCGCGGCCATCGGCGTGCACATCGCGCGCTGGATAACGACGCACGGCTTTGCCCTGAATGTGAATACCGATTTGAGTTACTTCAATCTGATCGTCGCCTGTGAAGGCGAGCCCGTAACTTCAATGAAAGAGTTGCTGGGACGGGAAGTGGAATTGAGCGAAGTAGAAGATCGCATCGCGGAACGATTCGCGGAGGTGTTCGAGATGGATGAGGTCAGTACCGGGAGCGGACCGGGGTCCCCGCGCGGGCAGCCCGCGGGGGGTGGTGGTAGCGAGCGGGTCGCAATGTTGGCGATCTAGATTTCGAAGCTTGAACAATGACCCGGGTCGCTACCGCTCCCGGTGCTGACCTCATATCGCATATGCTGACATTAGATCTGATCAACCAAGCCGCCGAACGAATCGCCGGACGCGTGCATCGCACGCCGGTCGTGACTTCGCGCGCTTTCAACGCAGTCGCGGACTGCGAAGTTTTCTTCAAATGCGAGAACCTGCAACGTGCGGGCGCATTCAAAGCGCGCGGGGCGACCAATAGAATTCTTTCGCTCACCGATGACGAAAAGAAGCGGGGCGTGCTCGCCGTGTCTTCAGGCAATCACGCGCAGGCGGTCGCGCTCGCGTCACGTGAGGCAGGTGTGCATGCCGTCGTTTGCATTCCCGATGATGCGCCGAAGATGAAGGTAGCCGGCATGCGCAGCTATGGCGCCGACATCCGCGTCTTCGATCGGCACAAAGACGACCGCGACGCCTTTGGCCGCGAGATCGCTGAACGCGAAGGTTTAGTGCAGGTCCCGGCCTACGACGACTATTTGATCATGGCCGGTCAGGGAACATGCGGGCTGGAGCTGGTGGAAGAATTTCCGGACCTGGATTGCATCCTGGCGCCTTGTAGTGGCGGCGGGCTGTTTGCCGGAGTCAGCACGGCCGCGAAGGGATTGAGTCCATCCATCAGATGCTTTGCGGTTGAGCCCGACACGGCGAACGACACGCAGCAATCGATCGCCAAAGGTGAGCGCGTCAAGATCTCTCCACCGCCCACAATCGCTGACGGATTGCGGGTGCAAAAGCCCGGCGAACTCACTTTTCCAATCACGCGTCAGAACGCCGAAGCAGTTCTGACCGTGACGGACGACGAGATCATCGCCACGATGAAATTCATTTTGTTTAGAATGAAAATGGTCGTTGAACCGTCAGGAGCGGCGGCGGCCGCCGCGGTGTTTGCGAAAAAGCTTCCGCAAAACTGCCGGCGGGTCGGCGTCGTATTATCCGGCGGCAACGTTGACAGTGACGTCCTCGCCGACGTGCTGAAGGAGAGCTAATGGTTAATCACATCTTACTGCTCGATGTACCTCCACCTCGTGTGCCTGTATCGCCTGATGCCGGTATCACCGGACTGATTCTGATTGGAGTCGTCGTACTGATGATAACGGCGGCGGTGTTGGTCGGATTCGTTTTCCTCTTCAAGCGGTTAAGAGGTAATGACTCTGGCGGACGCACGCGATTGGTCGTGGGTGACGTTTGTTTGAACCTGGATAGCGCGGCTCAAGCTAATCCCCAGCCTCAGAGCAGTCCAAACCAGCTGTAAGCATTCATAACTTCGCCGGCCCCGAACGACGCGAGATTCGCGACGACGATTGCCGCGAAGTCTCGCCACATCGAACTTTTTCCTAATTCTGTCGCCGTGCCGTAAGCCAGCCAAAACAGAATGCATTCCGCGACGGGCGCGAATGTTTCAGCAACGACGAGGTACGCCGCGCGCGATCTACTTTCAAAGAGCGGCGGCAACACGAGCACGACTACGGGATAAGTACACGCCGTCAGCCACAGCCCCGCCAACAGTCTTCGTTTTATCGAATGCCGTTTCGAGAGGCCGACGAGGAGAATCGGAGTTTCGACCAGAATTGTGAGCAGATAGCCAAGCGGCAGGAAACGCCAAAGAGCGGAAGACGACATTTTGGAGTGCGCCGGCTTGACGGCGCTTTTCATTTTGCTTGAGACTAAGCGGCGCCAAGCCGCCGCACTCCAAATCAGATCATTCTTAACAGAAACGGCGCTTCAGCCAAAACATGCGCGATCGCGACGGTGAAGTAAATGTCACGTGTGGCGTTGTAATCGAATGAGAAACCCAGCCACAGTACCGCCACGATAAAGAGGCTGAAGATAAGAACGCCGGCGATCAGTTTCGGAAAGCCTCGCGAGTGACCAGCGACGGGAATCGTCTTAACCTTCCAAATTGCTCCCGTTGCGCCAATCAACGGCAAGGCCACGATCCAGACACCGTAGTGCAGCATCTCGAGAAACACGTGCGTTGAGACAAGCATGTGGCTCGAGACATTGGGCAGAAGCTCTGCGCCCGCGTGTTGCGTGATGCGCCAGAACAACCCATTGTCTTCCGCCAGCGACGGCGTGCGCGAAAGCTGCCAGAGCATGCCGGCCAACAGTACCGGAAGAAGCATGAGACACCGGCGATACGTTTTCAGCCACTCCGGCTTTGTTCGTCTCAAGTGCCGATCAAGAAACCAAAGCGCAACGAGTGGGTGTAGGTAGACGATCCCAAGACTGAACAGATCGGGCACTAACCAGTTGATTGCGCACAGGCCAAACGCGACCGGAAATGCCCATGACCAATCACGTCGCGAGGTTTGTTTGCCGCGCATCGCGACCAGCACGGCAATCCATAACAAGAGCCCCGTATTCCAAGAAGCAATCGCGGTCGGCCAGTTCTCTCCCGACCAAAGGTTCGCGTAATAAAGCGCCGGGAGCGAAACGTAAGCGATGGTGAGCGCGAAAATTCCGCTGAATGCGACGATGAAGAAGTTGCGAGAGCGGCCAAACCGCACGGGGAGACGGGTGAGGAAGTAGCGCAGCTCAAACCAGTTATGCGGACCGGCGAAAAGAAACACGGTCGCGATTGACGCCGTCAATGGCACCCAACTGGCAAACGCCGCAGATAAAAGCGCGCTGCCAACCAGAATGGCCGCGAATGTTTTCGCAGACCCGCGCGCTCGCTCGCGTGCTGTGGCGCGCGACCATGTCGCCATCGAAATGTTTTCAGCTCGTTCCATTTGGAGCTTTGTACTTTGTTCTTAGTACTTTGTACTTTGATTTCTCAGTCACGGCGACTCACTTCGAACAGACATCAAAGCACAAAGTACTAAGTCCAAAGCACAGTCACCGACCGCACCAGCTCTGACCTACTCGCCCTGTCTATTCGTGTTGCGCAACGGGACGATCAGCCTAATCTGACCATCGCCGGGAACGATCTCGATATCAACACCCGCGGTCGTCGCTTTGCCGTCTTTCAAAGCTTGCGGCAAGTTCTGCCAGCGAACGTATCCCGGGGGTCCGGCGTTGGCGCGCACAATGATGGTCGCCGCTCCGAATACGAACGCAATCACCAGCACCGCGGCGATGGCTTTCACATTGCGACGCTGATTCGATCGCGCGAGCCAAACACCCGCGAACGAAACGGCGAGAAACATGAACAGACCGGCCATCATCGTGCGCGTCGAGCTGTGCGTGATGCTTTGCATCAGCGAAGCCGAGCCGTCTTTACTTTGCACAGACTCATTAATCGCCTTCAGAGTTTCTGCCGAGATTTGCAGTCGCGCCTCCGAGGTTTTGCTGTCCGACATAATAGTCAGCGCGGTGTGAAGGACTATTTGTCCATGCGGTTCAGTCGGCGTCGTCGGCCTCGGCCGAGCGATATCACCGAAGGCAAACACAAAGGTCGTGAGCAGAGCTCCAATCGCCGCTGTCGGAATGAGAATTCGCTTCATAATCTCCTCCTTGAATTCGGCGCAGTATAGCGCAGGAGAACTGGAGCGCACGCATCCTTGCGTGCGGACCACCGGCATCCTTGCCGGTTCTGCTCTCGCGAGTTCAACCCACCCGCTACCGCAGGTGGTACTGACGCTAATTCCGCACCGGGATGATCACCTTAATGTCTCCATCGCCGGGAACGATCTCGATTGAGACATCGGCGCTGGTTTCTTTGCCTTCCTTCAAAGCTTGCGCCAGGTTGCGCCACCGAACGTATCCCGGCGGGCCCGCATTCGCGCGCACGATCAGCGTCGCCAGTCCAAAAACAAATGCGATCACCATCACGGCCGCGACGGCTTTCACGTTGCGTCGCTGATTCGAACGGGCCAGCCAAACACCGGCGAACGACACTGCAAGAAACATGAAGAGGCCGGCCATCACCGTGCGGCTCGAGCTGTGCTTAATGCTTTGCATCAGCGAGCCTGAATCGTCTCCCCTTTGCACCGCCTCATTGAGCTCTTTCAGCGTCTCTGCCGGGATTTGTATTCTCGCGTCGTAGGCTTTGCTGTCAGACGTAATGGTCAGTGAGCTGTTTACGGTTATCTGTCTGACTGGTTCGGTTGGCTTCGTTGGTTTCGGCCGGGGAACATCGCCAAATGCAAACACGAAAGTCGCAAGCAGAGCCACGACTGCTGCCGTCGAAATCAAGATTCGTTTCATATGTCCTCCGTAAGACTGTCAGCCACGGATGAACACAGATTTGCACAGATAAGAGGAACTAATTTCGATCTGTGTTTATCTGTGTCCATCTGTGGCCCTTTTTGCCTTGGATGCCGATCACGAGACGCGGATGCTAGAATGTTTTTGCTAAAAAGCAGAGGCAAACAAACTTGGCCCGCGAACTTCGAGTCCTAAATACAAAACCTCGTCAGCCTAAACCTGATTGGCTGCGCATCCGTCTGGGCGATCCGACGAACCAGAATCACCTGCTGAAGCTGATCGAAGGGTTAAACCTGCATACGGTCTGTCAGGAAGCACGTTGCCCGAATATTTTTGAATGCTGGTCGGATCGCACGGCGACGTTCATGCTCGGGGGCGACATCTGCACGCGGCATTGCGGGTTTTGCGCGGTGGGCAAAGGCGCGCCGAACGCCCTCGACACGGACGAGCCACGTCACGTCGCCGAAGCCGTGCGCCACTTGAATCTTGCGCACACAGTGATTACTTCGGTGAATCGCGACGATTTGCCGGATGGCGGCGCCGCGCACTGGGCTGAAACGATTCGCGAAGTGCGCGCGCTCAATCCCGAATGCAAAGTCGAAGTCCTGATTCCCGATTTCAACGGCGATGAAGACGCGCTGAACACCGTTCTTGATGCCGAACCCGACGTGTTGAATCACAACACTGAGACAATTGCGCGGCTGTACCGTCGTGTTCGCCCTGATGCTGTTTACCAGCAGTCTATGACGTTACTCCAGCGTGCCGGTGCGCGTCGCGATCGTGAACAGAATTCTATGTTGACGAAGAGCGGCATCATGGTCGGCCTTGGCGAAGAATTCGATGAAGTAGTAGAGCTGATGAAAGATCTGCGCGCCGCGTCGTGCGACATCATGACCATCGGCCAGTACCTGCAACCGCACGCGCGCCGTTTGCCCGTCGAACGTTACGTTACACCTCCGGAATTCGATCGCTGGCGCGACATCGGCATGTCGATGGGATTCAAGCACGTGCAGTCCAGCCCGCTAACCCGCTCTTCTTATCACGCGCGTGAGCAAGCCAGTGGATCGGATGAGTAAGTCTCATTCACACCTCGCTTCAGCGAGGTGACAAAAGGCCAAAGAGATTAACCGGGAACCGTTTCAACGGTTTTTTTGAGAAAGCCGTTAAAACGGCTGGCGTATTTCACGCTCACTCTAATCACCTCGCTGAAGCGAGTGTGAATGAGAGAGCGTTGAAGCTTCGCAAACGAATTACCGCTTCCTACCAATCGCAAACAAACTCTGCGACGACCGAACGTACATCACGCCTTCGGACAATGCTGGAGTGGCCATGAGGAGTTCGCCCATCGAATTGGTGGCGATGTGAGTGAACTTATCTCCCGCTCCGACGACCACAATTTCACCGTCTTCATTCGTCAGATAAATCTTGCTGTCTGCCGCCACGGGTGACGCGCTGTAGCCACTGCCGATTGCCGGCAGGCGCTGGCGATAAACCTCTTCGCCGGTCTTCAAGTTGTAGGCGTCAAAGGTGCCGTTATTGGCCAGCACGTAAAGCCGCCCCTGGTAGACGAGCGGCGTCGGCATGTAAGATCCGCGGCCCGTGCGGCTCCAGGCGATCGTCTCGCTGGCTGTCTTGCCATCGGCCAGCGTGATGTCTCCGCGAGCGTTTGGCCGCACGACGAAAATCGGTCGTTCCGGACCGCGTCCGCTGGCGACTACGATCAGGTCATCGCTGACGAAAGGCGTAGGCGCGGTAATCTTTGAGCTGCGCCCAAGGCGCCACAACTCTTTTCCAGTACGCGGGTCGTAAGCGCGAATGAAGTTCGAGGCGTTGGTTAACAGTTGAGTTCCGGCTGAAGTGTCAGCGACTGTCGGCGTGCCCCACGATGGCAGCTCCTCACGGTCAGTTTTCCAGACAGTCTTCCCCGTGGCCGAATCAAGCGCGATCAGAAAGGAATCAGTCTGAGTGTCGCACTGGATGATGACCAGATCTTTCCAGATAATCGGAGAACTGGCCGGTCCCCATTCATAGGTGGGGATGTCATAGGCGCCCATGTCCACGCGGCCCAGATCGACTTTCCAAAGAAACTTGCCGTTGACGTCGTAGGCATGAACACCCTGCGATCCGAACCACGCCACCACGATGCGGCCATCGGTCGCCGGCGTCGCATTAGCATAAGTCGCTTTGATGTGTCGTTTCTCGATTGGCTGGCCCTGGTGGGCCACACGTTCCCACGCGATCTTTCCGCTTTGTTTGTCGATCGCATAGATCATCCATTTGTGAACCGAGCGATCCTTTGACGCGTCGCCATCGCCATACAAACCGGGGCGAAACGTCGCTTTTGGATCACTGCTAATCGCTGTGGTGACAAATATCTTGTCCCCCCAAACGATCGGGCTTGAGTGCGCGAGCCCGGGTATCGGCGTCCGCCACAAAATGTTCTCGCCGGTCTTGGTGTTCCATTGATCGGGTAGGTTTTGACCTTCGGCGATGCCCAATGCTCGATGTCCTCGAAACGACGGCCAGCTTCCCGCGGCTGACCCCGAACGAGCGCGTGACGGCGCCCGGCCCGCATTCGTCAGTTTGATCTTGCGTGTGGGGATCACTTTCGTCTCGTCGGCGGGCGACCAGTCACTGCCGTCGAGAATCATTCGTCGCACGCGACAATCATCTGAGAGGACTGTGAACTTGATTTGCTTTCCATCCATCCGGAATTGATAACGCCCGGGCCCATCGCAACCACCGGGTCCGCCAGACATCATCAACTCAACCTCAGCGGAGCCCCCGCTCTTCCAATTGCCATTCAAAGCCGGCCAGCCCTGGCCTTGCAGGGTAAAAGTGCCGCCGGGATCGAACCGCGCTGTAAAGGCGCCAAATCTCAATTGGTAAGAAGGCAGCGAGGTAGCCTGGGAGGCTGAGGTTTGAGCCACCACGTTAGTGAGGCCAAACAACAAACTCAACGTAAGTGTGGCCAGGGAAAACTTGACGCTGTCAGTAACTCTCATAATGCTGCTCCATTCGCGACAATTCGCTCTCAAGGTTGAGCATTCTATCACCAGGGAAACTTTCGATTAGCACAATCGTCTCGTGTGGTTCATCCGAGTTCTCACTGAGGTTTATATCTCATTACTGCGAAGCTTCTGGCGCATTATCGTCGCTGTCGTTACCATGCAATTCGATGCGACTCAAAAGTAAGCTGGGCGTAGTGGGTGGGCTTACGCTCGTGATGCTGGCCAGTTGCCAACCGAGAGATCAAAACAGGAACCGCCTGGACGAAAATTATTTTCCCCGCGTCGTTCTGTGGGCGTGGGAACGGCCGGAAGATCTGAAGTCAGTAGATCCGAACCGTTTTGCGGTCGCGTTCCTGGCGCAAACACTCGCGCTGAAGAATGACGACGTCATCTTGAGTCCGCGACATCAGCCGCTCGATGTCTCGCCTGAGACGAAGTTGATGGCCGTCACGCGCATTGAATCACAGAAGAACACCGGCGAACACGCTGCCCTGAGTGACTCGCAACGTAAGAAAATCGTCGAACTGGTTCTGCGGACGATGCAGCTTCGCAACGTGTCGGCAATTCAGATCGATTTCGACGCCACCAGCTCCGAACGCAACTTCTATCGCGCGCTGCTGCACGACGTGCGCGCGAAGTTGCCGGACAACCTGGCGCTATCGATAACGGCGCTCGCGTCCTTTTGTGTCGGCGATCGGTGGCTCTCGGATTTGCCCGTGGACGAAGCCGTGCCCATGATTTTCCGCATGGGTGCTGACGACCGAACGATCAAGAACCTCCTGTCCTCTGGCGAAGACTTTCGCGAGCCGCTCTGCCAAAAAAGTTACGGCATCGCGGTCGATGAGCCGCTCGACATTAAGTTCAAACCGGGCCGCCGCGTATACGTCTTCAATCACCGATCATGGAAAGCCAGCGACATTACTTCAGTCAACAAAAAGGTCGCTCACTGATTTCTGAAAAAACTGATTCTCATTCACACCTCGTTTTAGCAAGGTGGTTGGAGACCCGTTGATTATCGTCCAGCCGTTTCAACGGCTTCAATGAAACCGTTAAAACGGTTCTGGTCTGTGTATCCGCGCAATAACACCTCACTGAAGCGAGGTGTGAATGAGAATGATTTTGTTTTTCCAATGGATAAGCGGTGAGAAGAGTGGCACAGACGTTAGTCTGTGGATGCTCGCGATAATCACAGACTGAAGTCTGTGCCACGGTATTTCACGTCAGCGTGGTCACCGCGAAATCGATGAGCCGGTTCTGCCAATTCAACCAACGAAGGTCGAAGGCAGTGGCGTGACAATCGACCGCGACGCTGTTCGCCACATCGGGCAGCATCACGCGTTGGCGAAAATCGGAAATCAACGCCTGGCCGGTGAAGACGCCGAGGATTTCCTGATAAAGCCGGTAACTCAAGTAATCAAAATTTGAAGAGCCGGCAATTAGCACCTCTTCATCGATCAGCATCGCTTTTAGGTGGCTCATTCCCCGTTGGTACAACCTCAGATCGATTTCTGATCGGGCCGATTCACGCCGCGCGTAATTCGCGAAGTAACTCCAGTTGTTTTGCCCCGGCGTTACAACTTTCACGTTGACGCCGCGATCTGCCGCCACGCGCAAGCGTTCGTAAAACGGAAACGTGATGTAAGGGCTCTCGACAAAGACGCTACGGCGAGCGCCATCAATCAGGTTAAGCACGCGCTGGAACGCGCGCCGGTTGTCGCGACCGTCAAGCGTGAACAGTTCGAGCTCGGGGAATTCACCGTGCGCGAACCGGTCGCCGCCGCTCCAGGTCGAAAGGAAATCTTTTCGCAGGAACGCGACCGCGTCCGCGTCGTCAATCCGCAGCATCATGTCGTGCCACGCCGCGTTGTGCTCACTGAAGTTGATACCGCCGATATACGCCGTTGATCCGTCGATCACGATCAGCTTTTTGTGATTGCGGCTCAGCAGAGTGCGTGGCGTGGGGCGGTAAGCGTTCGTGAATCTGATCTTGATTCCTGCCGCCTCTAACTTTCTTCGCATCGCGGCGGTCTCTCGCGCTTCAGATTGCAATTCGCGGTCGAGAATGTTCGCCGGGGAATAGCGAAACCGATCACTCAAAACAAGCCGCGTAAACGAATCGGCCAGCACTCGCTTGTCCTGCGCCGGCGACGACAGCAGAGCTTCCGCCAATTGTTTGCCGACTGAATCGCCTTCCAGCGCAAACGTCTGGACCAACACCGACTCGTGAGCGCGCGCTATGTCCGCGCGTAAGCGCGACCAGAATTCATTGAAATTGACGAGAAGTTCTACAGCCATCCAAGTCAGTGCCACCTGCGATAGCGGTTGGGTAAGAGCGGGCAAGATGCCTGCGCTCCCAGGGCGCTCCCCAGAGCGCCACGATTGTATTCGATTACCGGGCAGAACCCGAACCATTTCGTTCGCCGGAAGTGGCACGCGCATCCTGCGCGTGATTCACGGGCGGGACGCCCGTGCCACTTTTTATTACCGGGGCCCACAATGAGTTTGCCTAATTCCGAGACTCGCCGCTATGATGCTGTCCGCAAAACCGAAAGCTTGGCCTGAAACGCTCTGTGAGGTGAACTATGAAACGGATTCTCATCGCATTGACCCTGATTACTGCTGTGTTCGCGTCGGCGACCTGCACGCGCCGTGGCGGTAACTGCGCCGATCCCGGCGGCACGATCAAGATTGGCGTATATGGCGACCTGACTGGACAGACGTCCAGCTTTGGCCAATCAACGAAGAACGGCTCGCAGATGGCGGCCGATGAGATCAATGCGGCGGGCGGCATTAACGGCCGTCAGGTGCAACTCATTCATGAAGACGATCAGGGCGAACCGGGCAAAGCCGCCACCGTCGTGACGAAACTGATCAATCAGGATCAGGTGCGAGCACTAATCGGCGAAGTCGCTTCTTCAAACAGCCTGGCTGCTGCCCCCCACGCCCAGGAAGCCAAGGTGCCGATGATTTCGCCGTCTTCGACGAACCCGAAAGTCACGCAGGTAGGCGATTACATCTTCCGTGTCTGCTTCATCGATCCATTTCAGGGGGAGGTGATGGCCAAGTTTGCGGCCAACAGTTTAAAAGCGAAAAAGGCCGCGATTCTGTTTGATTCGAATTCTGACTACAGCAAGGGCCTGGTTCAGTTCTTCAAAGCGGCTTTCACGAAACTCGGCGGCGAGATCGTCACTGAGAAAGCCTACGCGCAACGCGACCGCGATTTCACCGGCCAGTTAACGGCCATTCGCGATCTGAAACCGGATGTGATTTATGTTCCCGGCTACTATCAGGAAGTCGGCGTCATCGCCAAGCAGACGAAGCAATTGGGAATTACAGCGCCGTTGCTCGGCGGTGATGGTTGGGACTCGCCGCAGCTCTGGGACCTGGGTGGAGACTCTTTGAACGGCAGCTTCATCTCGAACCACTATTCGGTTGACGATCCGACGCCAGTGATTCAGGACTTCGTCAAACGCTTCAAAGCGAAATACAACGGTACCGCACCTGACGCGCTGGCCGCACTTGGCTACGACGCAATGATGGTCCTGGCCGACTCAATTAAGCGCGCGAACGGAACTGAGTGCGCTGCGCTGCGGAATGCGATTGCCACGACCAGGGACTTCAAGGGCATCACCGGCATCATCAGCCTCAATGAAGAGCGCAACGCGGTGAAGTCGGCAGTCGTGCTCGAGCTTCGCAACAAGCAGTTCGTTTACAAAGAAACGATCGCGCCGTAAGAACGTAATACAGAACCGCGACGATAGGGAGCGGGATAAAGAGCAAGATGCGTTTTACCCGTTCACTACCGCTCGCGGTTCTGTAACAAGAGTCTCAAGATGGACACTTTCGTTCAGCAGCTAATCAACGGCCTAAACATCGGAGCCATCTATGCGCTGATTGCGCTCGGCTACACGATGGTTTATGGCATTCTTCGTCTGATTAATTTCGCGCACGGCGACATTTACATGGTCGGCGCGTTTGCCGGCTATTTCATTGCGCTGAAACTAGGATTGGGGCCGTCGTGGGGCGGCCTTTTATTTGTGCTGATCGGATCGATGGTAGTCGCGGCTCTAGTCGGAATGGCAATGGAACGCCTGGCGTATCGACCAGTCAGAAAATACGCTCGGATGACGTCTCTGATTACTGCGATCGGAGTGTCGCTGTTGCTGGAAAACCTGTTCGTCGCGCTGTTCGGCGGCCAGGGACGCGGCTTTCCGCAACTGATCAATGACACGAATTTCGCTCTGTTCGGAAACGCCGCCATCTCGAAATCGCAAATTTTGATTTTCGCCGTTTCCATTGCGCTAATGGTGATCCTGCAATGGATTATTTTTAAGACAAAAGTCGGCACCGCGATGCGCGCAGTTTCGTTCAACCTGAATTCGGCCAAGCTGATGGGCATCAATACCGATGCGATCATCATGTTTACGTTCGCCTTGGGTTCGGCGCTGGCGGCGGCGGGCGGCGTCCTGACCGCGCAATACAGCCCGACAATCGATCCGCTGATGGGCATCACGACCGGATTGAAAGCGTTCGTGGCGGCCGTGCTCGGCGGCATTGGAAATATTCCGGGCGCGGTGCTCGGCGGGCTGCTGATTGGCGTCGCTGAGACGATGGTCGTCGGCTACGGCAGCAACATCGGCATCCAGTCAACTTATCGTGATGCAGTCGCTTTCGCCATTCTGATTCTGGTTCTGTTAATTCGTCCGTCAGGCATTCTGGGCACGACCGTGCAGGAGAAAGTTTAAAGCCATCCCAGGAAGACAGCGGCCGCGCTGTGGCCTAATTCAAAAAGTGGCACGGGCGTCTCGCCCGTGAAACCCACGCGCAGAATGCGCGTGCCACGTAAGTTGGGCTTTACCGAAAACATGATTTCGTTCGTCAAACGCTTCCTCATCGCGCTGATCATCATCGCCGTGCTCTACGCGCTGAACCTGGCGATGAGCAAGACAGGTCTGTTTGGTTTCGGCGTTCCGCTCTACCAGGTTGATCTCTGGAAGATGGCGGGCATCAACATCATCCTCGCGGTCTCTCTCAATCTGATTAACGGCTTTACCGGTCAATTCTCGATCGGACATATCGGCTTCATGGCCGTCGGCGCCTATTCGTCGACGTTCATGACTGTCTATTACACCCAGGGACTTGAGCAGTGGCTGGCCGGAATGGTTGGCGCCTCAGTCGCGGCCGCGATTGTCTTCGCCTTAGTAATCATCATTGGCGCACTGGCTGCGGCCCTGGCGGGATTGATTGTCGGCATTCCGACTCTGCGCTTGCGCGGAGACTACCTGGCGATTGCGACACTCGGTTTCGCGGAGATTATCCGCATCGTCATCACGAACATGAATAAAGTGGGAGGCGCCACCGGCTTCCGGGGCTGCGTCGATCCGATCACGAATATAACGTGCTCCGATCCATCGCTGGGCCGTCTCACAATACCTGCCTACACCAATTTCTTTTGGATAGGGTTTCTCGCGGTGATCACGATCGTGGTCATCTACAACATCGTGAATTCGGACATGGGCCGCGCGTTGATTTCCATTCGCGAAGACGAGTTGGCGGCGCAGGCGATGGGTGTCAACACCACGCGTTACAAAGTTACTTCGTTTGTGATCAGCTCAGCGTTCGCGGGAGTGGCGGGCGCGCTCTATGGCCACTGGCGACTGCCGCACCCGAACGACTTCACGTTTGTGCGCTCGTTCGAAATCATCATCATGATTGTGCTCGGGGGAATGGGCTCGATTACGGGTGCCGTGCTGGGAGCCTTGGTGATCACATTTGTGCCGGAGGTGCTGCGTATGCTTCCCGGCGGCGTTTACAACTATCGCCTGGTCATTTACGCGCTGATGCTAATCATCATCATGATTACGCGTCCCCAGGGCATCCTGGGTAACTATGAGATCGCTTCGTGGCTCAAGCGCGCGCGCAAACGTCCGGAAGGTGGCGGTGCTATAGGCGGCTCCACTGGCGCGCCAATCGCTGAGCAGAGCGATTCGACGAAGAAGAGTGCGAAGGAATTAGAGAATCGATGAGTGCGGCAAACACAAAGGCCAACGGCGAGCATCCGCTGCGCACTTCGAAGGCGACGATTCGCTTCGGCGGCCTGGTCGCCGTCAACGAGTTGGACATGCAGGTCAAGCGCGGCGAGATCTACGGCCTCATCGGGCCGAATGGCGCG
Source organism: Pyrinomonadaceae bacterium (assembly GCA_035273405.1). Lineage (GTDB taxonomy): Bacteria > Acidobacteriota > Blastocatellia > Pyrinomonadales > Pyrinomonadaceae > UBA11740. Next base: position 47,691 of record DATEPC010000108.1, on the reverse strand, counting down.
GGCAAGACAACAATTTTCAATCTGCTGACCGGCGTTTACGAGCCGACTTCCGGCGAGATTCATTTCGAAGGCGAGCGGATCAACGGGATGCGTCCTTATCAGATTTCGCGGCGCGGTGTCTCGCGGACTTTTCAAAATATTCGTTTGTTTCCCGGCATGTCCGTATTGGAAAACGTAATGACCGCGTGCCACATTCACGCTAAGCAGAGCCTGATGGACGCGGTGCTGCGACTGCCGCGCTATTATCGCGACGAGGAGGAACATCGGAAGTTCGCGATGGAACTGCTCGAGATTTTTGATCTGGCCGGCGTCAAGGATGAAGGTGGCACAAGTTTGCCTTACGGCAAGCAGCGCCGTTTAGAGATCGTGCGCGCGCTCGCGACCAGACCGAAGCTTCTTTTGCTGGATGAGCCGGCCGCTGGTTTGAACCCTTCGGAGCAGGAAGATTTGATGAACCTGATTCAGCAGATTCGCGATCGTTTCGGGCTCACGATCCTTCTGGTCGAGCACAACATGAAAGTGGTCATGGGCGTTTGCGAGCGCATTCAGGTGGTCGATTATGGAAAATCAATCGCGCTCGGCTTGCCGGAAGAAATTCGCAACGATCCGAAAGTGATTGAAGCGTATCTTGGGGATTAGTCCGTTGCCAGTAGTCCGTCGTCAGTTGTTCGCTGTTTTAACTGACTACTGACAACTGACAGTTTTTATGCTGACTTTAGACAATGTTTCAGTGAATTACGGCGCCATCGAAGCGCTGCGCGGCATCTCGATGCATGTCGAGAAAGGCGAAGTTGTGACGCTCATCGGCGCGAACGGGGCCGGCAAGACCACGACGCTGCGCACAATCACCGGCTTGCTGTCGCCGCGTGAAGGCAAAATCACTTTCGAAGGCAAGGACATCGGCGGCACGGCGACACACAAACTCGTGGCCCGCGGCATTTCCATGTCGCCCGAGGGGCGCGGCGTGTTCGCGAATCTGTCCGTGCGCGAAAACCTGAACATGGGCGCGTATTTGCAAAAGAATCGCAGCCAGGTGGCCGGCGACCTGGCTAAAGTTTTCGAGATGTTTTCGCGTTTGAAAGAGCGGGAACATCAGAAGGCCGGTACCTTGTCCGGCGGCGAGCAGCAAATGCTGGCTATGGGGCGCGCGCTGATGTCGCGTCCGCGTTTGCTTCTTCTGGATGAGCCTTCGTTGGGTCTGGCGCCGCTGGTGGTGCACACAATCTTCGAAGCGATCGATTCGATTCGCAGCGAAGGCACAACGATTCTTTTGGTCGAGCAGAACGCCCATGCCGCCTTACATCATTCCGATCGCGCTTATGTTTTGGAAACCGGCGGGATCACCATGGAAGGCAATTCAAAAGCCCTCGCCAACGATCCACGGATTAAAGAAGCCTACCTCGGGGAATAGAAAAATAGATCAACTGTAAATAGATGCAGTAGGGAAGAGGGGCTTGCCCCCGCTCTCAAAATTAGGCGCGGGCAAGCCCCCTTCCTGACCGCATTTGGTGACGGTACGAGTCATCAGCTTAAGTTCTTCGTTGCCAGCACTTCTCGCGCCGGCACTCGATTGCCGTCCGAGCTGATGCGACGAGGCGCGTCGAGAAACTTCAAACGAAAACCAAGCTGCCGATATAAACGGACGATGCGCGGCGTCGCCTGATTGGAAAGCACTACGGGTCCGCGATGTCTTGCGAGCCACTCCGCCGTCCGCACTTGATCGTCCCACGAAAAACCGCCGGCGCTGTAGCTCGTGAATTCCACGTCGTAGGGCGGGTCGGCGTAAACAAAGTCGTCTCGTTTAATCTCCATCGTCTCAAGATCCATGGTTGTGAATTCCCAGGCACGCAGCATCTTTCGATAACCAATGAAATCGGTCGCGTAGTTCACGGTCTTGTACTTTCCGAATGGCACATTGAACCCGCCGCTGCGATTAAACCGGCACAGTCCGTTGTAGCAGGTGCGATTCAAATAGTAGAAGAGTTGCGCGGCCTCCGGCGATTTCGTGCCGCCATTCAGAACCATTTCATTGAACCAGGTGCGGTGTGCGTAGAAAAGAGCCGCATCGTAACGGAGATCAATCGACATCCGGAGTCCGCGTTGTATCTGGCGATAGAAATTAATCAGGTGTGGATTGCGATCGTTGAGCAGCGCCCGCGTCGGATGCAGTCCCAGAGCCACTGACAAACCGCCGCAGAATGGTTCAACGTATCGCCGATTCTCGTGAAGTTGCCAAATCGACGTAATGTGAGGCAGCAGCCAACGCTTGCCCCCGGCCCATTTGAGCGGCGGCTTCAATGTCACTAACTGTGATTCGGTGCGTGGTGCCGGAGGAGAGACTCGAACTCTCATGAGTGTGACCTCGCCAGATTTTGAGTCTGGTGCGTATACCAATTTCGCCACTCCGGCTCGTGCGGGACCGTTTGTCGACGGCGTCAGGCCATATTAAGGAGACCGGCGCTTAGCGTCAACTTGAACCACACATTAACGGGTTCCCAATCTCGATCATGCAGAATTCCGTCAAAAATGGGCCAGTTTCGTCGTGAAAAAACTTGTTGGCCACACTTCCGGCGGTATTGTACAATCGTTCTGCCAGTTTCTCGACTGGAGATTTTCCGCTCACGAAAGTTCCCGGGCCAGACCCCGAACCGGCACGTCCCTCAAATCAGAATTGCCCTGGCCCAGTTTGTCCCGCTCACCTGAATCGAATTGATGACGCCAGAACAGCCCAAGCCACGCCTCTTAATCGTCGATGACGAACCGGTCGTTCGTAATGTCTTGCATGATCTGCTTGACGGCTGCTACGAGTGCGTCGAAGCTTCTTCAGCAGAAGAAGCCCTGGACCAACTCAGTCTCAGTACCTTTGACCTGGTAATCAGCGACATCACGATGAGCGGTATGAGTGGGCTGGAAATGATTCCTCAGATCAAAGACATTTCGCCCGACACCGTCATCGTGATGATTAGCGGCATGCAGACGATGGAGAGTGCGATCAACGCGCTGCGTCTGGGCGCGTACGATTATTTGATGAAGCCTTTCGATCTGCGGCAGGTTGAAGCCGCCATCCAGCGCGCTCATGAGCATCACGAATTGATCGCCGCCAAGCAGCGCTACGAAAATCTCCTCGAAGACTTGGTCGTACAGCGGACCGCGGAATTGGACGACGCGCTGGCGTCAGTGGAAAACGCTTACCGATCAACTTTGCAGGCCCTGACTGCGGCGCTGGAAACCCGCGACGCGGAAACTCATGGCCATTCGGAGCGCGTAGTCACTTTTAGTTTGCGTCTCGGCCGTGAATATGGTCTGAGCGCGGGCGAGTTGAAAGCGCTCGAGTTCGGCTCGCTGCTTCACGACATTGGAAAGATTGGCGTGCCCGATGCAATCCTCCGCAAGCCGGCGAAACTTACTGATGAAGAGTGGGTGCGCATGCGCGAGCATCCTTCGCACGGCCAACAGATTTTGCGCGGCATCAAATTTCTGGAAGGCGCCGCGCGCGTGGTCGCGCAGCATCACGAGAAGTGGGATGGCTCAGGTTATCCGTTGGGATTAAAACGTGAAGAAATAGACATCTGCGCCCGCATCTTTGCTGTCGCCGACGCGTTCGACGCGATTACCAGTGACCGTGTGTATCGGAAAGGCCGACCTTACGAAGCTGCGGTCGCGGAGTTGGACGAGTGGGCTGATCGCCAATTCGATCCGAAAGTAGTCGCTGCCTTCCACCGCGTACCGCCCGAAGATTGGGACGAACTGCGCCGCCGCTCGCTCATGCGACAACCGAACGACGCTGAGTGGCAACCGGTCGGCACTTCCATCGAATCGCGACTGACCGCGTAAATCCTCGCTTGAACGATTCCGTTTAGAAGCCGCACTTGTGCGGCTAGCGCGGACAAGTCCGCGCTCTAAACGATCGAACCTGATTACGTAAATTTCAATCAAACTCCCTTTTCGGCTTTTCCTGATCCGCGCCCACCGTTCCGGCTTTAATTTTCGCGCGTGAATAGTTCTCACCTTTAATCGGCTCACCGGCGAGGCGACGAAGCATCGCGATTTGCCCAACGTGTGTCAAAGCGTCGGCAATTGGCCCTTGAAAGATTCTTTCGCAGCTTGCGCCCAGCTTCTGTTTACCAGCGAGGTGTTTATCGCAACGTTTGAGCGCCGTGTGAAACCGCTTTACTTCCAGTTTCCAGAACTTGGGTTTCGAGTTATGCCAAGCCTCTTTTCCTTTAGCAATGGACAAAGCCCAATCCAACAAATCGCCGACGTGGGCAAGAATCTCTGCCGGGGTACGCGTGGTTTTGGACGCTTTGAAAGCGGCGAAAGAATCCGGGGCGCCGCGCACTGCTTTCGCGCCACGATACGCTAACGTCGCGACCGTGTGTCGCAACATGTCACGTTTTGGATCTGAACTGTTCATAGAACCTGGCTTGTCGTTTTCCTATATCAATAAGCATCCTCGCCGCGCCACATCACGGGCAGCGTCTGCAGAATAATCTTCAAATCCAGCAGCAGGGACCAGTTCTCGATGTAGTAAAGGTCCATTCGCACCATCTCGTCGAACGGCAGACGGTTGCGCCCCGAGACCTGCCAGAGGCCCGTGATCCCGGGTTTCATGTCGAGCCGCTTGCGGTGCCACAGTTCATAGCTTTCCACTTCATAAGGGATCGGCGGACGCGGACCGACAACGCTCATGTCGCCACGCAGCACGTTGAATAGCTGAGGAAGCTCGTCGAGACTGGTCTTCCGCAAAAGCTGTCCCAAGCGGGTGACGCGCTCGTCACCACGAAGCTTGTAAGCAGGTCGCTCGTCGTCGCCCAGATTTGAATCGGCTTCGCCTTTGATGTACTTGCGTTGGAACTCGCGATGTCGCTCGTCGTCTGAGCCCTTCTGCATCGAACGAAACTTATAGAAAAGAAAAACCCGGCCGTCCATGCCGACGCGTTCCTGTTTATAGAACACGGGTCCGCGCGAATCGAGCTTGATCAGCAACGCTACGAGAAGCCACAGCGGCGCCAGCAGCACTACTGCAGTGGTCGCGATCATCAAATCTGAAGCGCGCTTTACAAAACGCGCGGCATTCGACAAAGGCGAGCGGAACAACGTCACCATCGGGAGCGATCCCACTTGATCGATTTCCGTTTTACTGGGCAAGCAATTCAAGAGCGTGGGCGCGATGCGAAATTCGACGCCACGACGACGGCCGGTCTTGATCATGACGTCGAACAGATCTTCGCCGGGCACATTTGGATCGGAAATGATTACCTCGTTCGCGTGCGAGTCGCGAATCAACTGTGGCAATGACTTCAGATCGCCGACGATCGGCACACCTTCAAACGTGGTGCCGGCGGCGCCGATGTGCCCGTTCTCGACGATTCCGATGACGCGATAGCCAAGCTCCGGGCGGGCGCGCATCTCGCGAATGCACAACTCGGCTTCGGGCCCACGGCCTACGATCAGCGTTGGAATCAGATTCACGCCGCGCCGGCGAACCGCAATTTGAGCAGCGCGCAGAGCCGCGCGGAGCAGACCAATGCTCGCGAACGCCAACAGAAAGTCCAGCGCAAAGATCGCGCGCGAATACGAGAACGTGCGATACGCCACGCCGCCGCGATACATGAATGCTGCCGCTACGATCAGCAGCGAGCCGATGGCGGTGGCTTTGAAAACGCGCGCCGCATCATTAACAAACGAGAATTCGCCGCGCACGCGATACAAATCGTAATAACGCAGCAACAGCAATCGGATCGGAATCACCAGCGGCAAAAGGACTGCGTACGGTGCGAATTGAGTTGACCACGCGAGCGCGCCGTCAGCCGTACGAGTGATCGGTTCGTAGTGCCGGACGTAAAATGCAGCGGCAAACGAAAGCGTGGTGAGGATGATGTCGCTGACGACCAAAAGTGCCTTCACCAGGGGTACCACCCAGCGCGGCGCGCGCGCCGGAGCGCGAACGGCTTGTGCGGTTATTCCAGTTTTGGCGAGTTCAGGCTTCATCGAGGATGAGCTTGGCAACCTCAGCTCGCGTTGTTTTGTTTGCGCGCGGCGCGTTGCTCGTTTTCTTCCGCACAACCAGTGAATCGATGTCCTCGAGTGAGGCGATCTTCTTCAAGCGTCCTTCCGCGACCAATTGCTCATCAATCGCGGCCCACTTGCCGGCGTAAATACTTGCGGCGGGGACACCCAACGCAGCCGCTTCGCGGTTCATCGTGCCGCCGGCGCTAACAATCAGATCGGCGGCGGCCACAAGGTTAGCACCGTCCAGGACTTCGCGGGGCATGATTATGTTCGGCAGCTTTCGAGCTTCGTATTCAGCGCGTTGGGAATCTGTTCTCGGCAACAGAACGGTTTTGACAGCCGGCTTAGAACTCAAGTGCGTCAGCAGATCTTCAAACAGCTGGTTTTCGAATCGATGATACAGAGCTTCGTGGGCCGGTGGGCGCGCCACGACGAGCACAGCGTCGCCGGTGATTCCGATATCACGCAACACTTCCGCGAACTTTGGATTAGGAGTGAACTCGGCGAGATAGACATCTTCCTTCAGCCCGTCATAACGTGCGACCTTGCGCAGTGACGCGCCGTATTTCTTCAGCTCAGTGGAAGGAAATGCGCGCGGCACAATCACTTTGGAAGCCAGTCGAAAGGCCAGGTGATTTGCCGGCTGATGCTCGTAATCCATTAGCGTCACGCTTCGAATTCCTAAGGCCGCCGCCGCCGAGATCTGGGCGTACGAATTATGGCTGACCGCGAGATCGAATCCCCGATCACGGGCCCACTTGCGAAGCGCGGCGGCGCGCCCGATTAGATTCCCCGCCTTGCCGGTCAACTTCCCTCCGCCATGACCGCCAATCACGTGCGGGAGCATCCCGGCTTTCGTCGCCATCTCGACCGTCTGCGCGAAGTCACGGGCGCTAAGTTCGACATGATGACCGCGCGCGACAAACTCCGGAATCAACGCGCGAAAAAACGGCACGTGCGGAGAGTTGGCGAAATCGATCCAGAGTCGCATTTGTCAGAACCACCTGCGGTAGCGGGTGGTTAAACTGTGGTTCAAGGCGAGTGTAATCTTAAGCTCAACCGCCCGCTACCGCAGGCGGTTCTGACTTCCTTCCAGTAGTCGCGCCAGCGCGTAAGCCATCCACGCTTGCGACCAACGCATGTAAGGAATGCGGGTCGTGTGAAATCGATGACGCTGATAGTAAAAATATCCATCCGAGCTGCGCATGTTCTCTATCGACCAACCGGCGATCCGTTCTGCCAACTCCAACGTGCCGGAAAAGCGGCCGCGCAACTCGACCAGCGTCACGATGGCTGCGGCGGTGGAGTGTACATCCGCCGGATAAAGCCTGTTCGGGTAATACTTAGGCCAACCGTTGCTGAGAAAGAACCGCTCTTTCCAGAATTCAAATCCATGAACCAAAGCACTTTCAAGATCCACAGGCGTCGGCTCCTCCTCACGCGTGGGGCGGGGTTGGGGTGGGGTTGAGCCGCGACCAACCTCTCCCCCACCCCCCTCTCCGCCCGCGGAGAGGGGGCCAACTATCGCCAGCGCTCGCGAAATCCTCGAGAGACTCGCCAGCACATATGCGGTGTGAAAGTTGTCGCTCCACGCCTGGTGCCCATCAGCGCCGTATGCCCACGAACCGTCGTTGAGCTGGCGGCGAACAACGTAGCGCGTCGCGCGCATCGCCCCTTCGCAAAGGCTCTGTTCGCCCAGCATCCCACCGACAGTCGCCAGAACTTCCGCGGCCATCAGACTGGCGTTGAAAACCCGCGTCTGGTCGTGCGGCGAATAGCTGAAACAAACCTCCTCGCTTGTCGCGTCCGACTGATTCAGATCGTTGAGAATGAAATTGCAGATGGTGCGCGCAAACGGCAGATACTCATCGCGGTCAATCACTTCCGCCGCTTCGCACAGCGCGCGCGCCGCGAAGGCCGTCGGGATAATCGTTGGCGTACCCTTCGGCGCGAAGAACGAACGCGACTGCCAATCAAAGTTGTAGCCCCAGCACGCGCCACGGAAGCCTTTTAAGCTCATGCCGATTAGATCATCAAGCAACTCGCGCGCTGTGACTTCAGCTTCTTTTGTTTGCAGCCGCCGGTAATCTGCAATCGCCGCCAGCGCAAACAGCGCCATTCCCTTCGGGTTCCGCTCTGCGGGTACGCCGGCGATTTTGCGAAGGTTGATTGGTGAGCGTTTAAGAAACTGCGTCCAGGCCAGACGCGCTACGCGCGAATGCCGAAGAGGTGTTGCTTGAAATAACGAGCTGTTGAGGCCGTCGTAAGGATCATGGCCGGCGAAATCGATGGCGCGACACCAGTTCCAAAGATCGCGATGTGCGGTGATGAGATCGCTGGGCATATGGAGGCTCAGGCTTCCCTCTCTCCGTGGGAGAGGGCTGGGGTGAGGGAGCGAAGCTTAGCGGCTAAAAAAAAGAATAGAATAAGTTTTCACTTTCGTGCGCTAGAACCCTCACCCTAACCCTGTCCCAAAGGGAGAGGGAACGGCACTCCAAATTACTGCGCGGTCAATGATGTTTCGATCCGCCGCGGCGTCTCGACAAAACTCTCGCGCCACAACTCGAACGAGAGAAGCGTCCAAAGCAGCTTACGGTGATTGGCGACGCCCCGCTCGTGCTCGTCCTGTAAACGCTTAACGTACTCCGGATTGAACAAGCCGCCGCGACGCAAACGCTCTGGCGACAGAAGGTCACGGGCCAAGGGACGCAACTCGCCTTTCAACCACTTGGCGAACGGCACGCCGAAACCTTTTTTGCCGCGTCGCCCGACAAACGCAGGGATTAAGCCTTTCGCGGCACGCTTCAGAATGTACTTCGAGGTGTAGCCGTGAAGTTTGTAGTGCGACGGAAGCGAGGCCGCGAATTCAGCGACGCGCGGATCGAGGTACGGCGCGCGCACTTCCAAACTCACCGCCATGCTGGCCCGATCGACTTTCGTCAGGATGTCTTCCGCGAGATAAAGCTGCGCGTCAAGGCTTTGCATGCACTCGGTCAAATCGTTTGAGTCGCACTCAGCAAACATGCGACGGGCGTCGCGATAAATATCGCCGTCACTCGCCGCCCTGACTTCATTACTCAGCAACAAATCCTGATCGCGCGGCGTGAACGAACCGAACCAGACGTGATGGCGTGCGACTGCGTCGTAATGCGAGGCGGCCACGAACCGTCGCGCGCGGTAATCGAACGACAGGTTCTTCGTTTTCACCGGCAGCCCATTCACGATCCGTTCGATAAGTCCCACCCGGAGCGGTCGCGGAATCAGTTGGTACGCGCGGGCCATTTGGTGACCAAAATACATCGGGTAACCGGCGAACAATTCGTCGCCACCGTCACCGCCGAGCGCCACCGTCACGTGCTTGCGCGTGAACCGCGACAGCAGATACGTCGGCATGAGTGAAGGATCGCTCATAGGCTCGTCCATCCACGCGCCAATTTCACTGACGAGATTTGCCGCGAGGCTCGCGCTGAATCGCTCTTCGTGATGATCCGTGCCGAGATAAGCCGCGACGCGACGCGCGTACTCCGATTCGTCGAACGAGCTTTCGGCAAATGAGATCGAGAAGGTCTTGACCGTTTCTGAAGACGCCCGCACCGCCAGCGCCGTCACCATCGAAGAATCGATGCCGCCCGAAAGCAACACACCGAGCGGCACGTCCGAGACAAGTCGCATGCGCACCGAATCCTGGAGCAAATCCTGGAGCTGCGATGCAGCTTCCGCAACGGTCGGCGCCGGTTGCTGCGTTTTGTAACTCAGTTGCCAGTAGCGGCGGACTTCGATTCGACCGTCTTCGAGCGTCAGATGGTGCGCCGCCGGCAGCTTGCCGATGCCCTCATAAATCGAAAGCGGCGCCGGAACATAATCGAACGAAAGATACTGTCGCAGCGCATTGAGATTGAGATCCGGTCGCACTGAGGGGTGCGCGAGCAGCACTTTCGGTTCTGACGCGAACAGCAAAGCGCCATCGAACACGCCCCAGTAAAGCGGCTTCTCACCAAATCGATCCCGCGCCAGGAACAAGCGGCGGCGGCGATCGTCCCACAGCGCAAACGCGAACATGCCGTTAATGTGCTCGACCATGTCGCGGCCGTATTCTTCGTAAAGGTGTGGCAGGACTTCAGTGTCAGACGCGCTCCGAAATGTATGTCCACGCGCTTCGAGGTCCGCGCGCAGCTCGCGATAGTTGTAAATTTCACCGTTGAGAATTACCGCGACGCTGTGGTCCTCGCTGAAGGTGGGCTGCTCGCCGGTGAGTAGATCGATAATCGCGAGCCTACGCATGCCCAGGGCGACCCCGTCATCGATCATATAGCCTTCTGAATCCGGCCCGCGATGAACCATGCGATCGCACATCGAGCGCAAGAGTTCTTCCGCGCCGTTATGCGGCGGTGTGCGTGGATTTAGATTGGCCCAGCCGGCAATTCCGCACATAACGTCAATGTGTAGGGGCAGGGCTTGTCCCTGCCCGCTTTCCCAAATAATCGAGCCGGCCGGTGTACGGCCACTCAGCGGGGTCAGCAACTAAGCCACGTCGCACTGGATTCATCCGAATGTATTCAACAGTTTCCTCAAAATCCTGTTGGTTACGGATGATGTGATCAAAGAATTGCCGCTGCCATAGTTTGCCGCGGTGCCAATTCCAGTAATGGCGAGTCGATAAACTTTTGAACGCCCCGCAAATTGAACCCAAGGTCTTCGCTGATTCTCTTGGACCGAACAGAGCGTGAAAATGATTTGGCATCAGGCAGTAAATGAAAACGCCAAAAGATAATTGAACCCGCAGGTTCTTGAGGCATTCAATTGTTGCCGCTGCCACACGCTCGTCTTTAAATTTTGCGTCGCGTTGGTGACAGATAATAGTTACGAAATACACTCGTGGCCAGGAATAGTCGAACCCTCGCAATCTGAGGCTATTCTTTCGATTAACCTGTTCACTCGGCATGACGGTTACAAACAATTCCCTGGGTAGGGACAAACCTCGAACGGGCAGGGACAAGCCCTGCCCCTACTCAAAACCGATGCGCTCGCGCACCGCATAGATCCGTTTCGCCTGCGATTCGTGATACGTGCGCACCAGCATCTCGGCGAGTAGCCCCATTAAGAAAAACTGCACGCCCAAAACGAGCAGGACCATGGTCAAGACCGGCAGTGGTGTCTCGACAAAGTCCGCGTGATGCGGCCAATTTGCGAATTTCATCACGAACGCGAGCACGGCGCACAGGGCCGACACAGCAAACGTCAACAGCCCTGCCCAACCAAAAACGTAAAGCGGCTTTGTCTGATACGACGCCATGAATTTGATCGTCATCAGATCGAACACAACTTTGATCGTGCGTGACAGACCGTATTTCGACTTACCCATCGTGCGCGGATGATGCTCGACGGGGATTTCCGCGACGCGCGCGCCGGACCATGACGCGTAGATCGGAATGAAGCGATGCATCTCGCCGTAAAGCTGTACGTCCTGAAGCGATTCGCGCCGGTAAGCTTTCAAAGAGCAACCGTAATCGTGCAGCGGCACGCCTCCGATTTTTGAGATCAACCAGTTCGCCATCTGTGAAGGAATCTTCCGTGTGATCAGTGGGTCTTTGCGATTCTTTCGCCAACCGGAGACGACGTCAAAACCCTCGTCTAGTTTGTCCAACAGCCGCGTGATGTCCGCCGGATCGTTTTGCAGATCCGCATCCATCGGAATCAGGACTTCGCCGCGCGCGGCGTCGATGCCGGCGGCCATAGCGGGTGTCTGGCCATAGTTTCGTCGCAGAGCGATTACGCGCACACGGCTGTCGCGCGCCGCGATCTCGCGCAGCACCGACAGACTGCCGTCAGCAGAGCCATCATCCACATAGATAATCTCGGCGCTGCGGCCGAGCTGCCGGAGCGAGCGATCCAGCTTCTCGTGAAGCGGTCTCAAGTTCGGCTCTTCGTTGAATACCGGCAGAAAAACTGAGATCTCCGGCGCGTCACCATCCAGCGATGATTCGGCCAAACGTGGCGGCACTTTGAATTCAGTCGTAATCAAATGCAACTCCTTTGAACCGTCGCATTTTAAACTGATTGGCGCGGGATTGCAGTATGGGCGACAAGACTAGTCTGCAAAAAGGGGCAGTAGCCCGACCGTAAGGGAGGGCTCAGATAGGGTGCATTGGAGCCCTCCCTTACGGTCGGGCTACTGCCCCTTCTGGCGCGATTTGAACCATTGAACAAATCTTTGAATACCGGTTTCGATTTGCGTCTGTGGGTTGTACCCCAGCAGCTTGCGCGCCTTTGAAATGTCCGCGAATGTTTGCGGCACGTCGCCGGGCTGGGGTGGCTGCCAATCAATTTGCGCGCGCGTGCCAAGCTCTGTTTCGATCAACGAGATCAGCTCGCGCAATTCCACCGTGCGCGACTCGCCGAGGTTAATGACTTCGTAGTTTGTCTGATCGTAATCAATCGCCGCGCGAACGCCGGCGATGATGTCATCAACGTAAGTGTAATCGCGGCGCGTCGTGCCGTCGCCGAAAACGGGAATTGGTTTTCCGTCGCTAATCAGCTTCGCGAATTTGTGTATCGCCAGGTCAGGCCGCTGGCGCGCACCATACACGGTAAAGAATCGCAGGCAGACAATTCGCATGTCGTAGAGATGCGAGTAGGAATGGCAGATCAACTCGCCCGCCGCTTTCGTCGCGGCATACGGCGAGATCGGATTGAAAATTGGATCGTCTTCGCTGAACGGAACTTTCGGGTTAACGCCGTAAACCGAGGACGATGATCCGAACACAAACTGCTTCACTTTATGAGCTCGAGCCAGTTCGAGGAGGTTCACCGTGCCGTTGACGTTAGTCTCGACATACAAACGCGGTTCCTTCAAAGACGGACGGACGCCGGCGCGCGCGGCAAGATGCACAATGCACTCGTACTTCGTGTCCTCGAATGCCGATGCAAGCGCATCCGCATCGCGAATGTCAGCTTCAATCAACTTGAAGTTCGGATTCGAAAGATGCGGGCCCACGTTCTCGCGTTTGATTGCGGGCGAGTAGAAGTCGTTGAAGTCGTCGACGACTGTGATGCGCCAATCGCCTTCGCCGAGCAATCGCTCAACCAGGTGCGATCCGATGAAGCCTGCGCCGCCAGTGATAAGGATGTTTTTCATAAGCTGTCGGCTATCGGCCTTCAGCTTTTAGCCAGCAACTAGCGGGTACCACCTTTGCTGAAAGCCGAGAGCTCAAGGCTGATAGCTATTTCGTCGCATAGATCCACAGATGCCAGCCCCAACGCGATGCGAGCGCGGATTCAACTGCGCGCGGCAGAAAGTTGCCGATGAGAGGTATGAATCGCTTGTTCAAAAAATACGCTCGCAACTCGACGCCGGAGAAATCTTTGAATAACTCGCGGGCTTCGCGTCGCGAATAGACCCGAGCAAGGGGATTGCCGGCCCCGTCGGTACTCTGGCTGAGAAAATCATCCGCCGAAGAGTTACCGTTCCTGGCCAGTTCCGCGTGCTCTCTTAGCGAGTCGATTGGTTCGCGCGTCAGCAGGTTGATTAGTTTGATTCCGGCTTCGCTTGTCAGCAACCCCGCTCCGGCGCGCCGCAAAACCCGAATCCCGACGCGATAGTTATAGCTGCCTCGATGATACAACATCACCATGGCCCGGCCGCCGGGCTTCAGCACTCGATGAATTTCGCGCACCGCCGCTTCGATGTCAGGCGTGTGATGCAGAACTCCGTGCGAGTAAACCAAATCAAACGAAGCATCAGGAAAGTCGAGACGCTCGGCATCAGCAACGTGAAACTCACCTTTCAAGCCCGACACCTGGAATCGTTTGCGCGCCAACTCGACCGCGGCGTCCGTCAGATCGATACCCGTATAAATCGCACCAGCCTTCGCGAACTGCGCGCCGTCGGTGCCCATGCCGCAGCCAATCTCGAGCACCCGCAGACCGCGCGTGTTTTGAAAGTCAGCCGCCCGCGGAATGTGCCGTTCTTTCTCGTAACGATGCGCTTCGACGCGTTCGAAGAATTCAGGCGTGCCGATCTCAGCGTCGCTGAACTTCGTGCCGCAGGGGTGCGCCTGCCAGAAAACGCGCACGCGCTCTTTCAATTCTTCAGGGCCCGGTTTTTGACTCGGAGTGGACATTCAAGGTAGAAGGTGCGGTGTCAGTATAAACTGAATCCCGACTGGTCGGGACTCGCGCACTGCGGTAGATGATTACTTTTCAAATTACGGGCCATCTGACCGACTTCACTGGCGGCAACGCCGAACTAAAGCTTGATGCGCAGCCGGCGACGGTACGCGAAGCCTTGAACGAGCTTTGGAACCGCCACGGCGGGTTGCGCGATCGGGTTTTGACTGAGCAAGGCGAGGTCCGGCAGCACGTGAACATTTTTGTGAACAGCAGCGTCGTCCGGCGCGACGAAGTGCTGGATAAGGCGCTCGACGGCACGGCTGACATTTGCATCATGCCCGCGGTGAGCGGTGGTTAAATCGGCGAGGATTCCGTTTAGAAGCCGGACTTGACCGGCGGAAAGAGCGGGACAAGTCTCGCATCCAAACCACCCGAAGGTTTTCCGTTGAACCGTTCGTAAATGGCGGCGTATAGCTCTTCAACATGTACTGTCCAGGTTGCGGATCCGAAGAACGTCAGGCAAGTCAGTTCTGCCGCGCCTGCGGCGTGGATATGCGCGCGGTGCGTATTACTCTGGAGCGGCCTGACTCGATTACGGCATCTGCCATGTCGGCACGCGACGAGATTGGCCGCGCCGTCGCCGATAGAATTCGCTCAGTAAAAGACGCAGTCGAGTTGAAGATTGTGACGGACAGCGTCCTGCCGCAGGTTGAAAAATTCCTCGAGTCGCCCGAAGAAAAACGGCTGCGTCGTGTGCGCGTGGGCACGATCATCAGCTCTTGCGGTTTAGGCGCCGGCACGCTCGGGTTAATCATGTCAGCAGTGGTAACTGGTCCGGACCTTGAAGCCGCTCTTTGGATTGGCGGTCTGGGGATAACTGCTTTCACACTGGGACTTGGTTTTATCTTAAATGGATTGCTCTTCACTAAGACGCGTAAGGCGTTGGACGATCGTTTACCAAACGCAAAGATCCAGGATTTGCTCGGTGCGGGTTACACCCCGCCGCACGCCCGCTCGACCGAAACACCAATGCTGCGCTCGCCGACGACTTCCAATCTCGCTTCGGGAAAAGGCGCCTCAGTTACCGAACACACGACACTGAACTTGAAACAGGATTAGGACGACTGTGGCACGCGCATCCTGCGCGTGATTCACGGGCGGGACGCCCGTGCCACCTCCGTCTACCGTCCACGCAGCCACTCGCGGCCTGCCGAACAGAAGCTCAGAAAATTACATATCCGACAGTGCGAATTAGCGATCGGGGGGAAATGCTCCATCTCCAACGTGCCGTCAAGCGACGCGATCTCTGACATCGCGTCGTCGATGGCGCGCGCACAGGTTTCGTATTCCAGAAGATCGTTTGTCACGATCGCCTCAACATTGGGATGGATGAAATGCAGCGTCGCCCGCAGCGAGTTGATGCGCGCGTCTTCCGGCAGCAACTCTCGCAAGGCGAGCGCGTAGCCCTGCATCTGCAAACGGTAATCGCGCGCCGCATTGTCGATTTGCTCTTCGAATGAAGACGCAGGTTGGGCGTCGTTAACTTCGACGGCGACTGGCTCGGAGACAGCCTCAAAATCAAATGCAGCCTGACCAGGATGGGCGATTCGCCCATCAAGATGCGCGGTTCGCGCCGAACCTCCCCTCCCCGCCTGCGGGGAGGGGTTGGGGGTGGGGTTAAGCGATGCCGCAACCTCTCCCCCTAACCCCCTCTCCGCGTGCGGAGAGGGGGAAGCCGCGGCCGCAGCGCCGGTCGTTTTTACCCTTTCTTTGAAAGCCAACGAAAACCGGTTCGTCTTGAAATCGATGATCTCAACGTCCCAACCGTCTGCGGCGGGCGTGATCAGCAGTTTGTCGATTGTGCCAGTCAGAATTCCCAGCGGCCGGCGCAAACGAAAACGCAGTTCGCTCCAAAGACCGGGAGAAGATCTCGGAATGCGGATTTCGGATTTCGGATTTTCAGAAAGCTGCATTCGCGCTGCGGCCTCGACGCGGCGAAACACATCACTCGCCAAATAGTTCTGCGCCAGCGGCAGCAAATCAGCCACGGCCGTCGCGTCGTCGATGCCCAATTCCCTGCCGGCCAACTGCGCGCGGCGCATCGAGCGGACATGCTCGAAACTTTCGCGCAAACGAACCTCAGCGTTGTCGCCTTCGCAAAATGTTTCGCAGAAACGGTGGATGACGGCGCCTTTCAGAGTCGCCGTTAAATTCGCGGGCGGCTCAGGCGCTTCGGCGTCGTTCCACACCGCAAGTTCTTCCGCCCCGGGCGTGCGCAAAAGCCGCTCGAAGTAATATTGCCGCGGGCAACGTTGAAAATTGATGAGCTGCGTTATGGTGAACCGGCGCAGTGTGGTTCCGCGTTCAGCTTCGACCGGTCTTAGCAGCGGAAAGATTTCAGCGAGCGGTTGAGATGGATCGATCGTTGACGAAACCGTCGAATTTGCGGGCAGCACACTCGGGCTCTCAGCCGGTTCGCGGCTCACGCGCAGATCGATCTGGACGTCATTGCCAAACTCAAGGACTCCGGTTTGCGGATGCTCATCGAGTTCCAAAGCCTGCCACAACCACGCCAGCCAACGCTCGCTTTTTGTCTGCCTTAAGTTCTTCAACTCTTTCTCGGCGGCCGCGCCTGAGAAAATCAGACGATCTTCCGCGCGCGTGGCGGCGACATACAAAAGTCGCATGCTCTCGAATTCTTCGCGCCAACCCGCGCGTTGCCGCAGTTCCTTGAAGGTCGCACCTCGCACCACGCCGCCGCGGCCGTCCGGCACGGCCACACTGAATCCTCTGTGCCGATCCAGGACAAATAGCGAATTGTCGCGCTGGGACGACGCGTAACGCTGTAGATCCGGAAGAATGACAACGGGAAACTCGAGACCCTTCGCCTGATGGATGGTCATTAACCGCACTACGTTCGCAGTTTTGTCGATCTGCCCTTCAGTCTCGCGCCCGCCGATCTCCTCGAACTTCTCGACGTAGTGCACAAAGTCACGAATAAGCTCGCCTGATTTTTCAAACGCTTCCGCCAGGCGAAAAAGTTTCTCGACGTTCGCGATTCGATGCGCGCCGTCGAAGTTCGCCGCAATTACCGCCATGAAATCTGTGGCCGCAACCGCGTGACGCAGCAAGTCGGCGATCGAGTATCGGCTGCGTCGCTCAATCATGTCGCCGAGGAACGTCGCGACGCGATCGAGTTCCGCATGCTCTTCTTCATCGATGAACTGAATATCGCGATGCTGTCGCACTGCGCGCCAAAGGTTTCTGCGCGGCAACTTTTTGCCGTCGGTTGTCTCGCCAACCAGGGGCGCCGAACGCAGCGCAAATAGCGCGTTGTCTGAAATGCCGCCAACTGGTGAGCGCAACACGGCCGCCAAAGCGATTTCATCCGTCGTGTTATCGAGAAACCGCAGCAGCTGAATCAGGTCAGTGATCTCTTCGCGCTGATAGAAGCCTTTGCCCTGAACGGTGAGGTACGGAATGCCCGCGCGACGCAGCGCGCTTTCGTAAATGCCGACGCCGGTGAGCGCGCGAAACAGCACAGCAATGTTGCCGTAATTGAAGGGTACGCGCGTCTCTGGCGTGCCGGCTTTCTCTTTTCCGAGCACGCGGGACGCGTGCGTACCCCCAGCTAGTTCCTGAATTCTCGAGACCAGTTGAACGGCGTCACGCTCGCGGGCGTCGCGGCTTTCGTACCGACTCTGGACTTCGTCCTCGGAATCTGCTGATTGGCGGTCAGGCAAGATGCTGAAGAGAAACTCAACCAAAGGCGGCGCGTCGCGCGCTTCGCGTTCGGCAACGCTGGCTTCGTGTTCCACGTAACCGAGTTCCGGTAACTGTTCGGGCGGAATCCCGACTTGTCGGGACGGCTGGAAAGTCTTCGCGAAAACGAAGTTGAGACAGTCGATCAACGGGCGCTGGCTGCGAAAGTTCAAATGCAGAGGTTGCTGGATGCCGCCCGCGGCTTTGATCGCGTCGGTCATTTCGCGGAACACGTCAACATCCGCGCCGCGAAATCCGTAGATTGACTGCTTACGATCGCCGACGATGAAAAGGTTCGCCCCGGTCCGCAGGCCCAGCTTCAACATCAAATCACGCTGCAAGCCGTTCGTGTCCTGGAACTCATCGACCAGGAAAAAACGGTAACGCTCCGAAATCCGAGTCATCAACTGCGGATGCTCGTTGAGTAACCTCAGCGTCCGGAGCTGCAAGTCATCAAAATCCACCACGGAGAGTTTCTGTTTCTCTTCAGTTAGACGGCTTTCGATCTCCTGTATCAGGTTCAGCACCGCCAGGGCGTAATCCTTCGCCAGCAGATCGAACGCGACACGAGGGACTTTGCCCGCGAACCGATCGTCAGCAGTCGAATCTTCGCCCCACAACAGGCGATCTATTGTGGCGATTTTCTTGATGACGTTCTTGCGTGGCCGAACGTCGCGGAAGTCCTCGATTGCCTGACAGTACGTCGCTGTAGTCTGCTCAGACGGCGGTTGCGACACGATCGCACGAACGCGAGGCCACTCGCCGGCGAACTTCGACTGCTCTTCGCGCGCCGTCGGTGTCTTCACTCGATCACTGAGCAACTCGGACATACGCGCGTCGAGTTCGCGAAAAGCTGCGCCGTAGTCGTCAGGAGTCAGGTGATTAATCGCCGCGCGCCGTCTTATCTCGCTGATGGTCAAGCCTTCGCCGCGGTAGTTCTTGTAAAGCTCAGCCAACACGCCGGACAAAACCCCGCGACCGCCGACGCCCTGAGCGAGTTTCACTATCTTTTCATTACCGTGATGGATGGCATTGCTCAACGCGTCGTCGACGACCGCTTCGAGCATCATCGTCGCTTGCTGCTCATCGAGCAGCACAAACTGCGGGTCGATGTTCGCTTCGACCGGAAACTCGTGCAGGAGGCGCGAGCAGAAACCGTGGATGGTCGTGATGACGGCGCCTTCAAGCGTCCGCTTGTGACGCAGCCAGCGCTCGCGTTCGTCCGGCGCTGCTCGGCCCAGCAAATCGTCAATCGCGCCACGCACACGCTCGCGCATTTCATTCGCTGCACGATTCGTAAAAGTAATCGCAACGATGTTATCGACTGAGGCGTTTTCGGTGCGGAGAATTTCCAGGTAGCGCTGGACGAGAACTCTGGTCTTTCCCGCGCCCGGACCGGCCGTCACGGAAAGGTGGCGATCGAGTGTGTGCGCGGCGACGGCTTGTTCAGGTTTGAGTTCGGGTGACGTTCCGGGTGATGTGTGAGCCATCGAACATTATGGAGTGCGCCAAAAAGCGACACCGTTTTGGATGGGCAATGCTATCAAACATCCAAAGCGGTGTCGCGCTCGCGGCTTCTTGCCGACTCCAAATCACTGGCTGCCTGGTGTGGCCTGTACTGTTTCAGCGGGAGTCTTCGGATCGAACGGAGTCTCGATGAATTTTTTGGCAACGGCTTGCGCGTTGTCGTAGTTGGTGCCGGTTTGCAGGGCCTTGTTGTATTCGAACACCGCCTTGTTGCGATCGCCCTTCGCATCGTACGCATTGCCGCGCTTGATGTGCGCCCACGCGTCGATCCAGTTGGGCTTGCTGCTGGTCGAATCGATGGCCGCCTGAAAATTGTCCAGCGCCAGTTGCCAATTCTTCTGTTCGAAATAAATCAGCGCGAGGTTGTAATAGACCCAGGCGTTGTTTCGATCCAGCTTCAGCGCTGATTCCATCTGCTGCTGGGCTTCGGCGTACTGGCCATCCTTGAACAGCTCGATGCCCCGACGCGCGACGATTGAGACTTTCAAATCGTCGGACATGCGCAGGATTTTATTGTTTGGATCGACTTCGGCCGCGATCGGCTGGCCGCCTGATTCAAAGTCGAAGTCTTCGCTGCGGCCGGCGAAAATCAGTTTCTTAGTCTGCGCGTCCCCGCCTTCGGAACGCAGCGTCAGATCAACCGGCATGTTGAGATTTTCGAAATTCTGCCGCACCGTGCCGCGCGTGCGGAACTTGCCGTTGCGTGTGCGGATGATTTGATAATCCACGCTGAACTCAGGGACGCCTGTGCCTTCCAGCCATTGCGCAAAAAAGTAGCGCATGTTGCGGCCCGCGACCTGAGTTGTCAGCCTCTCGAAATCGTCAACCGAAGCATTTTTGTTGCGGAACTGCTCCACAAATCGCGCCAGCAGCTCTTCAAACTTTTCGGCGCCCAGGGTCTCGCGCAACATGCTGAAGACCATCGCGCCTTTGTAAAAGACGATCGATTGGTAAGCCGCCGATTGATCGTCGAGGGACGCCGGCGCGCGCGCGATCGATGAAGTCTGCTCAAAAGTGAGTGCGCGTTCCTGTTCTTCGCGTTGCGCCGCATCGAGTTGAGCCCCGGTCAATGTTGATTGGCGGAACGCGAACGCGCTCCACTCGGCGAGGCCCTGCGAAACCCAGGCGTCGTCAAACGATTTCAATCCGACGGTCTGCCCCCACCATTGATAGGCAATCTCTCGTTGTAAACGATCTTCGGGAGTCGTGCGGCCTTCGAAAAACCTCGACGCGAGGAACAGCAAGCCAAGTCCCGAATACGCTTCGAAGGCTTCATCGTCAGTCTGCGCGATGATCATGCGCGTGCCGAACGCGGGCGTGCCGTACTGCTTGGTGTAGAAGTCGAGCGCGCGGCCCATCAACTCGCCGAACGGCGTGATGCGATTTTCACTGCCGGGCTTAACAAAGAACTGCAGCTCGTACCGCCCGAAACGAAGACTCCGGGTAATGAACTGTCCGGCGACGAAGTTCCCAACTAACTGCGGCGTCTTCTGAACGAAACGAAACTTGGTGGTGCCGCTCTTATCGACTTGCGGATTCACCGGCTCGTCACTGATGCCGCCCACTTGCACTCCAGTCGGGACGATGACGGTGATGTCCGACGTCGCGCGGTCAGCCATGTAGTCGTGAAACGGGAACCAACGCGCCGCGTACATCAGGTACGAGCCTTCCGTGCCGACATACGCGAGCCGCTTGTTCGCCAGCGGGCCACCTTCCGGCGAAATCAGTGCGCCACCCCAGCGAATTCGCAGGGTCACCGGCTGTCCCGCGGGAACCACTTCCCCTAAATCGATTCGGACGTTAGGTCCGAGAGCGCCGGCCCCGACGGGGTCCTGGACAATTCCCGGCAACGCCCGGCCATCTTTCTCGACCGAGTTCACCTTTAATGAGCCGTTCAGCTCAAAAACAACGGAACGAGTGGCCTCGAGCGGCGTTAAAGTGACGTCAGCCCCGGCGCGGAGTGTGTGGTCATCCGGCTGAAGTTGCACTTCAATCCGGTAATTCGTGATGTCGTAGCGCGTGCCGGCGACCGCTGGTTGTTGGGCATTTGCGGCGCTCGCAAAAGCCACGACGGCGAGAGCAGAGCCAATCAGGGAAAGTAGTTTTGTTCTAAACATAGCTGACGAGTTAGGTTCTTACACGCATTATTGCATGGTTTACTGAGCCATTAAATTCGAGGACCTTGGGCCTCGTTTTGATGGCTGGGAAGGTGCGGCGGTTGCCGAACTACCTCGACAAACTGCGCTATGCGTCTTTCGCTTGCGTCCTTGACACTACACGTGGTCACGATTAGATTCTCAAGTACGCTTTCGGGTTTAGAAATGTGGCGTCGGGTCCACGGGCGCCAAACGTCCCCAATTGAATAAATTCAGGAGTTTTCAGTCATGAAGCTGCATCGGTTCTTTCTCAGTTTCGTCGTCTTGTCGGCGCTCGTTTGCGCCGCTTTACCAATCGCCGTTTTCGCACAGGGTGGGAAATCGGCATCCGCCACCAAGTCGAGCAGAATTCCGATTCGCGAATTCAAGCTTAAGAACGGACTGCGAGTGATCATGTCCGAAGATCATTCGGCGCCGACTTACGCGATTGCGATTACGTACAACGTCGGCTCTCGCGACGAGCGCCAGGGCCGCACCGGCTTTGCGCACTTGTTTGAGCACATGATGTTTCAGGGTTCAGAGAATGTCGGCAAAGGCGAGCACTTCATTCTGGTTGACATGAACGGCGGCTCGATGAACGGCACGACCAACCAGGACCGCACGAACTATTTTCAGGCGCTGCCGGCTAACCAGCTCGACCTCGGCCTGTTCCTCGAAGCCGATCGCATGAAGAGTCTGGTCATCAACCAGGCCAACCTGGACAACCAGCGTAATGCAGTGCAGGAAGAGCGACGGCTTGGTGTTGACAACGCGCCGTACGGCAAGACTTTCGAGACAATTCTGGACACTGCCTACGACAACTTCGCCTACAAGCATTCGACGATTGGCTCGATGGCCGACCTGAATGCTGCGGAAGTGAAGGACGTGGCCGACTTCTTCCGGATCTACTACGCGCCGAACAATGCAGTGCTGACCCTGGTGGGCGACTTTAAGACCGACGAAGCCCTCGCCAAGGTGAAGAAGTATTTCGAAGCGATCCCCTCGCAACCGCAACCGCCCCCGCCCGACATGACTGAACCGGAACAAAAAGCCGAGCGGCGCGCGAATATCGACGACGGCTTCGCGCGCACACCGCGCGTGGACATTGTCTACAAGATTCCGCAAGGCAACACGACTGATTACTACGCGCTGAGCTTGCTCGGACAGATTTTGTCCAGCGGCCAGTCGTCGCGTCTGTACCAGAAGCTGGTCAAAGAGCGCGAACTGGCGGCGCAAGTAGGCGCAGGCGCGCAGGAACGTCGCGGGCCATCGCTCTTCTCGGTGACCGCAATCGCACCTCCCGGCAAGCAACTCGCGGATGTCGAGAAAGCGATCTACGAAGAGATCGAGCGCGTGAAGAATGAGCCGGTCGCCGATTGGGAAATTGACAAGGTCCGCATGGGTATCCGCCGGTCGCGCGCGCAGGCGTTGCAGGGCACTTTGAGCCGGGCCGTCAGCCTCGGAACTTACGCGGTGTATTACGGCGACGCCAATCTCATCAACGAGATCGAAGGCAAATTCAACAGCGTCACGAAAGAGGATATTCAACGCGTGGCGCGCACTTACTTTAAGGATACGAACCGCACAGTGATTACCACTGTGCCGAAGCCGCGTGCGACCGCACCGACTACCGGTTCTAAATAGCGAAATCATGCCTGCTGATTCGTCGGCGGCTTACAACCTGATTAGGTAGATTTGTCAGGAGGAGAAATGAAGTACCTGAATCCATTGAAACTTAAAACAATTGCCGCGACCCTGGTCGCATTCGCTTTCATCGCATCAGCCGTTGCTCCTTTGCGAGCACAACAGCCCGCGCCAGGACAGGACAAGGGCACCTCACGCAGCAAGGTCGAACGAAAGAACCGCGCGCCGGTCTCGAAAGAAGTCTTGCGCGTTAAGTTACGGAAGCCCGTCGAAGCGACACTCGACAACGGCTTGACGGTGATGATCCTGGAAGACCCTCGCTTTCCCGTCGTCAACATGAATTTGACGATAAGCGGCGCGGGGCCGATTTTTGATCCGGCAGACAAGCCCGGACTCGCCAACCTGACGGCGCAGATGCTGCGCGAAGGAACGAAGACACGCAACAGCCGCCAGATCGCTGAAGACGTAGACAAACTCGGCGCGACGCTGGGCGCCAATTCGGGTTTCGGCTCGACGGCCGCGTCGATCAGCGCTTCAGGGCTGTCCGACAACTTCGATCAGTGGTTCGGGCTGATGGCTGATATGTTGATGAATCCGAGTTTTCCGGCCGACGAGTTTGGAAAGCTGAAGCAGCGTCAAAAAACCGCCCTAATGCAACAGCGCACGCAGCCTAATTTTCTTTCCCAGGAACGATTCAGGCGCGTCGTTTACGGGAATCATCCCGCGGCCGTTTTTTCGACGACTCCGGCGGTGCTTGATTCGCTGACGCCGGAAATGCTCGCTACGTGGCACCGCGAACGTTATGTGCCGCAGAATGCAATTCTCGCCATCGCGGGCGACGTGAAGGCTTCGGAGGTCATTGCGAAGCTAAAGACGGCACTGGCCGGCTGGAAGCGCTCGGACTACAAAGAAAGTTTGCCGGCAAATCCGAAGCCCGTGACCGACGCGAAAATTTACCTTATTGACCGGCCAAACTCCGTGCAATCGACGATCACGATGGGCAACATTGCCATCGATCGCCGTCATGCTGACTACATTCCTGTCGTCGTGATGAACAGCATCGTCGGCGGCGGCGCCTCGGCGCGGCTGTTTCTCAATCTGCGCGAAGAGAAGGGCTACACGTACGGGGTCTACAGCAACTTCACCGCGGTGAAATACTCCGGCCCATGGTCAGCGGGCGGCGACGTGCGCACTGAAGTCACCGAAGGCGCGATGACTGAGTTCATGAAAGAGCTGAATCGCATCCGGGACGAAAAAGTTCCTGCCGAAGAACTGGAAGAACAAAAACGCTCAATCGTTGCGAGCTTTGCGCTATCGCTCGAGAGCGCGACGGACCTTCTGAGCTATTCGATCACTCGCAAGATTTACGGTTTGCCGGACGACTATTGGGAAACTTACCCGGCGAAAGTCATGGCCGTCACCGCCGATGACGTGCAGCGCGTCGCGCGCCAGTACGTCAATCCGCAGACACAGCAGATCGTCGTAGTCGGCGACGCGAAGAAGATCAAATCCATCCTGGAGAAGTTTGGAACGGTTGTGGTCTTTGACGCTGACGGCAAACCCCAGGGCACCGGCAAATAAGTAACCGGCATTTTCTTAATTTGAGCAGTTCGGTTCATCGCCGAGCTGCTCTTTTTGTTTTCAAAGTGAAGGAAAACTGTTACGGCTTTGGCGCGGGGTTTACTTGCAGGATCACGTCCCAAGCCCAACGTCCGGCTTGTCTCCCGTGCGAGTCCATTAACTTCGCCCGATACCGAAGCGCGTTACCGAATTCGTCGGTCTTCTTCGACTCTTTGTAATTTAGCGAGATCGAAGAGACGTCCAATTCGGGCAAAGTGTGAAGTTCGTTCGCTTCGGAGATGCCGTTATGGTTTGGATCCTGCCACAGCCGCAACGATGAGAAGGCGGCATCGCGGCTGTCAATCACGCCGTCGCCATTGCCGCCATTTGCGGGGTTGTCGTATTCGGCGAGGGCAAGGAAGCCGTTCCTCGGCTGATCAGCCGTCGGTGGCTGATCGGTGAAATTGCCAAACAGCTCTTTACCGCTGTCAATTTGTCCATTGCCATCGCGGTCAAGGCAGAGCCACGCGTCGTCTGTTCCCGCTGCGGTCCAAGCCGTGGGCTCCGCGCGTCCGTCGCCGCCGAGGTCGAAGTGAACCCCGGTGTAGGCATCCGTCAGCCTGAATCCGTTCCCGCTGATGTCGATGAGAATAGGCGTCGGCTCGCAGCAGCACCCCGATCCTCCATCGGTGAAGCCATAGCCACAGCCCCACTGGGCAGAGCAATAGTCTACCGGCGATGCGCAGGCGCCGCCTTCCAGCAGGTAATATGGGGCGCAGCGCGACTCACAATATTGCGGCTCTTCATTACAGGTGCTGTTCGTGAAGTTCCAGAACCAACCATTAGACTCGCAAGCGCCCTGTCCGCAGCACATTCCAAATCCATTCGGCGACGTACTGGGCGGACATGTACCATTCCATCCATAAGTAGTACAAAGAGGCCCCGTGTATGGTACGCACTCACAGGATGCACTGCTCCAAATGTGATCATCCGGGCAATCGTACTGAATACACGTGCAGTAGATGCTCGCGATACTCACAGCATCGCAAAATGTAGGTAAACTCGTGTTGTCCGCATACGGGTTGCTCGATTGATTCTCGGTAACGTAGCCGGCCTGAGTAGAATCGCCCGGACCTGCGGTGCTGGCAGGTGGTGATTTAAGGCAAAAGTATGTCCAATCTCGTGCGACGCGGCCCACGCATAGTATCCAATACCAACGAAATAGTTTTGGTTGTTTGCCCAAACTGCAGGATCGAACATTATTTTGGCACCTACAGTCCGACCTTGGTCATTCGTCCTGAGCACACACCCACCATTGGGACAATTAAGATTCGGGACGCTAATTATGTATACATGGCCAACTGGCGCGCGAAAGCTATCGGGGTAAGTCTCAGGGCCGAAAGACTGGACCCCTGCTGGCACAAATTCAACGAAAGAACAATCAACAAGACCCCAAATATTCCAGTTAAGCACACCTCGAAGATATTGCTCGGCTATAGCAGGATTAACGGTAAAGTCGTCATCAATATGGACTAGCACCACACGTGGACCAGGTACCCAACTGTGAAATGTGTTATATGGGGGTGGGTCAACCGGGGGCAATTCACACGCGTCACTGATGACATCACAAGCGACGATCAGGGCGACAGCCCACAACAACATGCGGGGTTTCATAGGGGAGCTCCTCGTGTTTAGGAACCGGAACTACTGCTGCTTCTTTTGCGTGATGGTATTTCGCACCGTGATCAAGAACGGCGTTTCATCTAATCCATTGAATTGCGCAAAGGGACCAGCCCAGTCGAGCGCTCTAACTCCAGACGGGGACAGCTCATAGCCAGTGATGATGCTGAAATCAGTGCCATCTGGCATCGCTTTCAGGAAAAAGAGATAACGCTTGTCAACAGACGGTGTTTGGGAGGAGTCGCTGCAACTCGATGCTTAGTGGTTACTCTCCGAGTCGCTGACGCCCGCAGGCTTTGCGAGATCACACTTAGGACAATCAACGCTCCTGCTAACGACAAGAATAGAATGACTGGAAGTTTCTTCGATTTAGCACCCATAACAAAGCCTCCCAGGCTGAAACGTTAGCTTTGATGCAGGCTGACTACGGGGACATCGGGGGATGTGGCGGCAGGGAGCCGTTTAATGGCCGCACTATACGCCGACGAGCAAAGGTGTCAAGACTTCATGTACGGGCAAACTTAACTGAACCAAACACTGGGCTTTTAGGCTATTTGTAACGGTTTTTGTTTGGCCTCAATCACGGCCGTGTTGGGGTAGGCGTTGGCGTGGGGGCGGCTGAAGAAAACCGCCCGCCGATCTTGTCGTCCAGTCCATCGAGCGTGCCATTCACCTTCTTGTAGAGATTCTCGATTACCGATCGGCGCACGATATCCGGTCCGCCGGCAACATAGCTCTTGATGTAATAAAGCAGTGCTTGATCGCCTTTTCCGCTGGCTTCGAGTGCCGCGCCCAGGTGCCACATCGACGAGCGCCATAACGGCGTTCCTTCCGGCGATGTGCTAACGGCGCGCCTGAGACGCAGAACTGCCTCATCGGGTTTGTCGAGATTAAAAAGCGCCAGCCCGGCAATGTCTTCGATTTTTCCGCGAAGCAATCCCGACAACGCAGTGCGTGGAGCGTCCGGCACCGCGGGCGTAGTACCTCGCGACAGTGAGCCGGCCCGCGTATCAGCAAGTTCTTCAGCCTGCACGGCGACCGTCGCCGCCGGCACATTGAGCGCTGCTTCAACGCCTGTGGTCGCGCTCTCCATCAAATCCAAAACGGTCGAAAGCGCCACCCCCTTCTTCAAGAACTTGGACGCCACATAAACCTGACGGTAGGTGCGCATCGGATCCTCACCGGCGATGAATTCCTGCGCGAGTGTGGCCAGCTCATCTTCCGCCGGCGAGCGACGTTCCGCGTTGAGCGCGTTCGAAAACGCCAGCAGCGCCTTCAGCATCTTCCCATTCGCATCAGAATCTGCTGTCTTGTTCTGGAAGATTGCCGCGCGCCGCTCGGGCGCTAACAACTCAGAGAAGCTTGCGGCCTTTACCGGCAATCGACCGGCAAGCTTCGTTTCGATCTGACCATCTTTCAGCGAAAACGACTTAGCCAATTGGGCGACGGCTTCGTCATACAACCCAACCGAGGCGAGCACGGTTGCGAGCTCGTAATCGAGCGTGGGAAAGCGGCTGTAGTTCTGCGCAAACCGCAGCACGCGTTCGGCGTCCAGCGGCCGTTTGTCAGCCAACAGCGCGCGCGCGTACGCAATCTGCGCCCAGGAATATCGCGGCTCAAGCGCTACAGCGCGGTGGGCGAAATCGAGCGCCCGGGCCGAGTCGCCACGCGCGACGAACCAGTAGGCAGCGCCCACTACCAGCGGCAGGTTGTTCGCTTTTTCCCGATCCTGGAGCGTTGCGTTTAATTCCAGCATCGCTTCTTCCTGTTTGCCGGACTCCAACAATGACAGAACAACACCCGCCCGCGCGGCATTGTTTTTTGGATCTGCCGCGAGCACTTCGCGATAAAGCACCAGCGCTTCTTCGCTTTTTGCCGACGCGCGTTTCAAATCCGCGAGCGACAGTTTTGCCGATGTCAGCTTCGGATTCAGCGCCAGCGCTTTCGCGTATTCAGCTTCCGCATCTTCAAGCCGCAAAGCGATGTGACGCGCCGCGCCCAGCGCCTGATGCGCCGACGCAACTTCGGGAGCGTTCTGCACCGTTAGCTCCGCCAGGCGATTGGCCTCCTGCACGTCTTCAATGCCCAGATAGAACTGGGTGACCGCCAGCAATCGTACCGGGTTAAGTTTCGCCAGGGCTTCGACCCGGCGCGCGGCTTCGACGGCGGCTTCACGCAGGCCGCGCAAAAACAGGTTCATCGGAATGCGCGCGATGACTTCCGTAAACAGGCGATCGTTCATGTCGCTCGGAGCCTCCGACATCGCCAGCTGAAACTGTGCAAGCCCTCCCGGAATGTCGCCGGCCTGAAGCTTTTGATCACCGAACGATGCTCGCGCAGAGACGATTAATTCCTGGGCGCGACGGACAGCAACGGATTTAGGGTGCGTCGCTATAAACGTTTTCAAAAGCTCGATTCGTTCACCGGCAGGCTTTGTCAGCGTCAGTTCTACTTCTTCTAATTCGTCTTCCGGGTTCGCCGGAGCGACGGGCGAACGCGTCGGTCGCGCAGGTCGTGTGGGTGAGGTCTTTGCGACCACGCTCGGTGACGGCGCTTCGGATGGTTTAGGCAAAGCCGCCGGTGTTTCGGCCGGCGATTCAACTGGCGACGCGGCCGGCATCGCACTGGGTTCAGCCAGAGGTGTCTCGGTCATCGTTGGAGATGGCGTGGGACTTTCCGCAGGCGTCGCGGTGGCTTCAGGCGTCGGCGTCGCCTCAGGCACCGGAGTGCCAGAGGGCGTCTCAGTTGGTGCCGCGGTCGGCGTCGGACTCGGGACGATTTCCGGCGACGGCGATTCGCTCGGCTGCGGCGCTGGTGTGTCTGATGGCGAAGAACTCTCGACAGTTCGCGGCCGGGTCTGCGCGACGACCACATCTCCGGCCGGAATATCCAACTGCGCAAAAGTGAAGTTGTGCTGCTCGCCGAGGCCGTTAACAAAGGCCTGCACGCCGGTGACTAGCCCGCCGCTGAAGTCGCGTGCTTCGAACTTAGGACGCATGCGGCGTCCCATCTCGCCAACCAAGCCGTCCGGAAGAGTCATCTGCGCCGCGCGGCTGAATTGCGTGAAGAACAGGCCGGTATCAGCCGCGATTACCATCAGCAGCGTCTTGCGCGGCGAGGTGCGCGTACCCAACTGCCATTCGCTCGCAACTCGCAGTGAGTAGTCGTACATATCTGCCGGCCCGGCTGTCTTAACCACGGCAATCACGAGGTCCACGTCAGTTCGCGTTTTCAGGTTTTGCAGCACCCTGTCGAGACGTTGCTTCGTGGCCGGATCGACGACTTCGGCGAAGTCGTTGACGTTTCCGGATGGCGCCGGCAGTTTGTCCTGGGCGGACGCACTGACAAAAACCTGCGCCACGCAAACCAGCGCCAGCACGGCGGATAGAATCAATGCCCGGGGATTCCTTTTGGAAACTCTGTTTGAAAGATTAGTCATTAGGACGGCAACAAGTCGGGAAAGATTGAAACGGTGGGGCATGATAACATCTCGCCGAAGGCAAAAGGAAAAAGGCCAAAGGTAAGTCAGAACCGCCTGCGGTAGCGGGGTCCCCGCGCGCGCATCCCGCGTGGGGTGCAGGATGCGGGCGGTTGATGTTGCTGCTAACGCGACTCGGATCACAAGGTTCAACCATCCGCTACCGCAGGTGGTTCTGACAAATCTCCTTCAGATGAGCGAACTCGAAGACGCCTGGGAACTTGCTTTGGCTGAAGCCCAATCGCGCGCACACGCGGCCGGGCAAGCAGATATCGCCGAATTTCTGACGGTGCGCCGGCGCAATGACCTGCTGCGGCGTACGGCGATCGATTGGCTGCTGAATGAAGTCGTTTCACTCGCCGGACAAGCAAATCGCGCCGGCGCCGGAATCCAGATCGAGCAGAAAGAGCCGCACAGGTTTTCGCGTCGCAGCGCCACGATGGTC
This sequence comes from Pyrinomonadaceae bacterium, assembly GCA_035273405.1. Classification (GTDB taxonomy): domain Bacteria; phylum Acidobacteriota; class Blastocatellia; order Pyrinomonadales; family Pyrinomonadaceae; genus UBA11740. Next base: position 17,339 of record DATEPC010000108.1, on the reverse strand, counting down.
GGCCGGCAAGTGACGCTCCGCCGAGGTGTTCGCGAACTGACCATCGAGTGTGGCTGGCCGCGCACTCCGCGCGACGGCATTGTTCGCGGTGGCGGCCTGGCCTGCGCGAACATCAAACACTTCGGACGGCGCGGCGCGAATTCTGAGTTACTCCTTACACCGTTATCGAAAGATAAGCCGCATTGGTTGGTCGCCGACGATGACACGGATCGCACAGTGTTCGCTGAAGAGACACTGCGTTCGCACTTCGTTACTTTCCTTCGCGACGATTAACTTCCGCTTATCCCTCAAACCCAACATCTCCTAACGATTTCCGACTTGGTTTGCACGGTATGCGGCGCATTGCGCGCCTTGGACGCTGCTTTCTCGGGTCTGCGGAGCTTTCGCGCTGGACCAACGCGTACGGCACGGTCATTGCCAACCTCACCCCTAGTTCGGGCGCGGAGCGTCACATGAACATTTGGTAAGGAGAATTGAAATGAAAACGCAACTGATCAGATTAAGTTTGGTGGCCGGTTTATTGGCGCTGTTTATTCCAACTGTGGCTTCGGCGCAAGGCTGGCCGGATTATCGGCGTGACCGTAATAACGGGAATTACGACAGTCGGTATCTGCGCGATAGCATTCATCGCCTGGATCGACTCGCAAAAGATTTCGAGAGAGACCTCGATCGCACTTTGGATCGCAGCCGGGCCGATGGCACGCGTCGCGAGGACAGGCTGAATGGCGAGGCGCGAGAGTTCCGAAACGCGGTCAGCAATCTGAAATCAAGCTTTGGAAACGGTCGCGACATCAATCGCAGCCGCGACGAAGCTCAGCGGGTGCTGAATGAAGCCAGCCGGCTGGATCGCGTCATGAGCCGGATGAACACGCAGGCGAGTCATCGGTGGTCTGAAATCCGCCGCGAGTTGAACGTAATCTCGAATGCCTACCGCCTCGGGTATAACAGCTCCAACGACGATTGGCGTCGTGGTCGACAGGACAACCGCAACGACATTCCGTGGTGGGAACGGATCATCAGACCATAACTAACCGGCGGAGCAATTCGTCACTCTTTCGAGAGCCTTGCTCGATTCGGCGAGCAGGGCTTTCGCCTTTTCAGCGCGCGATGACAGAATAGCCCGCGTGCCCGGAGAACTGTTCATCGTCGCGACGCCCATCGGCAATCTCGAAGACATCACCCAACGCGCCCTCCGCATGCTCCGTGAAGTTGATCTAATCGCTTGCGAAGACACACGCCACACGCGAAAGCTTCTGAACCATTTCAGCATCGACAGGAAAATGGTCAGCTATCACGAGCACAACGAGCGTGAACGCGCCGAAGAACTTTGTGAGCTGCTCGAGTCGGGCCAGAACGTCGCATTGGTTTCCGACGCCGGCACGCCTTTGATTAACGATCCGGGGTATCGAATTGTGACCGCGGCAATCGAACGCGGTATTCGCGTAATACCGGTTCCCGGGCCGGTGGCACTCGTCGCGGCGTTGGCGGCTTCCGGCCTGCCAAGCGATGAGTTTTTCTTCGGCGGTTTCCTGCCGGCCCGTGCGCACCCGCGGCGCGCGAAGTTGGAAGAATTGCGCTCGGTGCGAGCGACGCTGGGTTTTTACGAAGCACCGCATCGAATCGTGGCGGCGCTGAAAGATGCGGCAGAAGTGCTCGGTAACCGCCGCGCCGTAGTCGCGCGCGAACTAACGAAGCTGCACGAGGAATTCGTCCGCGGAACTCTAAATGAATTGGTTGAACAGTTTTCGAAAGTGGGTGCGGCGCGCGGCGAGATGGTACTGATTATATCCGGCGAAGCCGTCGAGAGTCGGCCGGCGAACGCGGAACAGACAAACACCGAACGACTGGTCGAACGGGTGGAGGAACTCGAACGCGAAGGTTTGAATTCGAAGGACGCTTTGAAAAGCGCTGCGCGCGAGCTGGGAATCAAACGCGCTGAAGCTTATCGGATTATGACTGCTCAGAAGAACCGCCGCACGAAATAGAAGAGGGCACTCAAGAGAATCGAGGCGAGCAGCATTGAAACGATCGGAATGTAGACGCGAGTATTCTCACCTTCGTAACGGATGTCGCCCGGCAGCCGGCCAAACCACGATAGCGCACCTGAATAAATCAGCAGGCCGATGACGACGAGGCCTGCACCGGCAATCAAAACCAATAATCCAATGTTTCGATTCACTTTTGCTTGATCATGAGAGTTTAGAGGCGGGCTATCGCCCGCCCTTTATTAAAGCTGTCATCGTTTAGACGGCGGACTTGTCCGCCGCAAAACCAGCCGCACAAGTGCGGCTTCTAAACGGGCATGCGGAAAGTGAGTTACGCACGCCTCTAGCGTGCAGCAGGCCGGAGGTCTGCGTACACAGTTCACGCCGGAGGCGGGCGTACTCCTTACCCCGCCAGATTTCCAATCGGCCCATCGGGTTTCACGACCGGCTTCAACGTCGAATACGGAACTAAAACGTGCTGCGGCCCGGCCGCGTATGCCGCAACCTGATACGGATCGAAAGTGATCCAGAGACCCTTACGGGTAATCGTCCACGCTCTGTAATTGCCCGCGCGCCCCGCGGCCCCATCTTGTATCTGGTCCTCCATCAGCATGTCGTTCTGCTTGCTCTGGTCTTTCAAATCCTTGATCGCATACGCGGATATCACGTTGAGATAATTCGATTTCGAATTGAATAGATCCGCCAGCTCAATGCGCTTGCCGTTTTTCACATCGTAGTTCAGCACGACCGTGATGCTGTTGCCATGCGCAGCGCCGCGCGAGTATTGCCCTTCAGTAAACTCGACACTGATCAAATCATCGGTTGCCAGGCGAAACTGGTATCCAATGTCCAGTGAAGAAGTCTGTGTTTCTTCCGGAAGGCCTGTCTCCTCCTCAAGCGCAGCCGTCTCGGCAGTTTTGAAAGCGGCAACGTCCTTGGTGATCATCGCGCGCGCCGCCGCGTTGAACTTGTCGAACCGCGGGTCGCCTTCTATCTGGGGATACTCAGCGTCCACTGAGTACTTTGCCTCCTTGTTGTTTTCGCGAATCACCTTCGGCACGATTCGGACTGCGGCGGTGAATTCAATTGGTTGTTGCGATATGAAAAAGCCAGTCTCTTTCGAGCCGTCAGGACGCGACCATTTGCCTTCAATATCCGCTAAACCGGTTGCGTTCAATTTCCATTTGCCTTTGAAGACACCGGTTTCTTTCCCCGTTTGATCGGACTCGCGAAGAGAGACGTTGCCGTCGCGGTCGATTTCACCTTTCAAATCAATGGTCTTACCAACCCGCGGATAAAAGTAGGTCCCGGTCAGACTCTCGCCTTCGCGGACGAGATTCATTTCGATCGACAAGTTCGCGATCGAGCCGCGGAAATTAATCTTCTCACCTGCCGGCGCCACGCCTCCGCCCAAAGTGTCCTGCGCTGAAGTCGCTGCATTAATGTTGGCGTTTTGGTTCGGCTTTGAGTTGCGGCACGCGCCGAAAACTATGATCGCTGACGCGATGAAAAGAATTAGTTGGATTTTGATTCGCATGCAGTCAGTTGGCGGAGTGCGCCTTCACCCATCCGCTTTTTTGCGCTTCCTTTCGAATATCTTCGAACCTGAGCTCGCACAATCTGCCGCCGGAAAAAATTTCGTTGTTCGTAACGTCAGCGATAGCGAACGGCGGTAATTCAAACCCCAGCATTTCTTCATCCGTTTCGAAACCGGTTTCTGCCAGAGTCAGACCCAACAAATCGCCGAGAAACATATCGATCGAAAAGCGCCGGCCGGCAAAGTCGAAGTAGTACCGGTTCTTCCGAATCTCGTTAGCTGCGAATACCGACAGGGTGTCAGCTTCGAGGGCATTCAAGTAAATGTTTGTGATAATGGTACGGGAAAGATCTGCTGGTTCAGGAGCAAACTTCTGCGTGAACTTCACAATCCATTTATTCGTCTTCGGGTCGCGTACTTTTCGAATCCGCAGCCGCGTGCCGGTGATGTAGTTGTCGGTGATTTGCAGGTGGTGATCGGCCCGGTTCAAGCCCTCCGGCAGGTCGTTCAATAGATATCGCCGCTCCCGTTCAATCCGAGAATACTTACTCCCGGGAACAATCGTGTTCTGGTCAGTTAACTTGGCTACGCCCATGGTCGAGTCAGGACTTTACTTTAGCCGCAGCCAAGGCAAACGACCAAGAGCCCGAAATAGCAAATCGTTTCATGGCACCAATGAAGCACGAGTGCGCCAATTGGATGTATGATGCGCCGTTAATGAGGAACCATCTAATTCTCAAATTTGTGGTGACGCCGTTCTTTGTTCTGGTGCTTTGTTTAGGCTTTGCCCCGCCGGTTCTTGCTCAAGGTGGAAAAGCCGAGCCACTCCGCGTGCAATTCCCCCGCGGGAAAAACAGTGCAACGTTGAAGGGTACGATACGCGGCGATCAACAATTCGAGTACGCGGTGGAAGCCAGGGCCGGCCAATGGATGATGATAGAAGTCACATCCGCCCCGCTGGACTCAGCAATATTCCTCGTCACAGACCCTGACGGTAAGGACCAGTCGTATCACTACTACTGGTCCGGCACGCTAGAACAGACCGGCAAATATGTAGTCTTCGTGACGAAGCCAGCCGGTTTCGGGGTCGCACGTTTTTCGCTCACGATTACAATTGAAAATGCGCCCAGCAACCGCGCTTCGGTCCCGCCGGCCGCGCTTTCGGCGGCGATGCGAAAACTTATTCGCGCAATGCGCACTCGTAACACGTCTTTATTTCTTTCTCTGTTTTCGCGCTCGCGACCGTTTTTTCACTTGAATCCGATGAACGTAGGATCAAAGAAATATTTTCGCAACCCGATTAGCTACGCGAGATTAACAAGGGACCTGAAGAACAAAGGCGAACTTTATTGGCTATTGATCGAGCGCGCCGATAACGGGGACTTTGATGCATTTGTGGATAACTTTCCCGACAACAAAATGTGGACCAGCTTTAGGGGAAATAAGTTTGTGCCTCGCGGCGAGCACTTTACCAGCCACACCTATGTTCGTTGGCGCCGTGAAGGCGACCGCTGGGTCATCGCTGAGATAAGTTACGCGACGGCGTGATTAGCGACCTGCGTCCAAGCCACCGGGCAATTTGATTATGGCAGCCGCCGGTTGCGGAGCGTATAATCTGCTCGGCCCCCCAGAATTCAACAGGACAACCTAAACCCCAGACTCGTCCCCCAAGGTTGTCTATTAATCAGCTTCACGCTTGCCCCTCGTCAAAGATGCAGCAGTGCACCCGGAATAGTTCGCGTGCGCGCAAGGAATAACAAGTACGAATGAGCGAGCGGTCCTTTGGAAACAGCTTTATGAGGCAAAGCAGCGTCGCCCGTCGATTGGTGATCCATTTGTCGACGCTGCTTTTTTTCTTCAGTGCGTCCACATCAGCCGGCGCGGCAACGTTGCCCGCGGGTTTCGTGGAAACGCAGATAAGCGGTCTCTCGAGTCCAACCGCGATGGCTATCGCGCCTGACGGCCGTATCTTTGTTTGTCTTCAGGGAGGACAACTTCGGGTAATTAAGAATGGGGCGTTGCTCTCAACGCCCTTTCTGACCGTGACCGTCAATTCCACCGGCGAGCGCGGCCTTCTCGGAGTTGCTTTCGATCCGAACTACACAACCAATCGTTTTGTTTACGTCTACTACACCGCCACCACTCCCGCAATCCACAATCGCGTCAGCCGGTTCACTGCCAACAGCGCAAATCAAGACGTCGCCGTAGCGGGGAGCGAAGTCGTCCTTCTCGAGCTGGAGAACCTCAGCGCAACGAACCATAACGGCGGCGCCATTCATTTTGGACCGGACGGCAAACTTTATATTGCGACTGGCGAGAACGCGGTTCCTTCATTTTCGCAGTCGCTGGCAAACAGGCTGGGAAAGATTCTACGGATCAACTCAGATGGAACGATTCCGGCAGATAACCCAACCTCGTTTCCAAATATTGCCGGCTCTCCCTCCGGCGTTAATCGCGCGATTTGGGCCGTCGGCCTGCGCAATCCATTTACGTTTGCGTTCCAGCCAGGCACGACGCGCATGTTCATCAACGACGTCGGTCAAAACACATGGGAAGAAATTAACGACGGCATCGCCGGATCGAATTACGGGTGGCCGAATACGGAGGGGTCAACCTCGAATCCAAGTTTTCGTTCGCCGCTGCTCTCCTATAACCACACGATCGGACCGACGGGCGGCTGCGCTATCGCGGGCGGGGCATTCTACAACCCAACTACGGTGCAATTCCCCGCAAGCTACATTGGCAAGTATTTCTTTGCGGATCTATGCAGCGGCTGGATACGCGTCATGGACACTTCGACCAATACTGCCTCCGCCTTTGCATCCGGAATCTCAAGCCCCGTTGATTTAAAAGTTTCATCCGATGGAAGTCTTTATTATCTCGCGATCGGATCTTCCTCAGTCTTTCATGTTCAATTCACCGGAGCTGGTGGCACCGCGCCGAACATCACGACGCATCCATCGAATCGAACAGTGGCGCAAGGCGCACCGGCCACTTTCAGCGTCGTCGCCAGCGGCAGCACTCCCCTCAGTTATCAGTGGCAACGAAACCAGCAAAACATTTCAGGCGCGACCTCATCAAGCTACACGTTGCCGTCCGCCGCGTTCGCTGACAACGGAGCTATGTTTCGGTGCATTGTTACGAATGCGTTTGGTAACGCCACGAGCAACGAAGCGACGCTCACCGTCAATGCGCCACCCAGCATTACCGGCCATCCGTCCAATCAGACAGTGGCGCAGGGACAGCCGGCAACATTCACAGTTACGGCCAGCGGCAGCACTCCCTTGAGTTATCAGTGGCAACGAAACCAGCAAAACATTTCAGGCGCGACCTCATCAAGCTACACGTTGCCGTCCACCGCGTTCGCTGACAACGGAGCTATGTTTCGGTGCATTGTTACGAATGCGTTTGGCAACGCCACGAGCAACGAAGCGACGCTCACCGTCAATGCGCCGCCGCCGATTCTGCTCACGGAACAGGGCAGCGACAGCGCGATTGCTCTCGCTTCCCCAGCCTGGGTTCGCGATCCGTTTCCACTCACCGACCCATTCAACCTGAGTTCGGACAATCGCACTAGAGTGATGCTCTTCGGATTTAATCTCAGTTCGGCCGTCACCGCGCAAGCGGAAGGCGCGCCGCTGAACATCTATCAACTGACAGTCGAGTTTGTTGGAGGTGTGCCGAACTTCGAGGGACTCACGCAGGTAATTGTGATCCTACCGGGCCATCTGCCGCCTGGTCAGTCTGTCTTAGTAAGTGTGACCCTGCATGGACAGACGAGTAACAAGGCCCGCATCCGAATCCAATAACAAAGCGGACTCGCTTAGCCTGCACCGCTCGTGTCTTTCGCTCAACTCAATTCTCAACTAGAATGCCGCCGCTCGCTAACGCATGTTGCTGACTTGCCGGCATCAATCACAAACAAGGAGCCCTTCTGTGAGAAGCTACAAACGTCTATTTGCCACTCTAGCTTTGCTTTTCTGCTTCGGCATTTCCGCGCTGCCGCAGAATCAGCCGCGCCCAGGGATCACGCCCGAGCCGCCCGAAGGCAAAGGCGTGGTCGTTCTGAAGGCCGCCCGGCTAATTGACGGCACCGGCGCACCCGCCATCAACAACGCGATTGTCATCGTCACGGATAACAGGATCACTGCGGTGGGAGACTCTCGCTCCGTCCGTGTACCGTCGGGTGCAAAGGTGATCGATCTCGGTAATACGACGCTGTTGCCGGGTTTCATTGATGCGCACACACACTTGATGGGCCGAGTGCTCGGCGATCCCGACAGCCAAAATGCCGTCGTCAGAGACTACGCGGGATTCGGCGCGATCCTCGGTGTGCCGCATGCGCACGACACTCTGATGGCCGGGTTCACGTCCGTGCGCAACGTCGGGGCGTCGAACTTCAATGACGTGGCATTACGCAAAGCGATCGACGAGGGTTGGGTGCCGGGGCCGCGTATGCAGACCGCGGGACACTCGCTCGGAATCACCGGTGGCCATTGCGACGATAATGGATTTCGTCCCGGGCTGCTGGATACAGGGATCGAGGAAGGAATAGCCAACGGTCCGGACGAAATTCGCGCCGCCGTGCGTTATCAGGTGAAGTACGGCGCCGACGTTATCAAGACCTGCGCGACTGGCGGCGTCTTGTCCGAAGTCGCGGCCGTCGGCACCACGCAATATAGCTTTGAAGAGATGAAAGCCCTCGTCGATGAAGCTCGTCAGCACGAACGCAAGGTCGCTGCCCACGCGCATGGCACTGAAGGAATTAAGATCGCTACGCGCGCGGGCGTCGCTTCCATCGAACACGGTTCGTTTTTGGATGAAGAAGGCGCGCGGCTGATGAAAGAGCGCGGAACTTATCTCGTGCCGACTCTGATGGCCGCCGAAGCTGTTGAGCGCGCGGCGAAGAACGGCGTGTTGAAAGGTTTGCGTGCGCAGAAAGCTCTTATGGCAGCGGCTTCGATGCGGCGCGGCATCAAGCTCGCGGTCGCCACAGGAGTGCCGATTGCTTTCGGGACCGACTCAGGCGTCATACCGCACGGCACGAACGCGCGCGAATTCTTCCTGCTGGTGGATTGGGGCGGCATGTCGAATATGGACGCGATTGGTACCACGTTGAACTCCGCGAAGCTGCTCGGCTGGGACAAGAACCTCGGCTCGCTGACGGTCGGCAAATTGGCCGATATCGTCGCCGTCTCAGGCGATCCACTAAGAGATATTCACGCAATGGGGAAGGTCACGTTTGTGATGAAGAATGGGGTGGTTTACAAGCAGAACAAAGAGCTGTGGTAGTAAAGTGTCCCTTCACTTTATAGTTTCAGAACATACCTTGTGAACATTGAAGAATTCTACGGCAGGCAGGCAAACTACACCCATGAGTTTCAATGAAGTCATTGCCGAACTTCCACGACTTACCTTTGAAGAGCGGCAGATTTTGATTCGACGGGCGCTCGAGATTGATGATCCGCCTTTGTCAGCGGCCGATGAGGCGCTGGTTGAGGACCGACTAACGAAGCAACACGCCGATCCGACCTCGTCGAGCCCGCTGGATGAAATGAAGAGTCGCCTGCGCTCTCGAATCCAGACTTTCTGATTGCGCCACACAACGAGCCGCGGAGCGGCGGCAGCATAAAGCCTGGGGCGTCAGCCCCAGGAGCGCTCGAGAGAGTCGGATCAGCCCGCGAAGCGGGCGACAGCCGACAACTCATACGTATCGCTCGTCGTATTCAATTCCGTTCCGTCTTAAAAACTGCACGAATTCATCTCTGAAGGAAATCTTTTGATGATGATCTTTCTGCCGGGTGATGTATTCTCGAACTTCATCGACGTTTGATTGACTCACAGTGAACGCACCATACCCACGTTGCCACGAAAAATTCCTAAGTTCTGGAAAAACATCATGCATCCACCCGGTTGCATTCGCCTTAAGATCGCGGAGGACGTCCGAAACAGCGCGATCGGGCCGCAACTTCGCCAACAAGTGAACGTGATCGCTTGTGCCATTTAGTTCCAGGGAAATCCCACCGACCGAGCGAATTGTTCCTCCGATGTAATCGTACAGTCGAACCTCATACTCGGGGGTAATGATTGGACGACGATCTTTGTGGAAAACACGATGTGATAAAGAAGATTGGTGTAGGAGTCCGACATTTTATCTCCTTAGGCTGTCGCCCGCTTCGCGGGCTGTTGGTTGATGGTGGTTTCTTCCTGGGGCTCACGCCCCAGGCTTTATGCTTTCGCCTGCTCCGCAGGCTGATTCATGGTCCTTACTTAACTCTTATCTTGCTCAATTACGTGTCCTTCTCGTCCTCACTTCCGGTTTCAAGTTCGATCTAAACAACTTCAGAATCCTCTTGTATTCATCGGCCCAACTCTCTTCCCTTTCAAACCCGTGATCTTCGACCGGGTAAGGTGCGACTTCCCAATTCTCTTTGCGCAGCTCGATCAATTTCTCAACCAGCCGCACGGTGTCCTGAAAATTCACATTGACGTCGACGACGCCATGACAGATCAGCAAAGGCCCCTTCAAACCGTTCGCGAAATAAATCGGTGAGCTGCGTTTGTAAGCCCCCGGATCGGTCTGCGGCAGATTCAGAATGTTGCTCGTGTAAGGATGATTGTAGTGTGCCCAGTCCGTCACGGGTCGCAAGGCCGCGCCCGCGGCAAACACATCGGCCTCAGTGAACATCGCCATCAGCGTGATGAAGCCGCCGTAACTGCCGCCGTAAAGTCCGATCCGTTTCGGATCGACGCGATGCTCTTTCACCAGGTAATTCACCGCATCGACATGATCGGTCAGGTCTTTGCCGCCCATGTGCCGGTAAATTCCGGTACGCCAGTCGCGGCCGTATCCGGCGCTGCCGCGATAATCAATGTCGAGCACGACGAAACCCATCTCCATCAACAAGTGATGAAACATGTATTCGCGGTAGTAAGAACTCCACCAACGATGCACGTTTTGCAGATAGCCGGCGCCGTGAACAAACAGCACGGCCGGCCCGCCGCCTTTGTAATTCGAAGGGATGTACATGCGGCCCCAAACCGTCGCGCCGTCACGCGCTTTGAAGCTCACCAGTCGCGGGTCGATCCAGTCATGGGTAAAGAATTCAAGAATGGGCGAAGTTGTTAACGGCTTCAGTCGGGCGCTGGAGTATTCATCCATCGATATGTTCGGAATAAGATAGAGTTCCGGCGGCAGGTTGCTGTACGAACGAACGTCCGCAAGCATCGTTTGGTCGGGGGAAACCGTCACCTGATTGTTGCCCGGCAGGCCGGTAATTTGAGTTCGCGCGCCACCGGTTAACGGCATCGAGAACAGATGCCTTTGAAAAAGACTGCCTTCGCTGGACGTGAAATAGAATTTTGTCTTGTCGGTGGACAGCCGAACGTCTGAAACTTCAAACGCCCCGGAAGTTAGTTGCACGGCCGCGCCGCCATCTTTCGAGACGGAATAAAGATGCGCCCAACCATCGCGCTCTGATTCAAAATAGACAGTCGCGTTGTCCGGCAACCATCCGAGGGTGTTCGCGCCCGGTCCATCAACCCAGGCGTCGTCATGGATTGACGCCAGAACTTTCGTTTTGCCCGTGGCCGGGTCGAGCAGCAGCACCCAACGATCTTTGTTGTCGGCCGCGCGCGCCAGCAACGCGGCGTTCTTTCCGTCTTCGGACCATTGGACTGGCGCTAGCTGTACGTCGCGATCTTTCGGTTGAGTCGGTTTTGCCTGCGAATCGACCCGGTCGCTATCCCGATTTGTCGGGATACTGACTTCGCCGCGCTCGCGTTGCGCTTGCTCAGTCGTGTTCATCTCGGTCCGCTGGACGGCGGGGGCAGCCGGCTGCTTCTGGCCATGATCGACGTTCTTCGTCTCGCCTGATTCGACATCAACAATCACCAGGCGCGTACGTCCCTGCACATCGCCAACTTTGCTTCGGCCCGGAATGTCTTCAGTGTAGGCAGATTCGGTCACATAGTTCGGCACGATGATGTTCTTAGCGCCTGCAGCGGGCTCGCTAATTGTCGCGATCACATACTTGCCGTCGGGTGACAGGTTCAGATTGAGAACATTCTGACCAATCGGGATGCTGAATGGTTTGCGCTTCTCGCGCTCTTTGCGCTTCTTCTCCTGCTCTTCGCGCTGTTCAGCTCGCTCGCGTACGGCATCGATCAGCGCACGCTCTTCCTTCTTCAAATATTCCTGACTGTCGGTTCCTTTCGGCGTCGAGCCCGGCGATGCCAGTGCGCCAATGCGAATATCTGTGAGTTGTTCGAGCGTCCCGCCTTCCAGAGAGATCACATAGAGATTGTTTGTCCGCGTGAAGTAGATGCGTTTCTGATCGAACGTGAAGCGCGCGTTCGTTTCGGCGTCGACGGTGCGAGTGATTTGCCGGCGGGCCTGTTTCGCATGGTCATAGATGAAGATGTCACCTTCATCGGTGAAGACGGTCATCGTTTTGTCTTTCGATAGGTCTCCGGACGCGGGCGGCGCCTGCTTCGCTTCTTCATCCGACAGACGACGCAAGCCCGTGCCGTCGCGATTGATGACGTACAGACTCAGCTCTTTCAGGCGCGGCTCGTCGGCTTGCTTCCAGCGAAAGTAAACACGTTGGCTGTCCTGCGACCAATAAACGCCGCTGGGTTGATATCCAACTAAACGCGGGCCGCGCATGATGCTGTCGACGGTGAGTTCGAATGGTTTCGCCGGCGGCTTCGCTGGTGCCTGCGCGAATGTGAATTGCGCGAGAAGCGAAAGGGCGCAAAGTGAAGTGATTAGTCTTTGCAGAGAGTTGGTTCTCATAGTTACGTCCTACTCGAGCAGCAAGTCGCTCAGTTTATTACCAGTGCCTTCGAGATTAAAACACGACCAGCCTGCGAAGCAGGCGGCGTGTAGTAGCCCCGGGCGTAAGCCCGGGGATCACGATCACCCTCCGGATCGAGCCCGCGAAGCGGGCGACAGAGGAGTTGGGGTTCTGCCGCGCGCTTCGCGGGCTCTCCAAATTTCTTTGGTCCTGGTTCCCCCGGGTTTCGCTCGTCCCGATGGGACGCGCTCACCCGGGGCTACTTTCTGCCGCCTGCTTCGCAAGCGGGTCGACTGGTACAATTCACGTCGATGATTGCAACAATGCACAGCCAGATTACAACTAGGTTCGTCGCTGTTTTACTTCTTGTCTGCCTCCACGGCTCGCCTGTTGTCGCTCAGCCGACCCCTACGACTTCCAAACCTGCACCCGCTCCCGCACGCTGGCGCGGACTAATCGGAGAGTACGGCCCCGACGACGACATTCTCATAGTTCTTGAGAAAGATGGTCGACTCTGCGCGTTGTTCAAGCGGTCGCAAGAGTTTGACGTTCTCGAGGAAATCAATCGAAACACTTTCAAGTTTTCAGCTCCAGGGCCTCACGCTGAGCGGGATTTAACATTCGAACGTGACCGAAGCGGGCGTGCTACTCAAGCAGCCGTCGATGCAGTCATCCTAACGCGCCGTCCAATCGAGCCAGAATCCGGCAATCAACTCGTCGTCAAACCAGTTCGGCCGGTGGCCGAGTTGATGAAAGAGGCGCTTGCCGCGCAACCACCGGAAGAGAACGGCGATTTCCTACAAACCGATCTGGTTGAATTGCGAAAACTTGATTCGACGATTCGTCTCGAGATTCGTTATGCGACGACGAACAACTTTCTCGGCGCGAAGTTCTACACGCAGGCGCGCGCGTTTATGCAGAGACCCGCCGCGGAAGCCTTAGTTCGCGCCCATCGCAACTTAAAACGACAGGGATACGGGTTACTGATTCACGATGCGTACCGGCCGTGGTACCTAACCAAGGTTTTCTGGGATGCGTTCCCTGAAGATAAGAAACTGTTCGTCGCTAATCCCGCCCGCGGCTCGCGTCACAATCGCGGCTGCGCCGTTGACCTCACGCTGTATCACTTAAAAACCGGCAGACCGGTCGAGATGGTCGCTACCTACGATGAAACAACCGACCGGGCTCATTCGGATTATCCGGGCGGCACTTCGCTGCAGCGTTGGCATCGCGAGCTTCTGCGCAACGCGATGGAAGTGCAAGGTTTCGCCATCTACGCGGCTGAGTGGTGGCATTTCGATTACAAAGATTGGCAGAAGTACCGGATCGGAAACGTGAGGTATGAGGCCATCGGGCGCTAAATGCGATGAAGTCAGGACCACCTGCGTAAGCGGTGGGTAAAGCGCTCAAAGCGAGTATGGACCCGCCCACTTACGCAGGCGGTTAAGACTTAACCGCTTACGGTAAGTAGTCCGCCAACCACGCGCTAAAGTCATAACGCGTCTCGAGTGCGAACGGGTGCACGCTGATCACCGGCGCCGTTGCTTCGGCCGGATCGACCCCACCGGGACGAGTGTATCCCTGCCTCTCAAACAGTGGATCGCGCCGGGCGCTGAGATACAAAACGGAAATCCGATCGCCCGGCTGTAGCACGATCAAACTTGTCATGTAGCTATTGCCGCTGGTCGACGAAACATACTCCTGCCCGCTGTGCCCCATCGTAAAACCTCGGACCTGTTCGCGTCCGGCAATCAGTGTTAGCGGGGTGCTGCGGTCCACCACGATGATCGGAATGCTGCCGGCAGGCGTCTTGTCGGCCGGCCCGCTGTAGGCAGACGAGGTGACAAGCAGGTTAAACTTTCCCGGTTTCACTGCTTCAAAGTCAGCGAGCAACTGAAGCGTGTAACCCGGTTTTCGATGCAGCAACTTGTACGCGCGGCGACCGACATATCGCAAACTTTCAGATGGATTTGTTACCGGCGTTTTGTCCAGGTTGCCATCCCGGGACTCCGGATACTTTTCGTCAAACGTCTTCCAGTCTTCGTCCGTCGCCGGCGCCTGTTTCGTCAACTTGAACTCAAAGCCGGATCCTCCTGAAAGCAAAACCGGCACGATGATCGTGTCGCCCAGGCAGAATCTGGGATAGACCCCAGACGACGGTGGCCCGCGGCGACACCCCTTCGGCGCGACAGTGATATGTATTTCACGCTCCTCGTGTGAATAGTGTTTGTCATTACGTTTGAAGCTGTATTGGAGAGTGAAATAGCCTGGATGTCGTGCCTTAACGAAGGCCAACCAGAAATCGCCCCCGCCACTTTCGTTTGAACGCGAAGTGATTTTGTCCTGTACAAGTTCAAAATCATTCCCGAAAGTTGCCAGGAAACTCGCCCGCAGCGAAGCAGAATCCGGTGGTGTGGAACGCCGCGTTTGCGCGGTGGTTGAGGCGAAGCAGACCAACAAAGAAGCGGCGACCAGAACAATTCGAAGTCTCATCTTAGGTTGAACGGAGAAGCTGGAACTTCTTGCAGGAATGGGTTAACTCACTTCCTGCTTCGTGGTAGTTCCTTTCGAATGTTCATGAGGATTTCAAAGTAGCGCCACGCTGCCGGTGCGTTGGACTCTTGATGATGATCAGGTCGCAGGATCAAATCTCGGGTCGCGAGGAGGACCTTTTTTACCTCAGGATTCTGCAAAACCTTGGCCCGAGTGGCCGCGACGATCAAACGATAGTGTCGTCCGGCTTGTCTCGGCCGGTAAGCGAAACGTCTTCCTTCGAAACTGACCCACGCGATTTTCATCCTCCACATGTTCTCTTCCGCTAAGTCGCCGGCACGCTTCGCTTCGAAAGCGGTCATCTGCGTCACCTGATCGCGCGTGTACTTCCATTCAAGGCCAGGGAACTTCGCGCGCGGATCGCGTGGGCCTTCCGGATAAAGCATGGCTTGCCAGAAGCCTTCTAAGCTAGCGTACCGTTTGCCGTGAAATGTGAAAGGCGTCGCCGCGAAATTTGAAAGGAGACCAAGCTCGTTACGCTTCGAGAGAATGACTTCGCCCGGTTTAGCTTCCTGCGGCAGAATTTCCCAAGCAGGTTTCTTCGAGTCGTAGACCGGTTGCCACCAGTGTCTCGGATATCCTGAATGTAAGATTGAACACGAAGCGGTTCTGGCACACTCCTTTGGAAAATTGAGTATTTCCACCGTAGCTGTGACCACCTGTGCGCGTCTATCGACCTCGACCTCAATCGAATCGGTTCCTTGTCCACGCGCGATGGTGCCGCCATCCACACGCCACCTGTACTTAGGCTCGTCGCTTGGCACCCCGATCGTGACATTCGCGATGAATGTCGCAGTCGAGTTGTTTGTCGCGTCAGGGCAGGTTACAGACACAATTGGACAGTCCTGGATACCGGGGGGATTCTGTGAATAGCTGAGTTGTGCCGAGTAGAGCGCTGTGAACACCACCACAACGGAAATCAAAAGTTGCTTCATGTCCCACTCGTACTCACTCAAACCGCAAAGCCTCAATCGGATTCAGCCGCGCCGCCTTCCAGGCGGGCCACAGTCCGAATCCGACGCCTAGTCCGACGGAAACAACAAAGCCCACGATCGGCGCCCAGATGGGAATGTAAGTCGGCATGATCGTCTTGATTAGCAGCGCGATGCCTGAGCCGAACAGAATTCCAACCAGCCCGCCAAGCCCGGTCAGAGTCGCTGCTTCGATCAAAAACTGAACGATGATGTCGCGGCGGCGCGCCCCGATCGCTTTGCGCACGCCGATTTCCCGGGTGCGCTCAGTCACGCTCACGAGCATGATGTTCATCACGCCGATGCCGCCAATAAGCAGGCCCACGCTGGAAATCGCGACCATTAACGCGAACACTCCGCCGGTAATCGCTTTGAATTGCGTGATGATTTGTTCGGAAGTCGAGATACCGAAATTGTCCGGCGCGCCGAACGCGACCTTTCGGCGACGGCGCAGCAAATCGCGAACTTCTTCCACGGCTTCTTTCATCAAGCCGGGCCGCGCCTGAGCCATGACGAAGTTGTCGTCAACGTCGGGATAAAGTTTATGCAGCGTCAGGTAAGGCATGTAAACGGCTTTGTTTTCGTTGTTCGGATCTTCACCGCCGGTGAGAAACACGTCGCGTTCCGCCAGCACGCCAATCACGCGATATAACCGGCCGTTGATCGTAACGCTCTGGTCCAGCGCATTCGAAAAAGGGAACAGAGTGTTCGCGACATCGCGGCCGATTACGACGACGCTGGCGTGGCGCACGTTGTCATCCTCAGTGAAGTAGCGACCCTCGGCGACTGTGGTCACGCCCATATTGAAGTATGCGGGCGACGCGCCCTGAACGGATGCATTCGTCATCTCGATGTCGCGATACCGCACGTGTACGCGTGGGGTAAAGCTTCCACCAAAGAAATCAACCGGCGACATGAATGCGGCCGCATACATCACTGACGGGCATTCGTTTTGAATCGCGAGCGTATCTTCATACGAGATTGGCTTGCGCTGCCGCTCTTCCTGCGTCGGGTTAAAGTTGAATCCAGGATCGAATCGATAGATGTAAATCGAATTGGTGCCGAACGACTCAATTTCTTTCGAAACGCGCGTGTCGATGCCCGAGACGAATGCCGCGATCACAATCACGGTCATTGTGCCGATCACTACGCCAAGAATCGTCAGGAGCGAGCGCAGCTTGTGCTGACGCAGCGTGTCCAGCGCCATCCAAAGGTTTTCCCAGATGTCGGAATTGAAAAGCTTCATTGCGCTTCGTGCTTTGTACTTTGTACTTTGTGCTTTGTGCTTTGACGTGTAGCTCCCTTGAATTAAACATCAAAGTACAAAGCTCAAAGAACACAAAGATCAGGTCTCTGCGCGGAGCGCTTCAATCGGGTCCAGCCGCGCCGCGCGCCACGCAGGGTAGACTCCCGACGCCAGTCCGACGGTCGCGGAAACAAGCAATGCCGCAGTCACAGCCGGCAGCGGTAAAGAGGTGGGTACCGGCGTGACCAC
>DATEPC010000107.1:0-14123 GCA_035273405.1 Pyrinomonadaceae bacterium | reverse complement strand
TAAGGCCTGACTGTCGTGATAGCTTCGGCAACATTTTCAGGGGAAAGGCCACCGGCAAGAAACAGTTTCGGAAGTTTTTGCACAGCCCTCAGAGCAAGAGTCCAATCAGCCTTTCGGCCGGTGCCACCGCGAAGATTCGGATCGTAGGCGTCCAGCATGAACGCATCAGCCGAATAGAGACTTACGTCAGGAAAATCGACCGCCCCATTCGAGCGAACCACCTTGATGGCGAATCGCCGCGGCGCCTGCTGCTTCAATTCCCGGTAATAGTCAATCGTTTCGTCGCCGTGAAGCTGGATCCCGTCGAGGCCGCTTTGTTCGGCAATTCTGATAACATCCTCGACCGATTCGTTCACAAACACGCCGAGCATTATCACGCGGGCTTCTTCTGATCGAGTCTCCGCGCGAACCGCATCGATGATTTCGCGAGCAGCTTCCGGTTCGATGAATCGCGGGCTGGGGCGATAAAAATTAAACCCCAACATATTCGCGCCTGCTTCAATCGCCGCGCGCGCGTCTTCCACATTGGTGATGCCGCAAATTTTTACAAGAACCGACCGCGGTGCGAGCGGTTCTGAAGCGCTGATAAAATCGCGAATTGTTTTTGCCGGATCGGGAGCACGCATCAAAACCTCGCCCACAAGAAATCCGCTGTAGCCCAAATTGCGAAGCTCGCGAATATCCGCCGGCGTTAGACCACTTTCGCTGATAAGAATCGTGTTCTCAGGCGCCGCGCGGGCCAGCAGATGAGAGGTTGCGATTGAGACTCCGAACGTTCGGAGATCGCGATTGTTCACGCCGATCAAACGAGCCCCGCCCGCGACCGCTCGATCGAGTTCATCTTTGGTGTGAACTTCGACGAGCGCATCCATTCCAAGTTCGTCCGCGACCTCGAGCAACCGCATAAGCGTCTGGTCGTCCAACGCAGCCGCGATCAGCAAGAACGCGTCTGCACCGGCAGCTGCCGATTCATAGACCTGGTATTCGTCGAAGATGAAATCCTTGCGCAGCACGGGCAGC
This sequence comes from Pyrinomonadaceae bacterium, assembly GCA_035273405.1. Taxonomy (GTDB): domain Bacteria; phylum Acidobacteriota; class Blastocatellia; order Pyrinomonadales; family Pyrinomonadaceae; genus UBA11740. Next base: position 13,103 of record DATEPC010000107.1, on the reverse strand, counting down.
CGACTGGCCCCGCGCACCCTGCGAAGGTCATCGAGGGAGCCATCGAAGTAATCTTGTTCGGTCAGTACCGAAATGGCCGCGGCGCCCGCGGATTCATAAATCTGGGCCGTCGTCGCTGGATCAGCCGCGGACTTGATTGGGCCTTTGGAGGGAGATCTCCGCTTAAACTCGGCGATGATGTTGGGCCGCGTTCGGTCCCGCAACCCGCTCGTTAGTCGTCGCGAACCGGCCTGAAGCTGAGCGAGTTCGCGCATGCGTTCGATCGGCATAAGAGCCTTCGCGGCGGCGACGCGTTGTCGTTTGACGCTGATTATTTCTGAGAGAAAATCCATCTCGTATCATTCGCCCGCGATGGTCATTCGCACTAACTCATTCAGTTTCGCAACGGCGCGGCCACTGTCGAGGCTGTCTTCCGCAAATCGCACGCCCTCGCTATAGTCCGTCGCCACGCCTCCGACGTGTAGCGCCGCAGCAGCGTTGATAACGACCAAACTCCGCGCTTCGTCCCGACGTTTTCCAGCGAGCACGTCGCGAACGATCGAGGCATTCTCTTCCGCATCGCCGCCACGCAAACCGTCGAGCGTTGACCGCTTCAAGCCGAAATCTTCAGGCGCGATTTCGAACGTTCGCAGATCCGCGCCGCTTGCCTCAGCAATGAAGGTCTTCCCCGTCAAAGTAATCTCATCCAGCCCATCCTCGCCATGCACCACCCATGCGCGTTCCGTCCCGAGCAACGACAACGCACGCGCCATTGGCTCGACGAAGTCCCGATTGGAAACGCCGATAATCTGACGAGGCGCGCCTGCCGGATTCGTCAACGGGCCAAGCAAGTTGAAGGTCGTCTGCACGCCTAGCTGTCGGCGAATGCCGGCCACGCGCGCAGTAGCGCCATGGTAAAGCGGCGCGAACATGAAACATATGCCGAGCTCATTCAAACATCTCTCAGAAGCTTCAGGTGCGACTGAAACGTTGACACCCAATGCCGTTAGCACATCGGCACTGCCGCACTTGCTGCTTGCCGCCCGATTGCCGTGCTTGGCGACCGGCAACCCGGCACCTGCGATGACGAACGCGGCCGCGGTCGAAACGTTAAAACATTTGGCTGAACTCGATCCGGTCCCGGCTGTATCAATGAATCGCTCGTGACGCGACTGAATTCGCGTCGCTCGATCTCGCATGCCTTCGGCCAGCCCGGCCAGCTCTTCGACTGTTTCGCCCTTGAACTTGAGCGCGATCAACGTCGCGGCGATCTGACCGTCAGTCGCTTCGCCGTTAAGCAAAGCGTCAAGCAGATCGTGAGCTTCGCTTCGCGAAAGATCTTCGCGACGCATCAACCGCGCAATAAAGTCTTTAAGTCCGACGTCCGAAGTCTGAAGTCCGGTGGCTGGGGTTGGCTGATTCATCATCGCGACGCTTCAATTAATGGATTGACTCCAGACTTTGCACCCAGACTTAGAGACTGAGAAAGTTAGCGAGTAACTTCTTACCTTCCGTCGTCATGATCGATTCCGGATGAAATTGAACCCCTTCGATCTTTAGTCGGCGATAGCGCAAACCCATGATTGTTCCATTCGGTGTCGTCGCAGAAATCTCCAATTCGTCCGGGAGCGTCTCACGCTCGACAATCAGCGAGTGATATCGGCCCGCCGGGAAAGGGTTTTCCAAACCGTTGAAGATCGTTTTGCCGTCGTGCTGCACCTGTGACGATTTTCCGTGGAAGAGCCGCGACGCACGCACCACTCGTCCGCCAAACACCTGCCCGATTGCCTGATGTCCCAAACAAACGCCGAGAATGGGAAGCTTGCCGGCAAACTTTTCGATCACATTCATCGTGATGCCTGCGTGGGCGGGCGTTCCGGGCCCGGGCGAAATCAATATGCGATCAGGCTTCATCGCCTCGATTTGCTCGACGGTAACTTCATCATTGCGCCGCACCTCGATCCGCTCGCCCAGCTCACCCAGGTACTGCACGAGGTTATAAGTAAACGAGTCGTAGTTGTCGATTACCAGAAGCATGTCAATGGTCAGTGGTCAGTTGCGCGGTTACTACTTTGTACTTCGTACTTCGTACTTTGATTTCTTCACTCAGGTCCGCGCCTCAATTTAAAGGTGCTCTGGGACGACGCATCAAAGTACAAAGAACTAAATACAAAGAACAAAAAGAACAACTGACCACGGACAACTGACTACTGACGATCTCTTTCGGCTGCCTTTAACATCAGCTCGATACGGCCGCGACTATTCTTCGAGGCCCATCCCGCCGCCGTCACACCGTCAACGTCTGGAATCCTCGGATCGGCGCCGCGGTCAAGCAGCACGCTTACAATCTCCTCGTGTCCGTATGCAGCGGCCCACATCAGCGCCGTCCCTCCCAACTGGTTCTTTACATTCGGATTCGCACCGCCGTCCAACAGCAGTTTCAGTATCCTCGCGTTACCGTAAAGCGCTGCGCCGTGCACGGCCGCGTCACCGTCCTTGTCCTGATGATTCACATCTACGCCTCGGGTGAGCAATGTTTGCACAGCTCGCTCCTGCTGGTGCCAAACTGCCATCATCAGTCCGTTCATCCCGTCCGGCGCCTGGGCTTTCAAGTCGAGATGCTGTTGAGCAAGCAGGAGATCGGTAACGCTGCCACGTTTTTGTGAAAGGGCCAGCAGAAGTGCGTTCAATCCATTCCGACCCTTGGCGTTCACATCGGCGCCGCCGCGCAGCAGGGCTTCCACGACCTTAGCATCTCCTCGTATAGAGCTCGCCGTTAAAGCTGTGTTGTCAGTTTCATCCTTCGCGTTGATGTTAATTCCGGCGCTGATAAAGCCGTTTACCGCGAGAACGTCACCCTCAGCCGCGGCTCTGAAGAAGGACCGCTCGTCGAAGTGGTACCCGCGCAGTTGTAGAAATCGCTTCGCCGCTTCGGGCGTCGGCTGGTCACTGAACGTGCCGGTACAGGCGCTAAGGCACAGGCCGACTAGGACTGCAACGTAACTCGCGGACTGACCCAGAGTTTGCTTACTTTTCACAGCGCGAAACCGTTGCATGAGTGATTCTGACGGGTGAAACGGGTTTCTCTTCTTCCGCGGGAGCGCGGTTGATCGAGTCGGCGACTTCAATCCCGCGCAGCACACGACCGAAGGCCGCAAACTTTCCGTCCAGGTGCGGCCCGTCACCGACAAGAATAAAGAAGTGCGTCGTTGCGCTATTCGGCTCGTCGCTACGCGCCATCGAAACGATTCCACGAACGTGTTTCACATCGTTCGGCTCGTCGGGTAGCGAACGTTGCATTCTTGCCGACAGTTCCCCGCCCCACTTCTCGCTCGTTGAAAGATTGCCACCCTGAATCACAAAACCTTTCACCGTGCGGCTAAAGGTTGTCGTGTCCAGCGCCCCCGAAGCCGCCAGATTCAAAAACCCGCGCGCGGTTTCAGGAGCTTTGTTCGGCAACAGCTCCAACACGATCAGGCCTTGTTCGGTTTCGAGGGATACGCACCGGCCCGTCATCTGCTCGACTGAGGCGCCGACGAATGGCTCAACCTTTGGAGTTGGCGACGCAACCGGCCGCGCGTTCGCTTTCTTCAAAGTGTCCGCACCCGGCGCTGGATTCTGTGCCGAGACCGTCCCCGCAGCAGCCGCCAGGATCAAGAGGAGTTTAACGAATGTCATAAGCCTTTCTCAGCCAACTCGATCGCGCGAAACAGCGCGCGCGCTTTGTTGACGCATTCTTCGTACTCACGCTCCGGTACTGAGTCGGCAACTATGCCGGCGCCCGCCTGGACGGTCGCCACGCCATCGCGCAGATGGATCGTCCGAATGGCGATACACGAGTCCAGGTTGTCAGCGTAATCGACATAAAGCACGGATCCTGCGTAAACGCCGCGCTTCGCTGGTTCCAGTTCATCGATGATTTGCATGGCTCGAATCTTTGGCGCGCCGGTTACTGTGCCCGCAGGAAAACACGAACGCAACGCATCGAACCGATCGAGGTCGTCACGCAAGCGCGAGCGCAGGCTGGTCACCAGATGCTGCACGTGCGAATAACGTTCGATCGACATCAGCTCTTCGACTTTTACGGAGCCGTAATCTGAGACCCGTCCCAAGTCGTTTCGACCCAGATCCACAAGCATCGTGTGCTCGGCTACTTCTTTCTCATCGTTGCTCATCTCTTCGCCGAGCATCCAGTCCTCCGCTTCAGTCGCACCACGTCGCCGCGTTCCCGCAATCGGACGGTAATCCAAACGCTGACCGTGACAGCGAACCAGCATCTCGGGCGATGACCCGATGATTGTCTCGCCACCCATGCGCAGCAGGAACATGTAAGGCGAAGGGTTCGTCGCGCGCAACGCACGATAAATCGCCAAAGGATCCGCGGCGGTTGGCTTGGCAAATTTCTGGGCGATGACTGCCTGATAACAGTCGCCGGCCGCGATGTGCTCCTTCACCTTTTCGACTGCCGCTTCGAATTGGGGCCTTGGCCAATTGGACTGGAAGTGAACGGTTGTTTGTCCTATTGTCGGCTGACTTGGAGGAACGTTTAGCGGTTCACTGAGCAGGTTATCGATTCGCTCAGTCTCGCGAATGGCTTGGTCGTAAAGCGCGCGCAACTGTGCGCGATCGCCCGCCGCTTCAGCGACGAACACGACGGAAGTGATTTCAATTTGCTGCTGCACGCGATCGAACGCCAGCACGGTGCGAAAGAACATCCAGGCCGCATCATCTGAATCCGATTGATGCCCATTGCGGCCCAGCACAGGCTCGAACCAGCTCGCCGCGTCATATCCCAGGTAACCCACGGCGCCTCCGCACAAAGGCGCGAGGCCGGGGCGCCGGGCCAGCTTCTTTTCGCGAAATGCCTCGCGCAGGACATCAACCGCATTCCGCTCGACTGTTTCCTGCCGGCCCTCTTTCTGAATCGTAGTTGTCTCGCCGCGTCCGCGCGCAATCATCCACGGGTCGGCGCCCACGAATGAGTAACGCGCGAGCCGTTCACCGCCTTCGATTGACTCCAGTAAAAACGCGTACGAGGTATCGCCCGAGATCCGCAGAAACGCGCCGAGCGGTGTCTGCAGATCCGCGAGCACGGTGCGCGTTACCGGTACCATGTTTCCGCGCGCGGTTTCGCGTTCGAAGTCTTCGAAGGTCGATGGCGTGAGCTCGAGCACGGGCCTAGATTAGCAATATACCGTCGTTGAAACTAGACCAGCCGTTCTTGTCTTGCTTTGAGGCGAGGCTATAATGGATGCGTGCAGGAGATACAGTCTCTAATTCCCCTCGATCCTGTAATCGAAGCCTACAAAAAGGACATCGATCGGACGCTGCTGCGCGAGAACCTTCGACTAACGGTAGAGCAGCGTTTCGAAAATCTTATGAGTTTACAGGACTTCGTGGAAGAACTGCGTAAAGCCGGCCGCAAACTGCATGAAGACAAACTTTCCTGAGCTGCTACGCATCCTTTCGCACGAAAAGGTCCAATTCATCGTCGTTGGTGGCGCCGCGGGAATCGCGCACGGCTCCGCGATGATCACGTACGACCTCGACATCGTTTACGACCGCTCCAATGAGAACATCGCAAGAATCGTCACGGCATTATCCGAGTACAGCCCTTACTTGCGAGGGGCACCACCGGGTTTGCCCTTCGACTGGAGTGACCGGACCGTTAAGAATGGCCTGAATTTCACCTTGACGACCTCGCTAGGCGCAATTGACATTCTTGGTGAGATCGCGGGCGGCGGCAATTATGACGAACTGCTGCCGGAGGCTGGAGAGATCGAGCTCTACGGCATCAATTGTTTGTGCTTGAACCTTGAGAAATTGATTCTGACTAAACGAGCGGCTGGACGAGCGAAGGATTTTAACGCTATCGCTGAGTTGGAAGCCCTACTTGAGGAACGCGCCAAACACTCCGACTCCTACTAGTTTCACAACAATCGATTGGCAGCCAGCCAATGGCCGCCATCAACGACCAGTACCGCGCCATTGATGTAACTGGCGGCGTCTGAGCAAAGAAAGACAGCGGCAGTTTCGATGTCCTGGATGCGGCCCATGCGGCCGAGTGGGACACGTTTTCGAAGTTTCTCTTTGATTGCTTCAGGCACGAGGCGCTTCATGCCTTCCGTATCTTCGATGGGACCCGGCGCAATCGCATTAACACGAATGCCATAGCGGCCCCACTCAACCGCCAGATTTCGCGTCAAAGCATCAACGCCGGCTTTAGCCGCTGAAACGTGAAGCTGCATGGGCGTCCCAAGGTAATGCAGCGTCGCGCTGATGTTCAGAATCTGTCCCGTGTGCTGCTTAAGTTGATCGAACGCGGCACGGCAGACGTTGAAGGTGCCTTTCAGATCGATATCGACGACGGTGCCGAAGCCGTTCGCTGAAAGCTCCTCCGGTTTGCAGAGGAAGTTTCCAGCCGCGCCGTTCACGACTATATCGATTCGGCCGAAGCGCTCGACTGTAGCGGCGATGGCGGTCGCCACTTGATCTGGATGGCGAACGTCTGCGGCGACCGCGAAGGCTTCACCAGAGGCACCGGTTCGCGCGTCGTTTATGGCTGCGGCCGCAGGCTCGAGGTGTTCAATACTGCGGCTAACGAGCGCGACGTTCGCGCCCGCTTCAGCAAGTGCGCGCGCAACCCCTCCCGTGATACCGGTACCGCCACCGGTTACGAACGCAACATGTCCGGTCAGGATTCCTTTTGCGAAGATTTCCATATGTTTGTAGCACAGACTTCAGTCTGTGATTTCGATGAACGTTGCCAGCCAGACAAAGGGGATCCACAGACTGAAGTCTGTGCCACGAAGACTAACCGCCGGCAATAAACGGTCGCGCCTGAACAATGTAGATTTGCCCGCGCATGTAAGCCCACTCAATGTCCTGGTCGCGTCCGCCGAATAGGCGCTTGATGTTTTGCCCCGCGGCCGCGAGTCGTCGAACCACCGCATCGCTTAAGACTGCCCGTTCACCGCTGATCGGAATTTCTTTCACGCCTCCGTTTTCGTCGAACGTCAGCAAACTGTCTTCTTCGGAACGTGTCAGCACTTGAACAGCGTTGGCGCGCGGGCGAAATACGACTTGCTCTGCGACTCTCTGCCCTTCGACCACTTTGATGCCGAGACCGCGTTTGGCGCTGATAAAAATTGCGTCACGCCCGTCGCGATTGAAGGGATCTGTTGTAATCATCACGCCTGAGCTTTCAGAGTTTATGGCGTCCTGAATTAAAACCGCCATGAATACTTTCGTGTGATCAATCCCGGCACGCTCGCGTGCTTCGTAAGCCTGGAAGTTCCAAACTGACGCCCAGACGGTCTTAATCCCTTCGATCAATTGATCATCGGTCTTAAGGTTCGGCATGCTGGAATACAGTCCCGCCCCGCTGAAATTCGGTAGATCCTCGCTGTTGGTTGAGCTGCGCGCAAACACACCTCGACCGCCAAGATCGGCTCGCCAACGACGCAGCACTTCGGCGCGCAGTTTCGCGTCGAACGTTCCCCGCTGAATCTTTTCTCGGAGTTTCGTCAGCTCGCCCCGCCGATGCACCGGGTCATGCACGAACTTCTGATCGTTCAGCAGCTCGTAAACCTCGTCGTCGATATTGTTCTGCTTGATGAACGCATCGTAGTACGAGAACGGAACTGTGAATCCGGGCGGAACCGCGAAACCCGGCAGGCGCGCCCGAATCAATTCGCCAAGGTTCGCCGACTTTGCGCCGTACGCAATCGACGAGGATCTTCTCTGCTCGTCCAACGTTGCGAGCCGCGTAACCGCCAGATTGGACCGCGGCTTCATGATGTCCAGTCGCTGCTTCAACCGCTGCTGATACTCTGCCAGGGCTGTGTTGTCCGCGCGCTTAATCGTGTACGTGTCTCGGCGCGCGTCGAACTCGACCCACCAGCCGTCATATTGCTTCAACAGCTCGTGCGCATTCTTGATGTAAGCGTTCGGCACACCCCAGCCTTTCGCGAGCAAATTGATGTGCGACAGCGGCGTCGAAGGCTTGCTGGTAATGATTCCGGCGACCGGCGGCAAGTGAATCGGGACTTCGTCGAGCACGAGAATCTCGTTCGAGCCAATCTCGACATGGTCATCAAACTTCTGAATGACGTGAATCCGGCCGAGGCCTTTGGCCACGTTTAGCGCCTGATAATCCTGTCCTCGAAGAATCTCTGTTTGCAGCACGCGCGCCAACCCGGCGATGTTGGCTGAGGCTTGCTCCTGCCGCAACGAATTCGGTTTGTAAGCAACGGGTGTGAAGAATGTCCGGTTGATAACGTCGGAAGTTAGTTTGATTTGTTCCGCCGGAATCAGATCGCCTTCCCAGAACTCAAACGTCCATTTCCTGACTGGGGTCTGATACGCCACCGTCCCCAGAATGAATCGCCGATTCGGCTTAATATAGTTGTTCTCGAAAAACACCTGACCGCGTTCAAGCGAAAGATAGGTGCCGTTGACGAAGTCCTTGTGAAATTTGTAGAGCTTTGAATTGACGTAGTAGATGCGGTTTTTGTTCTGCCGATCGATCACGAACATCACGTGCGGCAGGGCGTACGGCGTATCCGGATCGTAAACGACACCGAGCGAATCGAAGTCTGCGCGCGACTTGATGGCCGGCAGTGAACGAATCCCAGACTGCCCGCGCGCGACGGACATGGCGAGTGTTGCCGGCGCGAGCAGGACGCTTGAGCCCAACATCAAAGCCGCAACTAACCCCAACAAATAATTTCGACGCGTCATGTTTGCTGCTTTCGCGTCACGTGCTCGAGTTCCCTGGCGCCTTCTTCATCTAGCAAGTCTACCAGATCGTCAACGTGCCGCTGCTCAGTCAGGTAACTATTGATATTCACGCGCAGCGCGCGGCGGCCGTGGAGAATTGTCGAGGGAAAGAACGCTCTGCCGCTGCGTTCGATGCGTTGCTGCAAAGCCTGCTGTATATGATCCTGCTGTTCGGGCGCCATCGCCCGCACCCTTTCAGGCAGGTAACGGAAGCAGCACACGGCCGTTTCAATCTCTCCGATACGCTTGAAATCGGGCAACTGGTCCAAACGCCGCGCGAGGTGTTCCGTCAGCTCCAGCTGGCGCTCGGTGGTTTCGGCGTATCCGGATTTACCCATGAACTTAAAGCACATCCAGAGCTTCAAAGCGTTGAAACGTCGCGTGCCCATCTGGCCGTAACGAAAGAAATCGAACTCCGCGTCGGCGAAACCGCGCTGCTCGCTCAAGTATTCCGGCGACATGTCGAACGAGTTCCGCAGGACCTGCGCCCCATCGCGTACTAATGTCGCGCCACATGAAAACGGCACAAACATCCACTTGTGTGGATCGAACGTAATCGAGTCAGCCCGTTCAATGCCGCGCAACTTTGATTTGTGCTTGTCAGAAAAAGCGAGCCCGCCTCCGTACGCCGCATCGACGTGAAACCACAGATCGTGCACGCGCGCGATATCAGCAAGTTCCGGCAGCGGATCGATCACTCCTGTCGAAGTTGTCCCGGCGACACCGACGATACAGAAGGGACGGCGACCCGCTTCAATGTCTGCGCCAATCGCATCTCGCAGACGATCGAGCCGAATGTGAAAGCGTTCGTCAGTATCAATCTTACGCAGGCTCTCGCGCCCAAGCCCGAGAATGTCCAGACTTTTTTCAACCGAATAGTGACACTGTTCGGAGGTATAAACTGTTAGTTCGCCCGCAGAGCGTGCGCCACGTCGTGGAATTTCGCGGAACGCCTTGTCGCGCGCACATTTCAGCGCGATGAGATTTGCTTCCGAACCGCCGCTGGCGAGAACGCCATACGCCGTCGAGCCGTAGCCGATCAATTCGCACAACCAATGGACCACCCGGTCCTCGATTAGCGCCGAGGTCGGCCCGTTCCGCCACGCGCCGGCATTTTGATTAAGGGACGACGAGAGCGCGTCGGCCCACACACCGATCGCCAGCGGCGTCGGATTAAACTGGCCAAAGTAGCGAGGACTCGGAACCTGCATCGCGTGCGGCCCAATGTCGCGGGCAAACTTGTCGAGAATTTCCTGCGCCGGCACGCCATTGAGCGGTAATGGTTCTTCAAAAAGCTTCTTGAGATCGTCGGGCGTGGCCCGTGACGTCACGGGCAGCGATTCAAGCGCGCGCGCGTGCTCGGAGACGAGTTTCGTGACCGCGTTACCGAGCGTTTCGTGCAGACGGCTGAGTTCGTCAGGGGTCATGTTAAGGTTAGCCACGCCAACGCGAACGACGCTAATGTAAACAGAAGCGGCTGCAAATGGAAACGGAGGTTGAACAATTCAGACGCGCGCTCATGCTGAACAGTGCTCAGTTCGGCGTCGAGTTTCAATCCGAACATATTGAGCGTCTGATTGCTTACTACGAACTGCTTCTGAAGTGGAACCCGAAACTGCATCTTGTCGCGCCGTGCGCACCTGAAGAGTTCGCGGTCAGACACATTCTTGAATCTCTCACGCTTCTGACGCACCTCCCGGCGAACGCACGCGTCGCTGACGTTGGAACCGGCGCGGGGCTTCCCATCCTTCCGTGCCTGCTTATGCGTGATGACCTTCACGGTATCCTGATCGAGTCGTCACAACGCAAGGCTGCGTTCCTGAAAGAGGCCCTGCGCGCCGTTAAGCCTCGCGACCGGACTCAATTGATCGTCGCGCGTTTCGAAGACGTACCCTGCCCTGACGTGGCCTTCATCACCTGCCGCGCCCTCGACAAGTTCAGCGAATTGCTGCCTGAACTGATCGATTGGGCCCCGCTAAAAACTACCTATCTGTTCTTTGCGGGCGAATCGCTACTGGAGCAAATTCGAGACTTGCTGCCGGTTGGCTCGATTGAACGAATCCCCGGATCTGAACAGCGTTTTCTTGTCGCCGCGGGGGCTCGCTGAAAGTCAGACAAAGTGTCTTTTTCCTGGAACGGCATTCCGATTGGACGTTTCCTGCCTCTACAAGTTCGATCATTGGTGTCGGAGGCCGGCACGGTCTTCGACGAAGTAGGTCCGAGCAAGAAGGCAGGTGGATGATGCGATTCCTGTTGAAAGCGTCCCTGGGACTGGCTTTATTGGTGTTTGCGTTGGCGACGGTTCCCTCCGTAAAGGCCGACGCGCTGTCGATTAGTGCAGGCGGCTTTGCGATTAATAACCTCGGCAACGACGGTTCAGTGCCCAATGGTCTGGACACTTTGATTGGCGCATCGTCTACGCGACCGTTTACCTTCGACGGCCCAGGCAGTTTTGTCGCGACGCTTAACGACCTTACTTTCTCGATGGGCTTTACGGGAGTCGATTCTCCCGGCTCTTACGATTTCAATTTCTCGCAGCTAATCAGTATCAACGGCCAGTCTCAATTGATGAACATCTTCGGCACGATCGATATCGGCCTGGCGACCGACACAGTGCGACTACTTCATGCCGATGCGCTGACGTTCGCGTTCGAAGCGTTCACCGTCGATGTGCGCATGCTGCCGGTGGAGATTTCCGGAACTGACTTTGGTGAGTTCTGCGGCTTCCTGAAGGCGCACATTACTATCACGCAAAACTGCGACCCGGTGCCTGAGCCCGCCACGCTCACCCTGTTAGGCCTGGGGCTGGCGGGAACAGCCGCCAAGATCCGGCAACGCCACAAAAAAGCCCGACTGAACCAAGCCTAGCGCGAGATGCGGGCAGGATGAGCACCCCAGCGTGGGGCCCCTTTTGCCCGCGCTCCCAGCGCCTCGTCTATTTAATTGTAACTGTGATTGTCTGCTGACCGGTGATGACGAATTCAGCCGGCGCCAATTCCCGCTCGTAGAGCTGCGAGACAGACATTGGCGTGTACCCACCTGAACTGCGTTCACTGTTTAGTGTAGCTACCGACGAGGGCGGAAGATTCGGCATCTCACTCGTGCCGACCACGACGCCCGGCGCTGGGCGTTGGACGCGCAGGTAAAGTCGATCGTTCTTCTTCACCTTGTTTATCGCGGAAACCAACTGATCAAGATTCAACGGAACAAACTGACGGGCTGCGGAAGCCTCCTGCAGACTGGCCCCATCGCCGACAGTAATCATCAGCGGGCCTGACGCAGCGTCCGCGGGAATGTGCACCGGAATGCGTTGCACGAATTGCCGTCCGGCATCGGTGCGCAGATAGGCTTGGACTTCAACCGTTTCACCGCTCGCAACTTCCGTTCGATCCAGCGACAGCCGTTCGAGCGATGCGACGTTGGTCTCTTCACTCGCCCAAATCTCCAGATTAATTCCCTTCAGCGCGACGTTTTCGAATCCGCTGCTGAGGAGTTCGGTAACCGGGCCCGCAATCGAGCTGGCCGCCAGCATGGTAGCGTTCTGCGCAGCAAAACGACGCTCCAACTCGATCGGTTTTTGTCCTTCGACCGCGATTGAACCGCGCAAAGACAGGGTTGCCTCACCCATCGAACGCTCTTGCGCGTTGATGGTATTGAAGACTGTGATCATCAAAAGGAGCGGCGTAAGGAATTCATCGTTGACAACTTCAAAAGCAAACTGCTGATTCTGATTACGACTGGTGTGGAGGTTGATTTTGATCGGAACCATCTTCGGCGCGCGGCCCAACTTTCCGAAAATTCCCGTCGCCCGATCCTGCGAAATCGTTCCCACCATCTGACCCGGCACCGCCAGCTTGAACGAGTTGTAAGCGTTCGGAATCACCGTGACGACCGAGCTTTCGGTCATCGGCATATCGGCACCGCCCAGGCTCAGAAACGGATGGCCGAAGGCATAGATGCGCTCGCCGTCGCGCGACGTAACGGTCCCCGAGGCGGCGATGGAAAGATCACCGCGCACTAGCTGAACACTGACCGACGCGCCTGGCGCCAGCGTGTTTTCGTTGAAAGGCGCGAGCGGGGTAATCGCAGCCCCGCCGCCCACACCGGCAACGGGCAGCAGACCGCGGCTCGTCAACTCGTTTGAGAAGAGCGAGAGGCTTTCCTGAGAGATCCCACTGAAAACTACCGGCGTGGCAATCCGCTGAATTTGCTGGCCGATGAACGGCGCGAGCGGCGAGCCGGCAGAAACGCCAGCCATCAGCGGCCCATTTGTCATCTCCTGCTTGGGCAGCGATGGCTTCCATTCAGTTCGCGCCAATTGCGCCATCGAGACAGGACGCGGG
>DATEPC010000106.1:0-17567 GCA_035273405.1 Pyrinomonadaceae bacterium | reverse complement strand
ATACATCAATTCGATCTTTCGGCTGCACGGATTTAGGACCGTCGAAGTGATGTTGGAAAAAGTGGAGGACACGCTGCCCGCGACGGTGACGCGCACCGGTGGACGCGAATCATTCGTGCTGCACTTCCGAGGTGGCGATGTTCTGCTTCCGCAGAACACTTACACCGTGGAACATCCGGCGCTTGGAAATTTTCAATTGTTTCTGGTTCCCGGCGGCGCCGACAAGAACGGCGCGCAAAGTTATGCCGCGACGATCAATCGGCTCGCGTACACATCCAAACCCAGCGCCGCACCCAAGGCCATGCCGCGTAAGTCGGCACCGGAATCAACCCCCAGGCCGGGGTCAACAGAGCCACCGAAGGTTACTCCTGAGCCTAAAACTCCTGGCCCGGCCGAAACACCGGAGCGTCCAGTACAACCCCGAATACGGAAGGTTAACCCGGACATTTCCCCGGAATTCGATTACTAGTGAGCGGACATTTCAGCCCGCCGACGTGATTCCGACTAGATAGACGTTTTCTTGACACTCTTAGAGTGCGTTTCTATCATCCTGTGTGAAGTTCCCTTCGGCAGCGGATCGGTCTCAAAGTTTTAGTAACGCAGCTTAAGAAAGCGTAAGTATGTTTGGAGCCAGCATCGGGCGCGCAGGTCAGCGCATTATCGACGCGATGGTGCGATGGCTTGCCCGCGGGCATATTAGTCCGAACTTTCTAACTTTCGTCGGCGTAGCGATAAATGTCGGGTCGGGCTTGCTGTTTGGATGGGGTCAGTTCTTCTGGGCCGGCATCATCCTGATCGTCGCGAACTTGTTCGACATGCTCGATGGGCAGGTAGCGCGCTTGTCGGGCCGGGTAACCCGGTTTGGTGGTTTCCTTGATTCGTCGCTTGATCGGTTGTCCGACATGGTGGTGTTTGTCGGACTGATGGTTTTCTACGCGCGTGACACTGAGTTTCACTCGACGCTGAATGTCTTTCTCGCGGGCGCCGGGTTGATGGGCTCAATCATGGTGAGTTACGCGAGCGCGCGCGCCGAAAGCTTGATTCCGAAATGCGATGTTGGCTTTCTGCGCCGGCCTGAGCGGGTGGTGCTGTTCATCATCGGCGCGCTCACGACGCACCCGGGTTCGACCAACTTCTTCCTTAACCGTATGCCGGCGGTTTTGTGGGTTCTGGCAATCGGCTCGTACTGGACGTTTGCGCACCGCATGTATCACACCTGGATTGAGCTGAATCGCACCAAACGTGATGCGGCGCAGAGTGAGTTAACGCCAGCCAATGGCGGCGAGCAACACCCAGGCGAGCGACGTCCAGAGGCGACTTTGGCCGCAAAAACCGGGTAGAGTTAGCGTCTGAGTGTTTTCTGTGAGATAACTCTTGACGAAGCTGCAGTCTCGGTCTAATTTAGTCCGCGCAATTTCCTTAAAGGTAAAGCAATCTTGATCATCTGCCCCGCATGTGGATCTTCCGTTGAAGGACAACTTTGTCTTGGTTGTCCGGCTTGTGGCGCGCGCGCCGTCGGTCCGCCGCTCGCCAAACCTGAACATCAACTCGTGTCCTTTGGTCCGGCCGCGCTCGCGGCATTGGGCGGCGGTTTGATGCTCCTTGGTTTCCTGGCCTCAACAACCGTCGTCTGGATCGTCAGCAAGGGCGCGGCGCTCAACTTAGGGACGATTATCGCGGCCGGTCAAACGGCGGCGTGGCAGTTGAAGTGGATTTCAGTGCCGGTAGTAATTGCCGTGATTTTCAGCGGCTTGCGATCGCTGCGAACGATTCAAGAGTCGCCCGGGGACTTTGGCGGATTGCGCATCGCGCGCGGCGGATTCAGTGCAGCGCTTCTCGCGACCCTGATGGTAGCAACGTTGATCGGTGTCACCGTTCCAGAAAGACTGCGACGCCGGCAATGGGGAATCGAAGCGGCCGAGCTCGCGCGCGGCTACACGTTTCATCGCGCTTTGCTCGAGTATCGAGAGCGGCACGGTACCTTGCCTCCGCGTGACGAACTTGCTCGCGAGCTACGAACGCTACCCGACCCGGACGGTTCGATCGCTGAAGCGCTGCGTAACTTCGACGCAAGTGGTTACGAAGCAAGGTCGGTGACGGCGGCGGCCGCGCCACCAACCAAACCTCTTCCACGTGGCGGCGCGTTGCGCACTGTTTCGCTGAACACTACGGCTGACGCACCACCCGTCTCGTTCACGAATTACGAGCTGCGCCTTCCCGGCAAAGATAAAAAACCCAACACCGAAGACGATCTGGTGGTTCGCGACGGCTTGATCCTGACTTTACCGGAACTACGCGACTACCGAGCTTTCCGCTCCAGCGCGCCATAGCTCATGTCCCTCCTGGCCCGCTTCCGTCGTAAAAAAGAAGACCCCGAAGTTGTTCGTCGCCGAATCCTGCTGCAATTCGGCCGCATCGGCGAAGCGAACGTAATCGAAGTAACCAAAGACGGCGATGGCAACACGATGCTGGCGTACAGCTACACAGTCGGCGGCGTGGACTACCAGGCGTGGCAACGTCTCGACGACGAACAGTTGCGCCGCCCACACGATTACTATCCTGATGCGCGGGTTGACTTGCGCTACGATCCCAAACGTCCAGTCAATTCATTCGTCGTCTGATAAAACTGAAATCTTAAATCTGAAGTTGTTGGTCTGTGCTTTGTACTTAGTGCTTTGTACTTAGTACTCTACTGATTCGGGCGAGGTGATCTGCAAACCAAAGCAGAAAGCGCCAAGTTCGCAGCGCTAAGCACAAAGTACAAAGCACTAAGTACAAAGGTCCAGGTACGAAGTTTGTTTGGCAAAATCCTAATCGCCAATCGTGGTGAGATCGCCGTGCGCATCATTCGCGCCTGCCGCGATCTGAGCATCTCGCCGGTCGCGGTGTTTTCCCAAGCCGACGCCGCCGCCCTACACGTGCGCATGTCTGACGAAGCGCATTGCATCGGCCCGGCTCCTTCAACCGAAAGTTACCTGAACATTCCGGCAATTATTGAGGCTGCTAAAAAATCCGGCGCTGAAGCAATTCATCCGGGCTACGGCTTTTTGGCTGAGAATGCCGAGTTTGCCCGCGCCGTCAGCGAAGCCGGTTTGACCTTCATTGGCCCGACGCCCGAAGCCATGGAGGTGATGGGCTCGAAGACCAGCGCGCGTCGGGCGGCGATTAAAGCCGGCGCGCCGGTCGTCCCGGGTACGATTGAGGCTTTGCAGAATTATGAAGAAGCCAAACAAGTTGCCGCCAAGTTCGGTTATCCGGTGATGCTGAAAGCCGCCGCGGGCGGAGGGGGCAAAGGCATGCGGCAGGTCGCTGAAGAGAGCGAATTGAGTTCAGCTCTTGAAGCTGCGCAATCAGAGGCGGCATCGGCGTTCGGCAATTCAGATGTTTATCTCGAAAAGGTTGTCGCAAAACCGCGCCACATCGAAATCCAGATCTTCGCCGACGCGCTCGGCAACGGCGTCCATCTCGGTGAACGTGAGTGTTCAATCCAACGCCGCCATCAGAAGGTGATTGAAGAATGTCCGTCGCCAATCAACGATCCCGATCTGCGGCAACGCATGGGCAAGGCAGCGATCAAAATTGCGATGGCGGTGAACTATGTCGGCGCGGGGACAGTTGAATTTCTCTTCTCGGATGTGACGAGAGAGTTTTACTTCCTCGAGATGAACACGCGCCTGCAGGTAGAGCATCCGGTCACGGAACTTGTTACCGGCTTTGATCTGGTGCGCGAGCAAATCAACGTCGCGGCCGGCGGACAGCTAAGTTTCACACAAGCAGACGTGCAATGGTACGGCCATGCGATCGAATGCCGCGTCTACGCCGAAGATCCAGACAACAATTTCTTTCCCTCGCCCGGCAAGATCACTTTTCTGCGAGTGCCCGCCGGTCCGGGCATACGCGACGACAGCGGCGTTAGCGAAGGCGACGAAGTCTCAATTCATTACGATCCGATGATTTCAAAGCTCGCCGCCTGGGGGCGCACGCGCGCTGAAGCGATCGCGCGCATGCGACGCGCGCTCGACGAATACGCCGTTGGTGGTATCAAGACAACTCTCCCGTTCTTTCGCGAGATCGTACGCGATGAGGAGTTCATTGCGGCGCGCCTCGACACCGGCTTCATTTCGCGCTTCAACGAACGCCGGCGTGGCACGGGCGTCCTGCCCGTGGATGTTCACGTGCAAGATGCGCGTGCCACGGCCGACATCGCGGTCATTGCCGCCGCGCTTGCTTACGCGCATCCGGAACGCGCGCCAGCAACGAATCATGACGAATCGCAAAGCAAGTGGAAGCTCGCTGGCCGCCGAACTGCTTTGGCGAACTCACTGCTAAAGACTGTGAAATGAAACTGCGCGCGACCATCCAGGATGTCGAAATTGACGTCGAGATTCGACGCGAAGGCGGACAGGTCTTTGCCAACCTAGATGGCCGTGAATATGGTCTCGAAGCAAATCTGTCGCCGTCGGGCGTAACCTTGTTGGCCTCTGATGGTCAAGTTTTCGATTGCCGCGTCGAAGGGCAACCGGCGTCGGGGCAAGCTGTTGATGTTTTCGTCGGCACCGATCAGTTTGCCGTCACACTGATTGATCCGAAGCGGCTTCGTGGCGCGGCGGCTGCGAATGCGGCAGCCGACGGTGCAGCCCGAATCGTCGCTCCAATGCCCGGGAAAATTGTGCGTGTGCTCGTGACGAAAGGCGCATCGGTGGAAGCGGGCGCCGGCATCGTTGTGGTCGAAGCCATGAAAATGCAGAACGAAATGAAAGCGCCGAAGGCGGGAACTGTCGTGACGCTTAACGTCGAAGTAGGAACGACAATTAACGGCGGCGATGTGCTTGCGATAATTGAGTGAGTTTGATGAAACATCTTCCATTTTTCATTTGCCATTTGGCTGGACAGCCCGCACCGCACAACAAATGAAAAATGATAAATGGAAAATGACAAATAAATCTTTAGAGTCTGATGCGGATATCCGGATTTTGCTCTGGGATCTCGACGGCACGCTTGTCCGCGGCAGGCGTTACGGCACTTTCAAGGATTACACGATTCCGATGCTCGAATCGGTCTTCGGCACCGCAGGTTCGCTCGGCGAGATGATGGTGTCCGGAATGACGGATTTGCAGATCATCGAAGAAGCTCTGCGCTGTGAAGGCATCACGCGCGAACACATCAGCGCACGCAAGGATGAGTTGAAACGGTGCTACATCGAGCAGATGAAACTCGCCCTTGGCAATGGCGCTCACATTGTCGAAGCCATGCCCGGCGCGCGCGAAGCGCTTCAGGCGGTGCAGGATCATCCGCGCTACCAATCGGCGATGTTGACCGGCAATATCGAGCGGGCCGCATATTTGAAAGTTGAGATCACCGGCCTCGCTGAATTCTTCCAGCTGCCGGGGGCGTTCGGCGACGAATCATTCGACCGGCGCGATCTGCCCGCACTCGCCGTGCAAAGAATTAATGAGCAGCTGGGAGCGAATCTGTCACCGGAACAGTTCATCGTTATCGGCGACACGCCGAACGATGTTGCGTGCGCCCGGCACTTCGGCACGCGCGTCGTCGGGGTCGGAACCGGCCGCATCCATTCCATTGACGAACTTCGCGCGTGCAAACCCGATGCTTTACTTCCGGATCTTCTGGACGTGGACCTTTTCATGAGTACACTCGATGCGTTGTGATGAGGTCAGTACCGGGAGCGGTAGCGACCGGGTTAAATGACTAGCCCGTCGCATCCACCACCCCACGCGGGCTGCCCGCGCGGGGACCCCGGTCCGCTCCGGGTATTGACCTCATTGGCGCGCTAGAGACGCTCATTGAATTGATCTGGTTGCGGCGCGATAATCAGTGTGTGATGTCAGAACCACCTGCGGTAGCGGGTGGTTGGACTTCAGCCAATTAATCCGCCGAACTGGTTAACGATCAACCGCCCGCTACTGCAGGCGGTTCTGACTCAAGGAGGGAACTATGCTCGTCAATTGGATCAAAGACGCTGATATCGCTCTTGAGCAAGCGAAAACTGAGAACAAACTGGTGCTTATCGATTTCTCGGCCGCGCCGGCTTGAGGCGCATGTGCTCGGCTGGAAGCCGAGTCTTACTCTGATCAAGAAACCGCTGACTTCATCAACCAAAACTTCGTCCCACTCGAAGCTCACATCAAGGAACATCCCGCGTACTTCAAACGCTTCGACGCGGTTTGGACGCCGACGATTCTGATCCTGGATTCGAAAGGTGTCGAACGCTACCGCGTCGAAGGTTACCTGCCGAAGGAGTGGTTTCGCGCTCGCCTCGAGATGGGCATCGCGCGCGTGGCGTTTATGCACAAGAAGTTCGCCGACGCGCAGAAGCTGTATGCGGAAGTCGTAAATCGTTTCGGCAACACGGCCGTAGCGGCGGAAGCGTTGTATTGGCGCGCCGTCTCGCAATACAAAGCCACGAACGATCACCCTGTGTTGGGTGAAGTGGCGAAGGAACTAAGCGAGAAGCATCCGGACGATGAGTGGACGCTGAAGAGCGATCCGTGGGCACATTGAAGCAGTTAGTGGCACAGACTTCAGTCTGTGATTTCTACCAAGGTCACGCTCAAGTCAGGTGAAATCACAGACTAAAGTCTGTGCCACTAAATCCGGTGAAAGCCCTTCAGAATATCCTGGGTCGTCAGCCTCAGGATCACGGGACGGCCATGCGGACAGGTCGTCGGCGAAGAAGTAAGCAGCAGTCGATCGATTAACCAGCGCATCTTTTCCGGCGCGAGCGGCATGTTGACCTTGATCGCCGAGTGACACGCGAGCGACGCAGCTATTTCATCGCGCAACACATCACGCGATTTCCCGCGCTTCTCCTGATCGATGCTGTCGAGCACTTCCGACAAGACGTTGCGCGCTTCGCTCGCCGGCAAATCAGCCGGCGTTGCTTTGATGGCGACGGTCCGGCCAGACAATCTCATCAGCTCAAAACCATAACTTTCCAATTCTTCCGCGATGGCGTCGAAAGCGGTGGCTTGCGCCGGTGTTAGATCGAACGTTTCGGGAATGAGCATTCGCTGAGACTCAGCCTGCCGCGCAGTTTCCAGCGCGCGGTACTTATCAAACAGAACACGTTCATGCGCGACGTGCTGATCGATTAACAGCAGACCTTCGTCATCTGTCGCGATGATGAAACTCTCGTCTAGTTGGCCAAGCGGCCGAATGTTTTGTGAGAGCGAATCCGTTACTTCGCCGACGAACTTTCTCGCCGAATTGAGCGGCGGCAAGGAAGGTGTAGATTGAAGGGCCGGCGAAACTTCGGGTGCACCTGGTTCATCGGAAATCGCTTTCGCCACCGGCATCGGGTCCGCCGGCAAGGGTTCTGAGAGGCCGGCTTCCGGTGACGCCGCAATCTCTTCAGCCGACAACTGCGCTTGCACTGCGGTAGCAAAGCCAAATCCGATGCGCTCCTGCTGCGGCTCGGGGCGCAAAGCGAAAGCTGATCGCGCGAACGGTTCGATGCGTGTTGGAAACTCCGTTTCCGCCACGTCCGTGGGCGTGATTCGGTTTTCGTCAGTCTCTGAGCCGGCTTCATCTCGCCGAAACTCCGCGGACGTTTGCGTCTCAGCTGCGGGCGCATATCCCGCGCTTGCCAACGCTGCGCGCACGGCCGCGCGAACGGAATCGGCGACGGCGGCGGCTCGCCTAAAACGCACTTCAGTCTTCGCGGGATGAACATTGACGTCGACTTCTTCGAGCGGCACGTCGATGAACAGGAGCGCGACCGGATAGACACCGTGCGGCAGAATCGAGCGGTAACCTTCCGAGACGGCCCGGCCAATCAGACGGTCGCGCACGAACCGGCCATTGACGAAAAGGAACTGCGCGTCACGCGAAGTGCGGCGCTCGCGCGGAGCGGAAACGAACCCTTCGACCTTGGCGATTGGGGAAGGCGAGTAAGGCGTTTCAACTCCGTCGCGCATCGATCCCGTCGCTATCGCTCCGGGTACTGACACGCCGCTGTTCACTTCGAGCAGGCCTTCCAAAAATTGCGCCCCAAAAATCTGGTAGGCACGTTCGCGTAGATCCTTGGCAGGCGCCACCCTAATCGTCTCACGCCCATTATTAGTTAGCGTGAAACTGATTTCCGGATGTGCTAACGCGTAATGCGTCACCAGATTCGTGAGATGAAAACTTTCCGTCGCCTCTGAGCGCAAAAACTTTCGGCGCGCCGGTGTGTTGAAAAATAAATCGCGAACAACGATGGTTGTGCCGCGTGGGTGGGCGGCGTCTTTCACATCGCGCATCCGGCCACCTTCAATTACGACACGCGTTGCGGCCGAAACGTCTTCTGTGCGCGTCACCAACTCGACGCGCGCGACGGAGGCAATCGACGCCAGCGCTTCCCCGCGAAAGCCGAGTGTGGCAATGGCGGCCAAATCTTCAGGTTTACTGATTTTCGAAGTCGCGTGTCGCTCGAATGCGAGCACCGCGTCGTCGCGCATCATCCCTTCGCCGTCGTCCGTAATTTTCAAAAGCCGCCGGCCGCCGCCTTCCACATCCACCGTAATGCGCGTCGCACCCGCATCGATGGCGTTTTCGACAAGCTCTTTTGCGACGGAGGCCGGGCGTTCGACGACTTCGCCGGCGGCGATTAGATTCGAAAGGTGATCGGGGAGTACGCGTATCTTTGACATTGTTTAGAGGTACACAATCGTGTGCTCGTTCGAGCCCAGGTCAATCGCATCAAACATCCAATCCACGACGTAACGGCCATGGCGAGCCAACAAGGACGCGATGTTGATGTGCCGCTCCTGCAAAGTCTTCTCGGGATAAAGCAGATCGAATGCACGCTCAAGTTGCCGGCGCAAAGTCTCATCGCGCCCGATCTGCGCGCGCTGAAAACGCGTTCGCAGCCCGTCGAGTTGATATTTGATCTTGGCGCGGCCTTTATCGAGCGCATCCGCCAGCGTTGGGTCGACCTGCCGTAACCTCTCTTGTAGCGCGTCGAGTTCGCGGTCGAACGTTTCCGTCGTATGATCGAAAGCTTCTGATGTTTCTTTGCCCAAATAATTCTCAACGACGTTGGCGACGACCTGATCATAACCGGCAAAGAAATCTTTAAGCGTGAGATCGTAACGCTCGAGCGCCCGCCACGTTTGTTTTTCAACCATCGTAAGGCTGGCGCGATGAAGAATCGGAGTCACCGGCCGATCGAGCAGCCGATAAACCTCAGACGTCTGCGCGAAGTAAGCAATCTCAGCCGCGCCGCCGTAGTAGGTAATCGTCGGCAACAGATAGTCCTGCACGACCGAGCGCAGGGTCACGTTCGGACTGAAGCGATCCGGCTCGCGCAAAGCCCACTCGGCAAGTTCTTCCGCGGAATACTCCTGTCCACCGGTCTTCGTTCGATACTTGCCGCCTGGCGTTCGCGACAGCGCGTGACGCGCCGCGGTTTCGTCGTGGAGAAAAAGCGGAAACGAATCTTCTGATGGAGTTACCTGCGCGTGATAGCCGGCCTCTTCCAGTTCGCGACTGCGATGCGTAATGGCCGCAGCAATCTCTGGCGCGATCCGGGCCGCTGCTGAGTAAAGCGGCGCCGCAAGCTTCTTTAGTTCCGCATCGAGCGGATCGAGAACAACCAGTCCATGCTTTGCCGTCAACGCGGTCACCAGGCGCGCGAACGCATCGCCGTACGCAGTGCCGGGAGCGTACGCGTCCCGCAAGAGTGTTCCGACGTCTTCAGTGAATTCACTGTTCGGTAGCGACTTCAGCAGATTCTCGATGACACTTTCATTCGACTGGTCGAGTTTCACCATGCCCACGGGAGAGCCTTCGTTGTGAAGCTCAGCCGGCACGGCCACTTTTGCCAGCGCGCAATCACGATTGATGAATTCAGCCGAGGCGACTTCCGCAAAATCGTGATCTTCGGTCGCGATCCAAAACACGGGCACGGCCTTCACGCCGCGTTGGCTCAGGCATTCGGCGAGCTTTACCGCCGACAGCGCTTTGTAAATAGTGTAGAGGGGCCCGGTAAACAAACCCGCCTGTTGGCCCGATACGACGGCGACGCAATCACTTTCCGCGAGCAGCCGAATGTTATTCAGGGTCGCTTCGCTCGCTCCCCATCCACGATTCAAACGTTCGAGCGCGGCGCATAATTGCTGCCGATCAGTCACATACGAACTCAGTACGCGGTCTTTGCGCGCGGGCAGATCGACATGAGCGCGAACTGCTTCAGGATAAAAATGTCGAAGCGCGAGGGGGTCTCGTAAGTAGTCGAGGAACAGTTTCGATTGTTGTGGAATCTGGTCGAACGGGAGCGTCTCGACGCGCAAGCCGGCTTGTTCTGGAGAAGCGTGACAGGCAGTTTCAGCAGTGCTCAAACGGGGATTGCTCCTTGGTCAGAGCATTTTACGCGGTGAGTGTGGGGAGTGCTAGGTGTCAGACGCTCGTGTCAGTCCTTAGCTCCGTTAGGAGCGAGATGTTTATAGAGGATAGTCAAGGATCCCGTTGCAGCTCCGTTAGGAGCAAGATGGTCCGCGGCGTATTCCGCTCCTAAAGGAGCTCGGTTAGGAATGCTTCACAGTAGCTATAAACATCCTGCTCCTACGGAGCAGCTGAGCTCCGACCCGTCGCTTCTACCTCCGGTGCTGACACGAACGTTGCGGCCTTCAGTAGCTCTTCAATCTCCGCGCGCGCTTCTTCACTCGCACGCTGCAATGGCGCGCGCACGCCGCCGCCGATATAACCCGCCATCTCCATCGCCGCCTTCAATCCGGCGACGCCATATGTGCGAGTGACCGCCCGCGCGAGCGGGGTTAGCTTTTCCTGTAACGAGGTGGTGCGACCGTTTTCACCAGCTTTGACCGCTCGATAGATCTCGAGGCAAAGCTGCGGCACGACACAGCCGACTGCGAGGATTCCACCGATGGCGCCGGCCTGCAGCGCCTCATAGAAAACCGTTCCGTTGCCGACTATCACATTAAAGTTTTCCGTAGTCGTCTGCACCGTCTGGCGCAATTTTGCCACGTCGTTCGAGCTGTCTTTGATCCCGATGATGTTTGGGTGCGAACTCAAGCGCGCCGCTGTCTCGGGCTCGATTTTGATTCCGGTCAAGTCAGGCATGCTGTAGAGAATCACCGGAATCGAAACGCCATCAGCGACTGCGCTGTAATATTCGAACAGCGTTTGCTGCGTAATTGCCGGTCGATAGTAATGTGGCGTGATAACCAACACCGCTTCCGCACCGGCTTTTGCGGCTCGCTCGATTTCCGCGATCGTGCCTCGCGTGCTTTGTTGACCAGCGCCGACGATAAAGGTCATCGTTTCGGGCACGGCCGCGCGGGTAGTTTCAATCAACTGGAGGTATTCACGCTCATCCAGGTTCACGCGCTCGCCCGTCGATCCAAGCACCACGTAGCCCGTTATTCCTGTTGTGTTCCAGCGGTTAATGTTCGTCTTGAGAGCTGCGCCATCGACCTCTTCATTCGCCATGAAGGGCGTCGTGATCGGCAGCAAAACTCCGGAAAGGTTGATTGTCATGCAGGCGCGATTATAACGCAGGTGCGCGGGCAATCAGGTTGCGACACCGTAACCCCTCACCTATAATCCCAGCGGTTTCCAGCCAACTCGCGAGAGGCCCATCGATGCCATATCTCAAACCTGAACGCCCCGAAAAAGTCAGCGCGCCTTCGCTCAAAGCCAGCAAGGAACGCGGCGAAAGACTGGTTTGCATTACCGCTTACGATTATCCAACCGCGCGCATTGTTGATGAAGCCGGCATCGACATCATTCTGGTCGGCGACAGTCTCGGGAATGTCGTGCTTGGCTACGGCAACACGGTGCCGGTGACACTCGAAGAGATTTTGATTCATGTGAAGGCGGTGCGGCGTGGTGTCGAACGCGCGCTGTTGGTCGCCGACATGCCGTACGGATCGTTTCACACGGGCGCGAATGACACTGTGCGCGCCGCCCTGCGTTTAGTGAAAGAAGGCGAGGCCGAAGCCGTAAAACTCGAAGGCGGGCTGAAACGGGTCAAGCTGGTGAAGCGTCTGGTGAACGAGGAAATCGCGGTGATGGGTCATATCGGTTTGACGCCGCAATCGATCAATCAACTCGGCGCCTATCGCGTTCAGGGCAAGACTGCGGATGCGGCAAAGCGTCTGCTCGATGATGCTTATGCTTTGGAAGAGGCAGGTGCTTTCGCGATTGTGCTTGAGTTAGTCCCGCGCGAAATCGCGCAGATGATCACTGAACGCATTAAGGTTCCGACCATCGGCATTGGCGCCGGTGTGCACTGCGATATTCAGGTGCTGGTGTTTCATGATTTGCTCGGCATGGCATTCGGAAAGCTGCCGCGCTTCGTGCGCGAATACGCAAACCTGCGCGAAACGATTACAGACGCCGTCACGCGCTGGGCCGAAGACGTGCGCAATGGGACCTATCCTGCCGAAGGTGAATCATACGGCTTGCCGGCAGCAGCCGCGGAAGAACTGAAGCTGGAGACGAGCAAGGTAGAAAGGCTCAAATAGATCGAAGTGTTATCGGTCTTTGGTTTTGGATCTTTGGTCTTTGAGGAAACTAAGGCCAAAGTCCTAAGACCCAGGACCTTTTGTTTATGCAGATTGTAAGAGATCGGAAAAGCATGATCTCGATCGCGCGTGAAGTTCAGCGCGCGAACCGCAGCATTGGCTTTGTGCCGACGATGGGCGCGCTGCACGAGGGGCATCTCAGTCTGATGCGCGAAGCGCGTGCTCAATGCGATACGCTGGTGGTCTCGATCTTTGTTAATCCGACGCAGTTTGGACCGGCTGAGGATTTCACGAAGTATCCGCGCGATTTGGATCGCGACGCCGCATTGTTGGCCGGTGAAAGTGTGGATTATCTTTTCGCGCCGACAGCCGGCGACATCTATCCGCCGGAATTTTCGACGTACGTCACGGTTGAAGGTTTGTCGGAACAGCTCGAGGGCGCTTCGCGTCAAGGTCACTTTCGCGGCGTGGCGACCGTGGTGGCGATTCTGCTGAACATTGTCCGTCCGAATGTTGCTTTCTTTGGTCAGAAGGACGCGCAACAGGCGGCGGTGCTCAAACGCATGGTTCGCGATCTTGCGTTCGACGCTAAGGTAGTGGTGTTGCCGATCGTGCGTGAGGAATCCGGACTGGCGCTGTCGTCACGGAACGCCTTTCTGACCGACGAACAGAGGCGCGCCGCGACAGTCTTACATCGCGGTCTTTCGCAGGCTTCCAGGGCATACAGCGACGGTGAGCGCAGCGCCGCACGGCTAGTTGAAATTGTAAGCTCAACGATTGCGTCAGAGCCTTTGGCGCGCGTCGATTACATCAGCCTGAACGACGCCGAGACATTTCAGCCGGTGGTGCAGGTTGAAGAGAACCCGGCGTTGCTGTCGGTTGCGGTGTACATCGGCAAGACTCGTTTGATTGATAACATGGTGCTGGGTGTGACTGAGAAGCAGGATGCTGCCGCGGTCTAAGCTTGCCACCAGAACCCGACCGTAAGGCAGGGTGCTGTTGTGAAAATGACGACCGGGACCAAACAAAAAGCGCACATCACTTTCATGCTCAATGGCGAGCAAGCCGAAGTTGCGTTCGCGCCCCACAAGACTTTGCTCGAGGTCCTGCGTGAAGATCTCGCATTGACCGGCACAAAGCACGGCTGTGAACTGGGCGAGTGCGGCACGTGCACGGTGTTGGTTGATGGCAAATCGATTTTGTCGTGCTTAATGCTGGGAGTTGATGCTGAGAGCCGCGCGGTCACGACGGTGGAGGGTATGGCTGAAAACGGTCAGCTTCATCCGCTTCAGGACACGTTTGCGGACACGGGCGCGGCGCAGTGTGGTTA
Organism: Pyrinomonadaceae bacterium; assembly: GCA_035273405.1. GTDB lineage: Bacteria > Acidobacteriota > Blastocatellia > Pyrinomonadales > Pyrinomonadaceae > UBA11740. The sequence goes on along the minus strand of DATEPC010000106.1, from coordinate 3,749 downwards.
CTGCACGCCCGGATTCATGTTGGCTGCTAAGGAATTAATTAATAAGAATTCAAAGCCGAGCCGCGATGAGATAAAGGAAGCGCTCTCGGGGAACTTGTGTCGCTGCACCGGCTACATAAAGATTTACGAAGCTGTTGAATTAGCGGCGGCGCGCATGCGCGGTGAGGAGATGGAGTTGCCGCGCGAGAGTCTGTATGGACTGAAATAAGAGCAGCCACGGATAAACGGATTGGCACAGATAAGAAAGACAAATTAGCTGGTCAGCCTTTCTTTAATCTGTGTAAATCTGTGTTCATCTGTGGCTGGTTTTGAACATGGCAAGAAACGGTAACAACGGGAAACCACTCAATGTCATCGGCAAGCCTTTTCGCAAAGTCGATGCGCGCGCGAAGTGCACCGGCCAGACGAAGTTTGCCGACGACATCATTTTGCCGCGGATGCTCGCCTGCAAGATCCTTCGCACGCATGAACCTCACGCGCTGATTAAGAACATTGATGTATCAACGGCACAGGCGCTGCCCGGTGTCGTTGCCATCATTACCGGCAAAGACCTTCCGATCTCATACGGCATTCTGCCCGTCAGTCAGGACGAACACGCGCTGTGCATCGATAAAGTGCGATTCGTGGGCGATCCGGTTGCCGCCGTGGCCGCGATCGATGAAGACGTCGCGTTCGACGCGATGAACCTTATCGAAGTCGAATATGAGCGATTGCAAACAATCACTTCGATAGAAGAAGGATTGCTGGTTGATGAACCTCGCATTCACGAATACGGCGATGGCGGCAACGTTCACAAGAAAGTCTCGCTTGAGTTCGGCGACGTTGACGAAGGATTCGCTGAAGCGGATCTGGTTCGCGAAGACACTTTCTTCTACGAAGGCAACACTCACCTGCCGATGGAGCAACATGCGGCATTGGCCCACTTTGATTCCGATCACAAACTGACGCTGTGGAGCTCGACCCAGACTCCGCACTACGTGCATCGCGCGCTGGCGAAAGTTCTTGAGCTTCCCGCCAGTCACATTCGTGTGATCGCCACGCCAAATGGCGGGGGGTTCGGTGGCAAGAGCGATCCTTTCAATCACGAAGTCGTCGTCAGCAAGCTAGCCATGATCACGGGCCGGCCGGTCAAATGCACTCTGACACGTGAAGAGGTTTTCTACTGCCATCGCGGACGCCATCCGGTGCTGATGCACGTTAAGACCGGCGTGAAGAAGGATGGCGCCATCACGGCGATGCACTTCAAAACGTTTCTCGACGGTGGCGCGTATGGAAGTTACGGCGTCGCCAGCACGTTCTACACCGGCGCGCTGCAAACCGTGACGTATGAAGTGCCGCGCTACAAGTTCCAGGGCGCGCGCGTGTTCACGAACAAACCACCCTGCGGTCCGAAGCGAGGACATGGAACGCCTCAGCCTCGTTATGGGCTGGAAGTTCACCTCGACAAGATTGCCGAGCAACTTAATCTCGATCCGGTTGAGATTCGTCGGAATCATCTCGCGCCGGCGAATTCACTCACCGCGAATTACCTGCGCATCGGCAGCATGGGTCTGGGCGCGTGCATCGACAAAGTTGTCGAAGGTTCGGATTGGAAAAAGAAATTTGGATGGCGGCCGTGGCACAGACTTCAGTCTGTGGATCCCTCGGCGAATCAATCACAGACTGAAGTCTGTGCCACACTTCCTTACGGCAAAGGCATAGGCATCGCGTGCTCTTCGTACCTCTGTGGCGCGGGTCTGCCGATTTACTGGAACAACATGCCGCAATCCGGCGTGCAGCTGCGTCTGGATCGCCAGGGCGGTGTCTGCGTGATGTGCGGCTCAACCGACATCGGACAAGGTTCAGACTCGATACTTGCATACATCGTAGCTGAAATTCTCGGAATCGATCCGTTCGATATTCGCGTGGTCACGGCCGATACCGATCTGACGCCGGTTGATCTCGGCAGTTATTCCAGCCGCGTCACGCTGATGACCGGCAACGCGGCGATTCAAGCAGCCGAGCGGGCCAGGGAACTTCTAACCCTGGCGGTTGCCGAAAAGCTTAACCTGCCGATTGAAAACATCTCGTTCGCCGAGCGGCGTGCCTTTGATGTCGAGAATCCCGAGGTTGGGGTTTCATTCGCCGAAGCCGTCGTCCTCGCCGAATCAAAGTTCGGCACGATTGGCACGGTCGGTTCTTACTCGCCGCCGCGCTCGCCCGGAAAATACAAAGGTGCAGGCGTCGGGCCTTCGCCGGCTTACAGCTACTCGGCGGCGATCGCGGAGGTAGACGTCGATCCGACAACCGGCATCGTTATTGTCGAACGCATCTGGATCGCGCATGACATCGGAAAATCGATCAATCCGGCGTTGGTGATGGGTCAGGTCGAAGGCAGCGTCTACATGGGACTGGGCGAAATTCTGATGGAAGAGATGTCCTATCGCGCTAATCGAAACGTTGTGCACAAGATTCCGTCGATGCTTGAATACAAGAGTCCGACGACGATGGAGATGTGCGACGTTAGGACTTACTTAATTGAAGATCCCGATCCCAACGGCCCATTTGGCGCGAAGGAGGTCGGGCAGGGACCGCTTTTGCCGGTTCCTCCGGCGGTCGCAAACGCGGTTTACAACGCCGTGGGTGTGCGCATCGATGAAGTGCCGCTGACACCCGAAAAAGTTTTGAAGGCCTTGCGTGAGAAATCTAAAGGCCGCGACGGGCGATTCGGCCCAACCTCAGTTCCGAACGTCGAGTGGCCCGAGCCTTTGCGTGTGTTAACACCTCGCGAGGGCGGCGACGGCCACGAGATGCCGCGCGTCGCGGTGCATTCGTAGAAGTCATATGAAAAAGAGCTTACCGTTCATCATCATCGCACTTGTTCTGATTGCTGGTGTAATCGCTGTCGTAGTCTTTACTCGCAAACGGGGCAATGAAGGCGGCGCCGGAGCTTTTGCCCCGAGCACTCAGCAATCTCAAACCACCGCGAACCCGGGTTCCGCGACTCCGCAATCGTCGCCAAACGTTCCCGCCGGCTTGGCCAAACCTAATGTAAAGGTAAGCTCGCCGGTGGTACTCGAAGAGTACGGCGACTATCAATGTCCGCCGTGCGGGATATTGCATCCGGTGCTGAAGCAGATCGAGCATGAGTACGGCGACCAGCTGCGCGTGGTCTTCCGTCATTATCCGCTGACGAAAATTCACAAGAACGCGATGATGGCTGCGCAAGCTGCCGAAGCTGCCCGGAACCAGGGCAAGTTTTCGCAGATGCACGACCGCCTCTACGGAACTCAGAACGCTTGGAAGGACCTTCCCGATGCAAGGCCAACATTTATTGGCTACGCGCGCGATCTCGGGCTGAATTCCGAACAATTTACGCGTGACATGGATAGCACGGCGGTGGCCCAAAGAATCGCTTCCGATATGCAGAAAGGTTCAGGCGTGGGAGTTTCCGGAACGCCAACCGTGTTCATCGAGGGTCAGATGTTGCGCTTCGAGGCCACCACTCCCGAGGGGCTGAGGCAGGGCATAAACATCATGCTTCAGCGCAAGGCCGCAGGTCAGTAACCATTATATTTTTCTCATGGCTCGGTGGGCCGACCTCAGCATGAGGAAAACTAACCTCGCGTGCCTCTGCAACTTAAACCCAAGCGGCTCAAGTTCTTGTTGACATGTGGGCGGCATCTCTCTATAGTGCCTCCCGAAAGTGACCCTTTGATGCCCGTCACCCCCCGCATCAAATGACGGACACCGATGTTCAAGCTTCAGCG
>DATEPC010000105.1:0-11145 GCA_035273405.1 Pyrinomonadaceae bacterium | reverse complement strand
GTGTCTTGTATGTTCAATCAGCAAGTAATAACTTGCGCAGGGTGTGACAGATCGTTTGTGTCCTGGTACAGAAAGACCGCCACAGAGCTTGGGTCGTCACACCCTTTATCCACCTAGCCCGAACAGTTGCCGGGGCGGCTTCGGCCAGCCCGTATTTCGCAAGACCGGGCGGAACGGAGTTAATCAACATGGCTGAATCACAAAGTCCAAAAGTGAGTGTAGGCATCGATGTTTCCAAGCGCAGGCTTGATATTGCGGTGCATGAAACCGGCGAAGTCTGGTCATCCAACAATGACAATATCGACTGTGCCGCACTGACTACAAAACTCAAACAAATGAAGCCCACGAGCATTGTGCTCGAAGCCACCGGCGGCTGCGAAACTTTGATAACGGCCATGCTGTCAGCAGCTGGCCTGCCAGTTATCGTAGTCAATCCTCGTCAGGTGCGCGACTTTGCCAAGGCCACCGGCCAGTTAGCTAAAACAGATCGCCTCGACTGCCGAATCCTGGCTCACTTTGCCGCGGCTATCGATCCGCCGGTGCGCCCCATCAAATCTGACGAGACCCAACATCTGGAGGCTTGGCTGGCGCGTCGACGGCAGATCGTGGAGATGCTGGTGGCCGAAAAGAACCGCTTGGCCCACCATCGTGATCGCGCGGTAGTCAAAGATCTGAATGCGCACATTGCCTGGCTCGAGCGGCGCCTTAAATCCAGCGACGACGAACTGCAGCGAGTCTTGAAGGGCTCGCCGGCCTGGCGCGAGCGCGATGATCGGATGCGTAGCGTGCCCGGCGTCGGCCCGGTTCTGTCGCTGACTTTGCTCGCCCAGCTGCCGGAGCTGGGTCAGCTTAATCGCCGACAGATTGCCAAACTTGTTGGCGTCGCGCCGTTCAATTGGGACAGCGGCCAGTGGCGTGGCTCACGGCACATCTGGGGCGGCCGCGCGGCGGTGCGCTCGACCCTCTTTATGGCCACTCTTTGCGCGATCCGCGTCAACCCAACAATCAAGCGCTTCTATCAAAGATTGATCGCCGCCGGCAAAGCCCCGAAGGTCGCCATCACCGCTTGCATGCGCAAACTGCTGACCATTCTCAACATCATGATCAAAACTCAAACATCATGGAGGACCGCTTGACCCTCTTGACTGACGACACAGTTGCTCTGTGGTTAAGTCATCGCGCGAGGATATCCACCACTGAGAACTAAAACTGAACCGGCGCCGAAGATCGATCTCACAGGCGCGAAGATTATCGATCTGTCCCATCCGTTCGATGCTCAAACAATCTATTGGCCGACGGAAGACGGCTTCAAATTCGAGAAGGGCTTCGATGGAAACACACCGCAGGGCTTCTACTATGCCGCGAACAAGTTCTCGGGGCCCGAACATGGCGGTACACACATCGACGCGCCGAAACATTTCGCCGTCAGCGCGCACACCGTCGATCAAATTCCGGTTGAGCAGCTAATCGGCACCGCAATTGTGATTGACGTTCGCGAACAGAGCGAAGCGAATCGCGATTACCAGGTTACCGTGGCCGACTTTACAGCGTGGGAATCGCAGAACGGACCGATTCCGAATGGCGCCGTCGTCCTGTTGCGAACCGGCTTCGCAAAGCACTGGCCCGATCGCTTGAAATACATGGGCACAGACGAACGAGGCGCCGGAGCGGTTGCGAAGCTTCACTTTCCCGGCCTGCATCCGGACGCCGCGCGCTGGCTGACGCTGAACAAATCGATCAAGGCCATTGGTCTCGATACGCCCAGCATCGACTACGGCCAATCAACGCTGTTTGAGAGTCACCAAATTCTCTTCGCTAAGAACACCCCCGCGTTCGAAAACGTCGGCGACATGAGCGCGCTGCCCGCCAAAGACTTTCTCGTGATCGCACTGCCAATGAAGATTAGCGGCGGCAGCGGCGGGCCGCTAAGAATTGTGGCTGTGGTGAAGTGAGCTTCAAAGATGAGGTCAGTACCGGGAGCGGTGGCGACCTGGTCGAACCGGTTCAGCTCGATCGGAGGATGGGATTTGACGCAGCAAACCCGGCTCTTGTATAAGCTGCCTCGTTTTATGACGAACGCTGAGGACAACACATGAACAAAGCCATTGTCGTAACGCTTCTGCTAATCGCCTGCTTCGCCTGTACGAAAAAACCGGCGAATCAACCAAACACTGCCGGGAATCCTTCAAGCGGCACGATGACGACCACCGACTCGAAGACTTCAAACGCCTCGACGGGGACAAGAGATTTAAACGGCACCTGGATCGCCAACGAAGGCCCGCGTGTTTGGGAGCTGGTTATCACCAGGGTCGACGCGAACACGTTTGAGACCACGCCGACGCTGATTAGCAACTCGGAAAAGGATGGTCTGATCGATTATGGCCCGCCGGGCAGCAAGGGCGATGCGATGGTTATAATCACGGATGGTCCCGGGAAGTTTCGCGTGCGTTGGGCCAAAGCCGAGAACTTTCACGGCGCGAGCTTTTGGGAAGGCACCGGAACGTACGACGACAACTCTTTCAATTTCGCGGGCGTTTACACGGGCAGGCGGAAGAGCTAACCAGGGGGCCTTTCGGCAAACGTGAAGAGCTGTCCCACCTGCAATCGCACCTATCCTGATGACGCACAGGTTTTTTGTCTGATGGATGGCGCAGTTCTGTCGGCTCCCTATGATCCGGCGGAAACACGCCGCGCTCCCGCAGCTCCACCACCGACAGAAATCATGAGTCCTGCCCAGCGGCCGGCCGAGATACGCTCGCCGCTGCAGTCCACGATTCGGGCCCCCGCGCCGCCAGTGCCGCTGTGGAAATCGGACGAGCCAGTCCATGAGTTGCGTAAAAAGAGCAACGCGCCAAGGTTGATTCGCTGGGCATTCCTGGTGCGTGGTCTGACTGGAATTGTTATCGGGATCGTGACTTTCGTTTTGTCGGCGAAAGTAGAATCCGAAAGTCTCATGTTTGAACTTTTTGGCCACCATAGCGATTTTGTCCTTTTTGGCGCCTATGGGGTTGTCGGCGGTGGCTGCAGTTTGGTCGCCGGGTGGAGGACTTGGGTCGAGCAACAGACCGGTTGGCTCTTGCTGCTGGATGCGGTTGTTGGCGTTGTATGGGGACTCTTATTGCTTTGGCAATACCCGGATTGGCTTCTACCCTTGTCCGTCGGCTTGGCGGCGTGGCCCATCGCCACCGGAGTGCTCCAAACCGGCGCCACCTTTCAGTTGCGAAAGTTTCTAACGACCCCATGGCTATTGGCGTTAGCGGGCGTTGTTTCTTTCTTGTGCGGCTTGGCTTTGTCAGTCATCGTCGCTCTCCTGTCACGCCCTTATCTTTCGGTTCGGAATCTCGTAAGGATCATGTGGCTGATCGCAGCTTATGCAGTCATCTCCGGCGTGCTGCTAGCGATATTCGGTTTCACCGTTCGAGCTAGACACGAAAAGAACACGTAGCGGGGTGAGAAACGGAATGGAGAAAACAAAATGGGCAGCGCTTCTGTGAAGGCCGCCCATCTCACTTTACTGCTGGGTTCGGTTTCTATCCCAGCACGCCGCGAAACTTAGACTTGTCTCCCGCGTATCCCGGAAAGACGGCCTTCAGGTTCGTCGTTCCAAGATGCTTCTCAGCGACTTCGCCAAACACATCTCGAAAATCCGTGGTCAATGCGAGGTCACGGCCTTCGTAAAGCTGGTTTGATTTAAGTCCGGGCCAGTCACCGTAAACTTTCCCGCCACGCACGCTGTTACCGAGGATAAACATCGCGTTTGCGTGACCGTGGTCGGTGCCACGGTTCCCGTTCTCGCGCACGGTGCGGCCGAACTCAGACATCGAAAGGATCACGACGTCATCCATCCGCTGACCAAGGTCTGTGTGCAACGCCGCAATTGCTGAGCTGAAATTACGCAGCAAGTTACTCAACTGTCCCTGCTGGTTTCCCTGGTTCACGTGTGTGTCCCAGCCACCGACTTCCGTGAAGGCGACCTCCAAGCCGACGCCGGCCTTGATCAACTGTGCAGTCTGCCGCAGCGCGTTGCCGAAACCATTCGCAGGATAAGTCGCGCCATTCTCCGGTTTGTACTGCGCGGGGTTCACCTGCTTCAGATAATTGATCGCTTCAAAAGTTTCTTTGCCGGTGCCGTGCAACGTGTCATTGACAGCCTGGTCGTAGATTTCTTCAAAGCCGCCTTGTACGGAAGCCGAAGTCTGCCCGGCGCGAATCCGAAAGTCGTTGAGATTCGACATTGCGATCGCGGGCGCGCGCCCCTGCATTGCTCGCGGCATCTGCTGCGTCATCGAGACACCGCGGAACAGAGACTTCGAACTATCGGTCTTCGCTTGCAGGTAGCGGTTGAGCCATCCATCGCGCGTTGATTTCACCCCCGGCGTGCCGGACTCCATGTAGTCCTGCGCATCGAAATGCGAACGAGTGTTGTCGGGCGAGCCCGACGCATGAACGATCGCGAGCCGCTTCGAATCCCACAGCGACTTGAACGACTGCATCGACGGATGCAGCCCAAAAAAACCGTCCAAGTTGATGGCCGCTTCCGCGCTGCCATTGGGCTTCGCGATAGCGATGTTCGGCCGCAAATCGTAGTAAGCGCTCTCGCCGAACGGAACGACCATGTTCAGCCCGTCAACGGCGCCTCGCTGAAAAATCGCGATTAGCGTCTTGCGGCGCCCGGTTTTCAAGACCGTGTCAGCCAACGCGCGCCGCAAAAAAGAAGGCGTCGCCGCCATCGCGCCGAACGATGCCAACGCGATGCTGCCTGATTTAAGAAAGTATCTTCTGTTCATGTTCTTGAACCCACCTAAATCGACGCTGTTTGTACTTTGATCTTTGTGCTTTGTACTTTGATGTTATTCGAAAGTAGCTGCTCTCTTCAAAACACACTCAGATGCGAAGCACTAAGTACAAAGCACCAAGTACAAAGTACTCTTTACTGCCTTTGAAACTCCGGCGAACCAAGCAGCAGCCCGGCAAGCTTCACGACCGGATTATCAATTGCCGCCGCGTTCGAGTTCGCGGCCTGTTGCCGCTGTTGCTGCTGATTATTCTGTTGCGCACCACCCCCGGGGAAATTGCCGCGCTGGAACCCCTCTTCGAACGGGTTCTGCGGAATCTTTAATGACGCGGTCTGCACCGCCGGCATCATCGGAACCGTGATTTGATCGTTAAGCTGCTTCAGCAAACTCTCTCTGGTCTTCGCCGAAATCTCGCCGCCGGCAATCAACCTCGCAAATCGATCGAGTAGTCTCTCTTTGTCGATCGTCTTGTCCTTAGCCATCTCACCAACGAAGCGTGATAGATCCGTCCGAGTTCCGGGAATGCGATTGCTCGCCAGCGCAAGCGCAAAGTTCATCCGCTCAAGCAGCGCGCCGGTGTTCACCCAATCCTCGGCCATATCTGAGTAACCATTCGGGGTTTGAAATCCGTAGAGCGGTTGGCCCATGCGCGCAATCCATTGATGAAATTGCGGGCCGCCATTCGTCTCGGCGCCCAGCGTGCGTACGGCGCTGATGGCCAGCTCAAAGGGCCGCTTGATCTTGGCCCGATAAGCTTCAGACGAATTGAATTCAGGCGAGAGGAAAATCGTGCGCAGCATCTCGCGAATGTCGCCGTCAGTCTTTGTGTAGGTCTGCGCCACTCGGTCGACCAGCGACTTCGGTGGCTCGTCGGAAACAAACCGGCGCGCAAGCTTTGTCGCGATGAACTTCGCCGTCGAAGGATGTTTCGCCAGAATCTCCAGCACCATCAATCCGTCTTTCACGCCACCGCCCGCCGGAATCTTGTGGCCGAGCACGATCTTTTCGCCATCGTCGTGTGTGCGCGGATTGAAATAGAACGTGCCCGCATTCTCGCGCAGCCGTTCAGCGCGGCGGCCACCTGCGTTCGTTAGTTGTGCGGCGGCCGCACCCGCTCCGCGCGGGGCGAAGATGGTCCATCCAGTGAAACATCGCGCGACTTCCTGCACATCTTTCTGCGTGTAGCCGCCGTCAACGCCCAGCGTGTGCAGCTCCATCAATTCGCGCGCGTAATTCTCGTTGATGCCGCGCCGTGGACGCTGTGTCTGCTGCGGCATCTGTTGCTGGGGATTGTTCGACATGAGGAGCTGACGTGGATCGATGCGCCGCACCTGGTCAGGCCGCTGCATCTGGGCCGGTCGCTGTTGCTGTTGCGCGTCTGGGGACACGCTTTGAAAATTGTCGAGATAGAAAAGCATCGCCGGGCTTTCAGCGGTCGCGCGCAGCAGGTCCTGGAACTTGCCCATTGTGTGCGGGCGAATGCTGTCGCGATCGTATGAAATCAATAACCAGCGATCGGCGCCCTTATTCGCAAACACGTTGAAGTGGTTTGTCCAAAAATCGACCATCACTTCCTGCAATTGCCGCTCGCTGTAGGTGGCGCGGAGAATGCGGGACATCTGAAGCTCGCCCGTGATGAACTGCGGCGGCCGCAAATTGTTCTCTTTGAAGTAAGCGTAAACGGCGCGGCGATACTCAGCATTGTTCATTGGGTTCGCAGCCGCATTAGGATTCGCCGGAATGCTCGGCGGGCCCTGCATCTCGCCGGACATCGATTCACCCGATTTCGGCTGATTTGAATTTCCTGGCGCGTCGGGATTCGCGCGATTCTGTTGTCGATTGTCGCGGGCCGCCGCCAGGTCCTCCGGCAACGCTCCACGCTGTTGCAGCGCGCGCAGCAACTGGCCCGGCTGCGGATACTTCTCGTACAACTCAGGCGTCGTCATGCGGAGCGCCGTCAGGTTTTGCAGCTTCGCTTCCGTCGCTGAGTCGTCAATCTTTTGAGGATTTAGTTGTTGCTCAATATAGTTGTCGAGCCCGATTGCTTTCACACGCTCAACATCCCCAGGCCGGGCGCCGAATCCCAGGCGGTTCAGGACATGCACGATGCGCTGCTCTTCGCTGAGCTTTCCCGCCTTCGCGTTGGATTTTGACTTCAAGCTTTGGCCGCTGACGGCCGCAAAGCTTGTAATGAGCAGCGCCAGTGCTGACGTTAAGGCAGTCACTCGTTTGAGAAGTGATGTGTGCGTCCCAGGCTTTTTCTGATTCATTTTGCTGACTTTCTGAACCGGTCTTGAGAAACGAAGATTATCCGCTACATGGTCTTAGACGCTGCGAAACCTGTTTTGGTTGAGTAAATCCTCATCCCAGGCTACGGCAGAACGGGGCGTGAACTGGGTCGCGGCGTCGTCTGAGTTCGCGCCGCCGGACGCGGATACGTCACCGGGCTGCGATTCCCTTGACTATCGACGGAGCGCACGCCGAAGAAGTAATTGTCTTTCGACATTCCTTTTAAAGTGTAAGTCATGACGTTTCCGACGGGTCGCGAGTTCGTCCAGGTCGCGGCCGTCGTGTCGCGCCAGACCACTTCATAGCCCGCCACATCCGGTTCTGTGTTCGCATGCCACTTCAGTTCGGTATCGTTTGAAAGGCCCGTCGTCATTGTCACGCTCTTTGGTCGCGCGGGCGCCGAGGCCAACATCGCTAGTGACGCCGCGTTCACTCGCGCGACATTCGCGACGTACCCGAAGTCCACGAATTGGGGCAGGTCGCCGTACTGAATTCCGTTCTCGATGCGGATGTTCTGATGCTGATGCCGATAGTCCTCGTTCGGTTCAGTGAAACGGACCGCGGCATAGCCGCGCTCGAGAAACGGTTGATGATCTCCGCCACGACCGTAGCGATCGCGACGATAAATCATCAGGACGTTCATGTTCGGCACATAACGATCCGTAACTTCTTTGATAAAGCGTGCGAGCTGACGAGACTGTGAATCGTTTTCGCCGCCAACGCTGCGACGGGTCGTCGCCTCTTGCTGGGTCTCATTCGACGGCACGCCTTCCGAGAAGACACGCAGGGTGCGCCGATCGCGCACGCCATTCCCGCCGAGCGTGTTGCCGACAATGTCGTTCGTGAACATTGCTTCGATGTCCATATTGTTTTTTTTCGCTTGTTCGGCAAAGTAAGTCGCGCCCAAAAGGCTCTGCTCTTCGCCGGCGACGGCCATGAAAACAATGGTCGCGTCGAATTTGTATTTAGCCATCACGCGCGCCATCTCAAGCACGGCGGCGGTTCCCGATGCATCATCATTCGCGCCGGGCGCGTCGCACTTCGCGTCGGTCGGGCTGCTGCACATTGAATCGTAATGGCCGCTGACCACGTATATCCTATTCGTCGATTCAGATTGCGTCCCTTTCAGCGTCGCCACTACGTTCGTAACGATTGTCGGTTGTGGGACTCGCGCTGCTCGCGGCTGTTCGTAACTCTGCTTCTCAACCGTCATACGTCCGCCTGATTCAGCCGCTGCTTTTTGAAACTCTGCGTAGAGCCAGTCGCGCGCGGCCCCAATCCCACGATTCGGATCATTCTGTTCCGAGAGCGTGTTACGTGTGCCGAAACTCACCAGTTTGCGAATGCTCGCTTCGATTCGACGGGCACTCATTTCCGCGACGATTTTCGGAATGTCGGGATTGCCGCGCACTGGCGCGGAGCGGCGCTGGCTGTGCGCAGCGGGGCACACTATTCCAATCACCATCGGAGCTAACAGAAAAAGTGCACGCTTCTTCAAGGGCAGCCGCATACGGTCATACCTCTGTTCCAGAGTTCAGGCCAAGACGCGACAAACTCTATCAATGGCGATAGTCGCCCGCAACCGTTTCGCGTTAATTAGGTGTTTTGCTTCTCGCCGGGCTGTGGTTCAACGGGGGCGCGATAGTCATTTTCCAGAAAACGGGTGGTGTTTTCGGTGACGCTGCGTCCAGGTTCAAGACGCGTCACTGGTCGCGAGAAGCTATGATCGCTCTGAATTTGGGGCAGGGGTTGCCTGGCTTGCAACTGTCCCGGTGAAAGCGCGGCGTTGATTAGTTTCGACAACTGGCGGATCAAGAGAATGTCAATGATTAGAATAGTAGGCATGCCGAAGATCGGAATTGCCGGCGCCATATTTCCGGCCCCGCTCTTAACCATTTCTATTGTCCCTGAAATAATCCCGCCAAAGCCGCCCAGAGTGAGAAGAGTTAGTACGATGCCAATAATCAGGATCGGCTTCGTTAGACTGACCTGGACATTTTGCGGCTGGCTGGTCAACAGGCTTAGATTTGCCCCGCAGCGATTGCAATAGGGTAGGTTGGCCGTGATTTCAGTTCCGCAAGATGGACAAAACATATTGGTGAATAGTAAATCGTGAACCGCAAATGGAAAAGGTTTAGCAACTGCTTCGCGAATAGTTACGACAACGACCCGCGAACAGTTCAAGTCTATTTACGACCTACAATTTACGATTTATCGTATTCGGTAAGCTTTGCCCTTCCAAACCACGACGATTTCGCCGCTAAGCTGTTTGGCGATCGAACGCAGGCCGGAATCGAGTTTGTCGAACTCTTCCGAACCGCGACCGACAGTTCGGACGGACATTGAGGACTTTAGTTTGGAATCGACCCAGGCGTTTCCCTGGCGCTTGAACTTGCGGCCGCCGACCGAACGCGTTTCAGGTGTTTCTTCGGAACTCGAGCGGGTCCCCGCTGACTTGCGCGCTTCAGATCGCAATTCTCCAACACTCTTGGGACTGACGGTGGCAACTTGAGACTCAGTCCGCGCGCGCCTTGAATCTTCCTGCTTATTCTCACTCGCGGGCTGGTTCGCCGCTGTCCGGTTGCGATCTTCATCGCGACCTTTGGCAAAGTCTCCGGTCTGTGCGCAGTCAATCGTCTTGTACTTGTCGTACGAGTCACTGCGGCGCGGTCCGCCGGGACCGGGACTCTGTTGGGCCCGCTCGCGGCTTTCTATCTTATACGTTTCGGTCGGCGCGGGCGCGTATGACGGCGTGGACTGCGCGCGTGCCGCGTCGTCACTGCGAGCGGCGCCGGCCACGACGGGCGCGGCATCTTTCGCGGCAAGCACGTCGTCCGCCGATTTCGGAGGCGGCGGCGGACTCACGGTCGTCAGTCCAGATCTATTCTGATCGGACGTCGACGAAACTGTCGGCTGCGGGATCGGCGTGTTTGAGCTCGGCTGGGTGTTCTCGTTGTTGCGAGTAACCCCAGGTTCTTGAGTTAACGCCGGCTTCACGTCTTCCACTGGACTGGTCTGCGGTTGGTGCTGCGCGACTATCTCAGGGTTTCGCTGCGCGGGTTGGCGCCAGGCAAGAAAAGCGATTCCACCCACGGCCAACAGCACGATACCGAAGGCGGCATAGCGCAACGTCGGAATCGCGAAGACTGTGCTGAGTTTTTTCCACCACGGTTCAGGCACGGGCTCGAAAGCGGGAATGCGAACTTCCACGCCGGCCCCGGTCGTGACCGCCAATTGGCTCACCAGTTTTCGACAGTCATCGCAGTCGGCGAAATGCGACAAATAACGCTGCCGGGCAGACGGCGGAAGCGCACCCTCGGCAAAGGCATTCAACTCATCCGCGTCAGGATGTTCGACAGGTGTGCCTTTCGCCGCGCCCTTCGCGTAGCGTCCAATCAGCACATCTATGTCTTTATCGTTCAGCATTCTCAAAACATTGCGACGCGGCCGTCGCTGTATTCCCTACATCGTTGAACGCTCGACTGCGCTCGATCTTGCGGTCTTTGTACTAAACAGCGACCGAGTCGCCTCCCGTTTCAGACGATTCAACCATGGTTGCGGCTGGTGCGGCGAGCAGCGGCTCGACGTCCATTTGCAGCGTGGCAGCGATTTGCGAGAGCGAGCGCGCCGCCTCCGTCTGCGTCCACCCATGTTCTTTCATTAAAAGCGTCTCGACGCGTTTGCGCACATCACCGTGAATTCGCGTCAGTCTATGCGTTGGCGAGAGCGACGCGGTTCGGGAATCCGGCAACGCGGTTGGGACCGTTTCGGCCCAGCTCGATTTTTCGCTTCCCCACGGTGATGCGGCTGCTGCCGGCGTTCCGGAGCGATTTGCGGTTGCCTACGAACCCATCTGGGCGATCGGTACTGGCAAAGTTCCGTCTACTGCCGACATCGGCGAAATGCATTCGGCGCTGCGCGAACGATTGAAGGCAGCTTATGGCGAAGCGGGCGATAGGGTTCGAATTCTCTATGGCGGTTCGGTCAAAGCTTCGAACGCGGCCGAGATTTTCGCCGTTTCCGACGTCGACGGCGCTCTCGTCGGCGGCGCCAGTTTCAA
>DATEPC010000104.1:0-21365 GCA_035273405.1 Pyrinomonadaceae bacterium | reverse complement strand
ATACCAAGTTTGAAATTGACGAACAGTTCTTCGTTAACCTTTCGGGAGCGGTGAACGCGACCATCCTGGACGCACAAGGCGTCGGCGCGATTACTAATGACGACACGGAGCCGACGATCTCGATCGACGATGTCACGGCCTTTGAAGGGGACAGTGGAACGACCGACTTCAACTTTACGGTGAGTCTCTCAAACGCATCCTATCTGCCGATCAGCGTCACCGCGCAGACCGCGAACGGCACGGCTACGACTGCGGATGCAGACTACAACAGCGCCGGCCCGACGATCCTTACTTTCGCGGCCGGCACGACCTCGCAACCGTTCCAGGTGCAGGCTAACGGCGACACGAAATACGAGCTTGACGAAACGTTTGTCGTGAATTTGACTGCGCCGTCGAACGCGACGATCTTTGACCCGCAGGGAACCGGTACGATCTCGAATGATGATGCGGCCCCAAGCCTTTCGATAAATAATCTAACTACGACGGAAGGCACCGGCCTGCCGCTGACGAAGGCGTTTAATTTCACCGTCACGAAGTCGGGCACGACCGCCGAACAAGCGACCGTCACATACCAGACTGCGGACGATACCGGCGGTGCAAACCCGGCAACCTCTGGAGCCGATTGCAGCACCCCTGGCGTCGATTACATAGCGAGTGGCGGTGTCGTTACGTTCCCGGCTTCCGGTGCCGGCTCGACATCCCAGACGGTTACGATTCTCGTGTGCCGTGACAGTGTTTTCGAATCTAATGAGACGTTTCTGGTGAATCTGTCCGGTCAGGTGAACGCCACGATTGCTGATGGTCAGGCAGTTGGCACGATAACGAACGACGACGTTCCGTCGGGAGGCTTCGTTGTCAATACTACGGCCGACACGGTCGACGATAACCTATGCCTGCCCATCGGCAGTGGTAACGGTTGCACTCTCCGCGAGGCAATCAACGCCGCGAACGCGAGTCCCGCGGCCACGGCAATTAACTTTGCGATTCCGGCTGATGACGCACGCCACTTCTACTACAAGGATGACGGGGTGCCGAATCAGGTAACCCATGACGTGACTCACGTGCTTGTGACTACGGCCGCGAACGATGCTGCATTACCGCTCGACAAGGATCCGGATTGGCCGCATAGCTGGTGGTCGATTCTGCCGACCTCGGCCCTGCCGACGCTGACTCAGGAAACAACGGTCGATGGTTACACGCAGACGGACGCTGCGGTGAACACTTCCGCGACGAGCACCAACGCCGTGCTCAGAATTGAACTGGAAGGTTCCAGTGCCGGGGTCGCTACGACTGGTCTGGTGGTCTCAAATGGATCGTCGATCGTCCGCGGCCTGGTCATCAACCGATTCACCGACCACGGCCTGCAATCCAGCGGTGCGGTCAACGGTAACTTCATCGGCACGGATGTCAGCGGCACACTCGATTTGGGGAATGCAGGAAGTGGCGTGTTGGGCGGCAACAACATG
Organism: Pyrinomonadaceae bacterium; assembly: GCA_035273405.1. Taxonomy (GTDB): domain Bacteria; phylum Acidobacteriota; class Blastocatellia; order Pyrinomonadales; family Pyrinomonadaceae; genus UBA11740. Next base: position 19,899 of record DATEPC010000104.1, on the reverse strand, counting down.
ATCATTGGCGGAAGTACGCCACAACTCGCCAATCTGCTCTCGGGCAACGATAGCCACGGAATCCTGTTCACGAACTTCAACAGCAGCGTCGTACAGGGCAATTACATTGGCACCAAAGCCGATGGCGTAAGCGCGCTGGGCAATTCGGGAAACGGCATACATCTGACCGGCGTGAGTGCCGTCTTCAACACGATCGGCGGCACGGCTGCGGGCGAAGCGAATGTTATTGCCTTCAACGGAAACGATGGCGTGTCGTTGCCGGATGCAGGCATCGGAAACGCAATCCGTGGTAATTCGATCTTCTCGAACGGCACGACGGTTTCGCATTTGGGAATCGATTTGGGACCGATCGATGGCTTGACCGCCAATGATGTTGCGCCTGACGCGGACAACGGCCCGAATGCCCTGCAGAACTTCCCGGTAATCCAATCGGCGGTCGTCGGACCTCCGCACGTGATCGCCGGAACGTTAAACTCCGCAGTCAACCAGACCTTCACGATCGACGTGTACGCGAATCCTACTTGTGACACGTCAGGTAATGGTGAAGGGAAGACCTATCTCGGATCGACAACCACGACTACCGATGCCAATGGTCTCGGCGGCTGGAGGTTCGTTCCGGCGACGCTCAATCTGAGCGATCAGATAACAGCGACCGCGACCAGCGTCGCCAATAACACTTCGGAATTCTCGCAGTGCTTCACGCCCAGGTCCTTTGCCGCTGGGCAGCTTCAGTTCACGCAAACGGCGATCAGCGATGCGGAAACGAATGCCGGTTCGCACACAGTAACTTTCACGGTTTCGCGCACCGGGGGAACTGATCGCGCGGCATCGGTGAACTACACCATCAACGATGGCACCGCGACCATTGCTGATAATGATTATTCGGTCAGCTCGCCGACTGGAACACTCCAGTGGCCAAACGGAGTCGCCGGGGACCGCACCATTACCATCACGGTCAATGGCGATACCAAGTTCGAGCTAGACGAGACCGTGCAAGTCGTGCTTTCAAATCCGGTGGGCGCGTCACTCGCCGGACCGGATACGGCCACGCTCACGATCACGAACGAGGACACGCAGCCGACCATCTCGATAGACGACGTCACCCTTAATGAAGGCAATGCGGGCACCACCAACTTCAATTTCACGGTCAGCCTGTCAAACCTGTCTTATCAGGAAATTACCGTGAATGCCCAGACCGCTGACGGTACCGCTAAGACAGCGACGTCAGACTACAGTGTAGCGAACACTCCGGTCACGATCGCTCCAAACGCGCCTTCGCAGACGTTCACGGTGCAGGTTAATGGCGATACGATTTTCGAAAACGATGAGACGTTCTTCGTAAATCTGTCGGGCGCGAATAATGCAACGATTCTGGATCCGCAGGGCGCAGGGACTATCACAAACGACGACGTCTGCGCGTCGTTTACCACGGTCTATGTGGATGACGATTGGGTCAGCGTGCAGATCGGTGATGATCCCGATGCCGGCGGACCCGCCACCGCGTTTGGTTGCGATTCGTTCGCCACGATTCAAGGCGGGATCAACGGCGTACAGTCCGGCGGCACCGTAATCGTCTTTGCCGGCACTTACAAGGAAAACCCGTTAGTTAACAAAGCGGTGACGTTGCAGGGACCGAACGTCAGCGTCTCGGGCTCTGGCGTGCGTGTGGCCGAGGCATTTGTTGTCACTAACGGCGCCCAGAATGCGGTCTTCACCGTCACCGCGAGCAATGTCACCGTCGATGGCTTCACGATTGATGGAGACGATCCGCTGGTAACGGGCACCACGTTGAAGAGCGGTAACGACAGCAATGCTTCGCACGGGATCACTAATCACAGTCCGCTGACACAGATCAATTCGCTCGTGGTCCGGAACAACATCATCAAGAACTTCGGCGTCGGCGTTCGACTGCAAAACTCAGGGGCCGTGGCGTCGATGGGCAGCGTCTTTACGCGAAATTGGTTTGACAGCATCGGCAACTTTGACTTCGGTTATGCCGTGAACCTGCGCAACAGCGCCTACGCCGACATCACCGACAACAAGATGACGCGCGTCTGGACCGGGCTGCATACCAGTGGCAGTTTCAATTTGGCCGGGCCCGCAACCTGGACGATGTCCGGCAATGAAATTCACAGCTACGCCAGCGGCGTGGACTACTGGCTCCAGTTTGGCGCGGCGACTTCGCTGACTCTGAACAATAATCAGATCAGCGCAGAGACCGGCGCCGTGCCTAACAACTTCGGAATCTTGATGGTGACAATTCAAAACACCATCAATCCCACGATCACCAACAACACCATCACGGGGACTGACTATGGCGTGGGTCTGACCACCACGACCACGAGCAATGTGATCACACTCGGCCCGACGAACTCGATTGTCGGAACCAAAGTAGCCGGCGTTCTGTTGACCGACCATCTAAATTTCAATCCGGTCGGCACATCGAATCTGACGTTCCCGACGGACACCAGTCCGATTGCCGTGAACATTACCGGTCTGCCGATCACCGTCGCGTCCGGCACGGGCGTCAAAATCCACAACCTGAGACCGAGTAACCCCGACGTCGATGCGACGGCGACGATTTCGGGCGCGACCATTACCGGCACCGGCACCAATGGCCTGGAGATGATTGGGCCGATGACGCATGCGAACATGACTACGTCAACGGTGACCGGCTTTGCCACGGGTATCTCGCTGACCAACAGTTCTGCTACACCGCTGACGGCCGTGGCGAACTTCAACCGGATCATCTCGACGACGACGGCGATCGATAATCCGAATAACCAGACAGTCGATCTCGAAAAGAATTGGTGGGGCTGCAACGCCGGACCTGGCAACACGGGTTGCGGAGCGGTAGTTGGCACCGGGGCCGACTTTGATCCGTGGATCGTTCTTGGCGTTACCGCTTCGCCAACCTCGGTAACGCCTGGAGGTTCGTCCACGATTACCGCGGACATGACAGATACATCGGCGGGCGCCGACAGCATCACAAATGTCCCGCTGCCTAACGCATCGTTCAGTGCAACGAACGGCAACATGTTGCCCACCAGCAACTCGTTTACCTCGGGCCAGTCTCAGTCGACGTTTACTTCAACTTCGTCGAGCGCCGGGTCTGCCTGTGCGACGGTGGACAATCAGCAGATTTGCGCGACTGTCAGCATCACCCTGCCTTCGTTCAGCATTAGCGACGCGACGCCGCAGTTTGAAGGGAACGCCGGCACGACGAGCTTCACCTTCACCGTGACGAAGACCGGTCCAGGCGCGGCCTCTGTGAATTTCCAAACCCAGAACGGCAGCGCGACTATCGCGAACAATGATTATCAGTCGAATTCGGGTTCGCTAAGTTTTGCTTCCAGCGATACGACGAAGACGATCACGGTGCTGGTTAACGGTGATACGGCAGGTGAGCTTGACGAGACTTTCAACGTTCTCTTGCAGAGCCCGACGGATGCAACCATCAGCGACGGGACCGGAGTCGGAACCATCCTCAACGATGACGAAACAGCGTCGGCCGGCCAGCTCATCATTAGCGAGTTCCGTTTGAGCGGACCGGGCGCCAACCCAGCCGCACGGGCGAACAACGAGTTTATCGAACTCTACAACGCCACGGATCAGGATGTGTTTGTGACGACCACCGATGGTTCTGCGGGATGGGCCGTAGCGACCTCGAGCGGCGTGGCAGTCTTCCACGTGCCAAACGGCACCATCATTCCGGCCCGCGAACACTTCCTGGGCACGAATACAAGCGGCTATTCGCTGGATACCTATCCAGCCGGCGACGGCACCTCCGCGACGGGCGACGCCACCTGGACAACGGACGTTCCGGACAACACCGCCCTGGCGGTATTCCGGACCAACAATGCGGCGAACTTCAATACCACGAATCGGCTGGATTCGGTCGGGCCGAACACTGAAACGAACACGCTGTACCGCGAAGGCACAGGTTATTCGCCGCTGGCTCCAGCGGACCTTGCTCAGAATCTCGAACACACCTTCTTCCGACAGATCTGCGTGTTCCAGGCCGGTTGCCCAACGCCGGGGCGGCCGCGCGATACGCAAGACAATGCGGCGGACTTTATTTTCGCCGACACGATTGGAGCGAACACCTCAGCCGGCCAGCGTTTAGGTAGCCCAGGCCCTGAGAACCTGTCGTCGCCCATCAAGCGCGATCCAGCAGTGAATCTTGTGCTCCTCGACGCTACTGTTTCAGACGCCAGCGCGCCAAATCGGGTTCGGAATCCATCACCGTCCGACCCTGCCAACGCGTCGCAGTTCGGCACAATGACCATCCGGCGGCGGGTTGTAAATCAAACCGGCGGCACGGTTACCCGGCTTAGGTTCCGCGTAATCGACATGACCACGCACCCGTCTGGCGCGTTAGCCGACTTGCGTCTGCGGTCATCTTCGGATCAATCGGCTATTGGGGTGAATGATTCGGTCACTTGCTCCGCGACGGGTACGCCGTCGGGAGCGCCGCCCCCTCTGTGCACGGTAACCGTCAAAGGTCTGACGCTTGAGCAGCCGCCGAATGTAACGGCGGCCAACGGCGGCGGCTTGAATACCACCGTAATCCTGCCGTTGCCGAGCGGGCTGGCGGACGGCCAGAGCATCAACGTTCAGTTCCTGCTCGGGGTCCAGAAGACCGGACCATTTAGGTTCTACCTAGTGATCGAGGCGCTGCCGTAAGAAGGCAGTAGGCGCTAAAAGGCCGCGTGAAGATTCGCTTCTCACGCGGCCAGTTTTATCGCTACGGCAATTTAAGAAATCAGTTGCGACCTGTCGAACAGTTTAGCCAAAGAACACCTCGGCGATTCGATAAATCTCTTCGTCCAGTCGCTTGAGTTCTCCGACGGCGTCATCCAATGAAGCTGACACAATCGTGTTTCCGCGCAACGCAGCCATCCGGCCGAATTCACCGGCCTGAATCATTTCATAGGCTTTAATTCCGAACCGCGTGGCCAAAATCCGATCGAACGGTGTCGGGGAACCTCCGCGCTGCACGTATCCAAGTTTGGTGACGCGCGCCTGAATTCCGATGATTCGTTCAATCTCTGCCGCCAGCGCTTCACCGATGCCGCCCAGACGATCGTGACGGTAAATCGCCGCATACTGCTCTTTACTCAGGAAGACTTCGTCCGCGTGCGGATGCGCGTCTTCCGCGACTACCACGATTGAAAAAGCGCGCCCTTCCGATTTACGGTGGGCCAGCAATTCACAAACGCGCGAAATACGAAACGGATGCTCGGGAACCAACACGACGTCAGCGCCGCCCGCGATGCCGCCGTACGCGGCAATCCACCCGGTGTGACGGCCCATGACCTCGACCACCATCACCCGGTGATGAGATTCAGCGGTCGAATGCAGACGATCGATAGCATCGGTGACGATGGTCACGGCCGTGTCAAAACCGAAAGTGAAATCGGTCCCGCTAACATCGTTGTCAATCGTCTTCGGGATTCCAACGAGTTTAATCTGGTGATGTCGCCACAAATCGCGGGCGGCCGAAAGCGAACCTTCGCCGCCGACCACGACCAGCGCGTCCATCTGGTGTGAGGCAAAGTTTTCCTTAAACGCTGACAGAGAGACTTCATCTTTAAGTGGATTGAAACGCGAGGTGCCGAGGATCGTGCCGCCGCGGGGCAGAATCCCTATAACCTTATCTCGCGTCAGCTCTTCAATCTCGTTTTCCACCAGTCCGCGGTAGCCATTTCGAATGCCGAGCACCGTGACTCCGCCTCGCGTCGCGCATCGCACGATTGCGCGAATGGCTGCGTTCAGTCCCGGACAGTCTCCCCCGCCAGTGAGTACTCCAATTCGCATAATAAGAAGTTTTGCGCGTCAAACGATTTAGCGCGTTGCAATTTTCTGGTTTAAGATCATTGCGCCCGCATTTTACGTATGTCAACCGAGGGTTTAAATTCTTTGTCCACTGAACCGATCATTCTTGCGATCGAAACGGCCACGCGCGCCGGCAGTGTCGCCATCGCACGCGGTAAAGATGTTCTCGCCTCGCGGCCGGGCGACGCGTCGTCTTCGCATTCGCAAGACTTGATTGAAAACATTGACGCGATTCTTAAAGAAGCCGGAGTCGAGTTGTCCGCGATTGACCTTCTCGCGGCCGCAATCGGCCCCGGAAGTTTCACCGGGTTACGAATCGGGTTGGCCACCGCGAAATCGCTTGCCATGTCGCTCGATCGCAGGTGCGCCGGCGTTTCGACGCTTGCTGCGGTATCACACGCGACCGGCCTGGGTGAAAGCACAGTCGCGCTGCTGCCCGCGGGGCGCGGCGAGGTCTTTGCGCAAATGTTCGCCGTGCGCGACGACGACGTACAGGCGCTCGACGAACCCGCGCACATCAGTCCTATTGCGCTGATTGCGAAATACGGCAGCTATTCGCAGTTGACTTGGGCGGGCGAAGGTGCGCACGCCCAGGTGGAATTAATCCGCAGCGAAGCGCGCGCGAGGGGAATTGAGCTGAAGGCCGGCGCTCGCGAACCAGACGCGAACGGGTGGATGCTGGCACCGGCGGCGCCACGACTGGCCGAGAACGTCGCGCGATTGGCGTTTCAACTGTGGCGCAAGGGGAATGTGATCGATCCTGAAGAACTGCGTGCGAATTACGTCCGCGCTTCGGACGCGGAAATAAAAACTCATGCTTGAGACCGCCCGAACCAGTAAAGAGACGGAGGTTGCGAAAGAGACGGAGGTTGCGCTCGGCCGCATGACTGAGCATGACTTGCTTGAAGTCGTCGCCCTCGAAGAAATGTGCAATCTCAGCCCGTGGGGCTGGGACGCTTATCACACCGAATTACAGTCCGTCACTAACTCGCTTATGCTGGTCGCGCGAGTCGGCAGTTCCACAAGTGAGGCCGAGCGCCCGATTGTTGGGTTTATCGTCGCGCGTGAGCTGGCCGATGAACTTCATATCAACAACGTGGCCGTTAAGCCCGAATTTCGCGGACGCGGCATTGGCCGAATGCTTATGAAAACGGCCCTGGCCTGGGGCGGCCAGCGTCACTGCCGGCAGGCGGTTCTGGAAGTTCGGGCGGGAAATGACCGGGCGCACCAACTTTATCGTGGCTGCGGGTTTGAAGTAATTGGCCGCCGCCGCCACTATTATAAAACTCCTGTGGAAGATGCCCTGCTAATGGCAGTTTCTTTGGAACAGACGCCTTGATTTGGCCCGCTAAATTGGCTACCATTTCGCCCATGCTACAGCCCCGTGAGAATTTCTCACCGCGGTCATTCTTTCCAACTAACAACTCGAGAGGAGAATTCCTGAAATGGACACGACTACGGCGGATTCTGTGAAACAGCAGTTAATGATGACCAACTCTGAGTTCCGCGAGCTGGTGCGGGAACATGGTCGATACGAACAGCGTTTGAGTGAGCTATCCGCCCTCGCTTATCCCAGCGATGAAGAACAGTTGGAAGAGACGACGTTGAAAAAGAAAAAGTTGGCTATCAAAGATCAGATGTATTCGTTGATGCTTGAGCACGAAAAGCATGCCAGCACCGAGCACTAATTCGTTTTAGTAACAATAGTTGAGCGCGTTTATTGGCTCAGCAAGTCGCAGACTCGATAGACGGGGACGACACATTCCCGACGCCGGTCGGGATTCGCCCCCGTTTTGTTTCTTAAAGGTTTCACCGACTTCCGTCGGTGCTGTCAGTAGTCAGTGGTCCGTTGTCAGCTGAATCTCTTTTCCAACTGACGACTGACAACTGACGATTGACAGCCCAGACTAAAGTCTGGGCCACTCAATATGGTTCGTGATGGAATTCCCTGGGTGGCGGTGCCTCTGGCGCTCGCAATTATTCCGATGCTGTTCGGACTGTGGTGGATTGCGATCGCCTTCATTGTTGTGGCCGCCTTCATGGCTTTCTTCTTTCGCGATCCGCGGCGCACGATTCCAACCGAATCAGGCATCATCATTGCCCCCGCCGACGGACGCGTAACCCTGGTAAGGTGTGGTGAACCTGAAGTCGGATCGGAGTCGCTGGTCAGCATCTTTCTATCGCCTCTTGATGTGCACGTAAACCGCGCGCCGATTGCCGGCAAAATCACGGCGATCCAATACAAGAAGGGCAAGTTTCTGATGGCTACGGATGAGCGGGCCCGCGATGTGAACGAGCAAAACACGCTCACCCTCGACGGCGACAACATCCGGGTAAAATGCTCGCAAATTGCGGGCATTCTGGCCCGTAGAATTGTCTGTTGGAAGCGGGAAGGGGACAGAGTAGAATTGGGCGAAAGATTCGGCATGATCAAGTTTAGCTCGCGCACGGATGTGCTGCTTCCGCCCAGTGTCGAGGTCGTCGTCAAGAAAGGTATGCGCGTGCGTGGCGGCGTCACAATAATCGGGAGAATTAAACAATGAACGTTTCTCGATTTCGCAGACAGGACCATTTGGGTGTCGCGCCGTCGCCGGCTGCGCGCAAAGGATTGCGAAAAGGTGTCTACGTCATCCCTTCGCTTTTCACGTCGCTTAATATCCTTGCGGGCTTTTATTCGCTGATGGCCTCGATGAGTGGTTTCAGCCTGCTGGAACGTGGGGCCGTCGCTGAAGCCACCGTGCGCTTCGATCATGCAGCGATTGCCATCGGCCTGGCTTTCCTTTGCGATACCCTGGACGGGCGCATCGCGCGCATGACAAAGAGCACGACCGAAATCGGCGTTCAGCTCGACTCTCTGGCAGACGTGGTCTCTTTCGGTTTGGCGCCGGCGATGCTTGCCTACGCCTGGGGTTATGGTTACGCCTTGCGCGATTGGCCTAACCTCCGGCAGCTCGCCTGGTTTCTGTCGTTCATGTACGTCATCTGCGGCGGCTTCAGGCTGGCCCGCTTCAACGTGCAGGCGATGCGCCCGCGTCCGATGGCCGAGGGGACCAGCAAAGTCGATAAGAAGAGTTTCGTCGGCTTGCCGATTCCGGTCGCCGGATGTTTGATTGCGGCCATCGTGCACTTCGCGCCGACTCCGCTGCGCTACACCCAACGTTTCGAAGTCCGCGCGATCGGAATGCTGGTACTGGTCGCTTCGCTGAGTGTGTTGATGATCAGCACGATTCGCTTCACCAGCTTCAAATCCGTAGGCGCCGGCCGTAGGTTGAGTCCGCGGTACGTGATCTTCCTGATTGCGTTATTTGGATTGATCTATTTGTATTCGCAGTGGGTGCTGCTGGGTCTGGTTGTTGGCTACCTGGCGCATGGGCTGCTCTCGAGCGGCCTGGCGCCGCTGTTCCGGCTCTTCTCAGCTAAATCCCAGACGCCGGCGTCAGGATAAAGGCTCCTGTCAGTACCCCTAGCGGTAGCGAGGCGGACCAATGACGATGGATCCGGTCGCATCGACCACCCCACGCGGGTTGCCCGCGGGGGACCCCGGTCCGCTCCCGGTACTGACACACTTCGCCGAACTCTTCAGCAACTCCTCTATCGGCTGGCCCCAAACGCCATCAAGCCCTGCGCCGTCGTCAGAAAGACAATTTCCTGCACCACCACGGGCGCGGCGCTGCTGCTGTTCTCCTGGCCAATCTGCAGCCTGTTCACGGGCTTTCCATCTTTCAAATTGAGAACGATCGCGCTGTCGGTGGACAGTGGCGTGAAGAGCGCGCCGTCCGCAGCAGTGACCGGCCGGGCCGGCACTCGCCCCGGTAATAACTGTCGCCAACGGACTGAGCCGTGTCTTAACGAAAGCAGGTAAGCGAAATTGTCGAACGAAGACGCAAGCACGCCGTCTTCGACGACGGCTACCGCCTGGACCGACGCGCCGGTGCGCCGCTTCCAAACCATTTTGCCGCGGTCGTTACGCACTGCGTACACATGCCCGTCATCGGATCCAAAGAAGAGTACGCCTTCACGAACCGCAATTGGACCGCGAATCGCGCCGCGCGTGCGCACGAGCCAAAGCACCTCGCCGTTTGATTGATTCAACGCGCGTAGCCAGCCGCCAACGCTGCCGATGTACAAGCGGTCGCCGTCGAGCATTGGCTGCGAGTCGAATTCGTCGCCATAACTATTCGCCCAAATGGTAGCGCCGGTACGTTTGTCGAATGCGTTCACTACGCCGTTCGCCGCGCCTGCGAACACCGCGCTGGGTCCCGCCGCCAGGCGGCCACGTAGCGGCGCTTGAAGTGTGCGCATCCACAAGGTGATGCCGGTATCTTTGCTCAGCGCGCGCAAAGTTCCGCGCACGGCGCTTCCGTCACCGGTGGGGTATTCCGTGGCAAGGTAAAGCGTCGTTTCATCCGCAGTTGGAGCCGCCGAGAAATTGCCGCCGGCTTCACTCTTCCACAGCAGTTTTCCGTCCGAAGCGTTTAGCGCTACCAACGTTCCGTCACTCAACGGGAGGTAAATGGTTTTCCCGTCGGTCGCCGGCGTGAAATTGGTTGTCTTGTCTTTGCCGTACACCCAACGCAAAGTCAGAGGCTGAGATAAGACCAGTTCCGGCGTGCTGGGGAATGCCGGCACTGCCCATGATAGAAGCAGCAGGAAGCAGGCGAGGATCGATTTAAGGTGCGGAAATCTCCGATGCATGATGATTGGGACGTTTTCCGTTTTTAACTTTGCGATTCTTTGCGACTGTTCTTTCGTTCCTTAGCGTCTTTGCGCCGTGGCGTGCGATTGCCTGTTTGAAAAATGGTGCGCGCCAAACTTCTAATTCACGCCGTCGCTTTAGCGCGGCGTCGTGGCGATCACATCAGATTGGGAAACCGTTTAAACGGTTTCAGGTTGCTTGCCTCCACCGGACACCGGGCTAAAGCCGCGGTGTCACTATTACAAATCACTGTGGACCAGTACTCACAAAGCGAACTGGTCTTTGTCGATTAACAAGTCGCACACTATAATTCGCGTTCCGTATAACTTCGGCTACTTTGGACGTGCAAGTCACCGCGGGGGTTTTCTTTTTTTGCGGAAGTCTACTCACGAAACCGTAATCATACTTGACTTCGGCGCTCAGTACACTCAGTTGATCGCGCGTCGCGTTCGTGAAGCTGGAGTTTACTGTGAGATCCTTCCGTTCAATGCGCCCGCCGAAGAGATTCACGCCCGCAATCCGAAAGGCCTGATTCTTTCCGGCGGCCCGTCGTCTGTGTACGATGATTCCGCGCCGCACCTGAGCCACGATCTGCTGAGCAACGGCCACGCGCCCATTCTGGGAATCTGTTATGGCCTGCAACTAATCGCGCACAAACTTGGAGGTACTGTACAGCCTTCGAACACCCGCGAGTACGGCTACGCGCGCCTTCAGATTGTCGATCCATCCAGCCGATTGTTTGTCGGCCTGCCGCCAGAGATGGACGTTTGGATGAGTCACGGCGACCACGTCACGGCTGTGCCCGAAGGCTTCGTAGTCACCGCCAACACTGAAGGCGCGATTAACGCGTTCGAGAATCCGGCCGTTGGTGTTTACGGCGTTCAGTTTCACCCGGAAGTTGCGCATACGCCGCTCGGCCCGCAAATACTGCGGAATTTTCTCTTTGAGATTTGCTGGTGCAAGGGCGACTGGACGCCGGCGGCCGCGATTGAAGAGCAGATTGAGCGCATTCGAGAAACTCTCGGCGAAAAGGGTCGCGCGATTTGCGGCTTGTCGGGTGGAGTCGATTCTTCGGTCGCCGCTGCTTTGGTGCACCGCGCCGTGGGCGACCGGCAGATGTGCTTCTTCATCGACAACGGCCTGCTCAGGGAAGGGGAGTTTGAAACCACGCTCGCTCTCCTGCGCCAGGAAACAAAATTGAATATTGTCGGGGTTGATGCCAGTCGCGAGTTTCTTTCGGCGCTAGCCGGCGTTACGGATCCCGAGACGAAACGAAAGCGCATCGGCGCGGCTTTCATCGAAGTGTTCGAACGTGAAGCGTTGAGACTTGGCGGCGTGGGCTTCCTGGTGCAGGGAACACTCTACCCGGACGTGATCGAGTCGGTTTCCGTCCGCGGCCCTTCGGCCACGATTAAAAGTCATCACAACGTCGGCGGCCTTCCGGAGAAAATGAACCTGAAACTCATCGAGCCGCTGCGCGAGCTCTTCAAAGATGAAGTGCGTCTGATCGGAGCTCAGCTTGGCGTTCCCGAAGAGCTTCTGCAACGGCATCCTTTTCCTGGTCCGGGATTGGCGGTAAGGATCGTTGGCGAAATCACCGCAGATCGTCTTCGGCTGGTGCGCGCCGCCGATCGAATCTTCATTGAAGAGCTCCGTCGTGCCGAAATGTACGCCGCAGTCTGGCAGGCGTTCGCGGTGTTACTTCCCGTCTCGAGCGTCGGTGTGATGGGCGATGAACGGACCTATGAACAAGTCATCGCGATCCGCGCCGTGACGAGCGTCGACGGCATGACCGCCGACTGGGCCCGCCTGCCTCACGACCTGCTGGCGCGCGTCTCCGCCCGTATCGTTTCAGAGGTGAAGGGCGTCAACCGCGTCGTCTACGACATCAGCTCCAAGCCACCGAGTACGATTGAGTGGGAGTAATCTGGGAGCGCGGACGCCCTGGTCCCGCATCCTGGCGACAAAGGGGTATTAGTCCGGCCATAGGGAGGCTCAAGAAAACAAAAGGTCAGGAACCGTCTAAGACTGCTCCCGACCTCACACCGCATTTCGAAGATTTACTCTCAGGCAGTTTTTTGCTGCTTCCTTGAATGTAAAGCGAGCTTAATCGCTCCTGCCAAAACTGATCCAATCATGGCCGCGTATGCGAGCCAATTGGTTGGGCTTTCCGGGTCGGTAATCAATACCCCGATGCAAACGGCGAAAATAACAACGTAAAGCGCTGCATAAACTATTAAGTTGGGAATCTGCGTGTTTCGATTAACTTTCATTGCATTGTCTCCATTAGGTGTGGAAGTAAGAGCGGTTGAAGCTCGGCCGGCGGTCACGATCTATCTAAGGGGATTGAGCTCGGTTCTGTCAAGAACTTTGTCGATTCCCAACCGAAACTAAGGCCTATAATGCCTCCCCGCAATAAATCACTCCCTCCCATATCTTGTTCACTTGCCCGTATCAGAGCACGTGATATAGTGTGTGCCGCCAGAGAAGCAGTTCCCGCACTGCCGGCTTTCCAGTAAATAACTGAAGGCTTTCCAGGAGTAATGACGCAGGAAATGATGACGCAGGGAAAACCGTTCGTTCACCTTCACCTTCACACCGACTACAGCCTGCTCGACGGCGCAATCCAAATCAAGCCGCTTTCCGAACGCCTGGAAACGCTGGGCATGAACGCGTGCGCCATGACCGATCACGGCAACATGTACGGCGCGATCACTTTCTACAACACGATGAAGGCGAAAGGGATCAAGCCGATTATCGGATGCGAGACTTATCTCGCCATCGGTAGCCGCAAAGATCGAGCCGGCGCCGCTGCAGGGGAAAAAAGAAATCATCACTTAATTCTCCTGGCGAAAGATCTCGAAGGTTATAGAAACCTCTCACGCCTGACGTCCAAAGCCTTCACTGAAGGCTTCTACTACAAGCCGCGCATCGACAAAGAGCTGCTCGCGAAACACAGCAAGGGTCTGATCGCGCTTTCCTCGTGTATGTCAGGCGTGCCGTCGGCTTTGTTAGCGCAGGATCGTTTCGAAGACGCCGCCACTCAGGCGCTTGAGTTCGAGGACATCATGGGGAAAGGGAACTATTTCCTCGAGATTCAGGAGCATGGCCTGGAAGCGCAGGCCCGCATACGAAAGCCTCTGGTCGAACTCTCAAAGAAGACGGGAATACCTCTCGTCGCGACGAACGACGCGCACTACCTGATGCCGGACGATCACCGCGCGCACGATCTCTTACTGTGCATTGGCTCAGGCAAGACGGTTAACGATGAAAACCGTCTGAAGTACAAGACGCCGAACTTCTACGTTCGCTCGCCCGATGAGATGTGGCAGATCTTCGGAGCCGAGCTCTCCGACGCTTTGCATCGCACGGTCGAGATTGCCGACATGTGCGATCTACAGCTCCCGAAGGGCATTAACTACCTGCCGAACTATCCGATCCCCGCGGGCGAAGCGCTTTCGCCGGACGACTACTTTGAGAAGGTCGTGCGGGACGGTTATCAGACTCGTAAGGCTCGCGTCTGGGACGGAGAATATGCGGATGGGACGCTGGCCTGCCCGATGGAGGATTACGAGAAGCGCCTGTGGCACGAGATGCAGGTCATTAAGCGCATGGGCTACGCGGGCTACTTCCTGATCGTTTGGGACTTTGTGAAGTACGCGAAGGAAAATGGAATCCCGGTAGGGCCGGGACGTGGGTCCTCAGCCGGATCCCTGGTCGCGTACTGTCTGGGGATCACTGATGTAGATCCTTTAAAGTACAACCTCTTCTTCGAGCGATTCCTTAACCCCGAACGCGTATCTATGCCAGACATTGACATTGATTTCTGTGTGCGTGGGCGTGGAAAGGTCATCAATCACGTTGCCGAGCTTTATGGCCGCGATTCAGTCTGCCAGATTGTAACGTTCGGAACGCTCGCTTCGCGCGCTGCCATAAAAGACGTCGGACGCGCCCTCGACATGCCTTATACCGAGGTCGATCGCATATCCAAAATGATTCCGCCGCCTGTGCGCGGTCGTAACGTGAGTATCACCCAAGCCATTGAACAGGTCCCCGAACTGCGGAAATCGATGGAAACAAATCCGCAGGTGAGTGACTTAATCGATTTGGCGCGCCGGCTGGAGGGGTGCGCCCGTCACGTCTCGGTGCACGCGGCGGGGGTGGTCATCACCCCGGAACCACTTGAAGAACTCATTCCCATCGCCGTCTCAGGCAAGGACGAGGTCACGACGCAGTACGAAATGTCCGACCTTGAGAAGGTGGGCGTTCTTAAGATGGACTTCCTTGCGCTTAATACGCTTACGATTATAAGCGACTGCTTAAAGAGCATAAAGCAGTCGCTTACAGAGGAAATCCTTTGGGAAAAGGTTTCGCTTAACGACCCGAAGACTATGCAACTGTTTGGCGAGGGCCGCACGGACGCGATTTTTCAGTTTGAATCCGGCGGAATGCAGGACTTGTGTCGCAAGCTTAAGCCCAAGAACATCGAGGACCTGTCCGCCCTTAACGCGCTCTATCGCCCCGGGCCAATCGACGGCGGTATGGTCGACGACTTCATTCAAAGGCACCACGGCAAGAAAAGCGTGCGCTACATCGTGCCCGAGATGAAGGAGATTCTGGACACTACCCAGGGCGTGATCGTCTATCAGGAGCAGGCGATGCTTTTGGCGCAGAAGCTCGCCGGCTACACGATGGCCGAAGCCGACAGCCTGCGCAAAGCGATGGGGAAGAAGAACCGGGAGGAGATGGCCGAGCAGGAGCAGAAGTTCATTCTCGGGGCGGTCGCACGCGGATTCAAGAAAGACAAGGCGGAGCAAATCTTTTCTCTGATGCGGCAATTTGCCGACTACGGATTCCCGAAGGCGCACAGTGTTGCTTATGCGTATCTGGCTTTTCAGACGGCGTATTTGAAAGCGCACTACGCGGAACACTTTTACGCCGCCGTGCTTTCAAACGAAATCGAAGACACGGCCAAGGTATTCAAGTACACGAAAGAAATGCGAGGGCAGGGGATTGAGTTGCTCCCGCCGGACGTTAACGAGAGTGATGTGGGATTCACACCTCTCAAAGGCGCCATTCGCTATGGACTCGCGGCGATTAAGGGAATTGGCTTCGCGAGTGTCAGCGCGATCATTAGAGCGCGGGAGAGCGGGCCTTTCCATTCGATGACTGATTTTGCCGAACGCCTTCAGGAAGGCTGCGTCAACAAGCGTGTGCTGGAGGGTTTGGTTTGCAGCGGCGCGTTTGATTCCGTGAAGGGTGACACGCCCACAAGTCTTTGGCGCGCTGCGTTGTGCGGACAAATTGACAGCTCGCTGGCCGGCGCTGCGCGCGCGAAAAAAGCCAGGGCGCTCGGGCAAGATGATTTGTTCGGTGCGACGCCCGCTCCCACAGCGGCCGCGACAGTGGTGCGACCCGATGTGAAAGCATGGACGCTGGGTGAAATGTTAGCGGCGGAAAAAAAGGCTTTGGGCTTTTACATTACGGCGCATCCGCTGGATGATTACAGTGAAACGATTTCGAAATTGGGCGCGTCGGCTTCAAATGAATTAGCAGCGAGCGAGAGTGGCATGCGGGCCCGGGTCGCGGGGCTGATTAAAGACTTGCAGTTGCGCACGACGAAGAAGGGCGACCGATTCGCTCTGTTTCAACTCGAAGATCATGCCGGCACTGTAAAATGCGTCGCCTGGCCCGAACCCTTTCGCAGGCATGGCAACAAGCTGCGGGCCGAAGCTGTCGTCCTGATATCCGGTCGCGTTGAGAACAATGACGACGCAACGTCACTGATCATCGATAAGGTGGATGAACTCGATCAGGCAATTCAGCAGAAAGCGACCGAGGTTATAATTCGTCTGCCGGTCCAGGCCGAACTGACGAAGATGTGCGAATCGGTTAAAACCCTTTTAGAGAACGCTCGCGGTGAGTGCGACGTCTTCCTCGAGGTGCTATCCAACGGCTCGCGGGTGCGCATGCGCGCGCATCCATCACTAAGAGTTACGGGCAGCACGCAGCTAGAAGATGCTTTGCGCGCGCTCGGTTGCGAAGTTCATTGGGAAGGCCATACTTCGCCGGTGCGCGCCGCTGCCGCATCCAACTAAACAATGGCGGACAAAAACACTCAACAGAATCCAGCCACAGCTTTCGAGCGCGTGCAGCTTGCCCGCCATCCGGATCGGCCTTACACGCTGGATTTCATCGAGCGGCTGTTGGAAGACTTCGTGGAAATCCATGGCGACCGTCGTTACGCAGACGACCCGGCGATCGTCTGTGGGTTTGCGCGCTTTCATGGAATGCCGATCGCGGCCATCGGGCATCAGAAAGGGCGCGACACAAAACAGCGGCAAATACGAAACTTTGGAATGCCCAAGCCCGAAGGGTATCGAAAGGCTTTGCGTACGATGAAGCTCGCTGAAAAATTCGATCGGCCAATCTTCTGTTTCATCGACACACCCGGCGCATATCCCGGCATTGACGCGGAAGAACGGGGCCAGGCCGAGGCGATCGCTTACAACCTCCGCGAAATGGCCAAGATGAACGTGCCGATCATTGTGACCGTTATCGGTGAAGGCGGATCCGGAGGCGCGCTGGCTATAGGCGTCGGCGATCAGGTACTGATGCTGGAAAACGCGATCTACTCGGTGATTTCTCCGGAAGGGTGCGCCGCAATTCTCTGGAAAGATTCATCACAGGCCGCCCGGGCCGCAGAAGAACTGAAACTGACGGCCCAGGATCTTAAGCGGGCGGGACTTGTTGATGAAGTGGTCGCCGAACCAAAGGAAGGCGCTCACAAATCTCACGACGAAACGGCGAAGCTGCTCGATGCCGTCCTCTGCTCGCGACTGGCCGAATCCGTAAGCTCAAATCCGAGCGAGCGGCTGACACGCCGTTATGCAAAGCTCAGAGAGATGGGTAAGTGGGGAATTGCTGAGTCCGTGACTGGTTGATTTTCGATTGCCTGCACAAAAGGCGGGCAACGCCCGCCCCTCTAAACCTTCGCGGGCAACGCCCGCCTCTAAAAGTCCAGGACCTATTAGAAAGGCACGTCGTCATCGTTCATGTCGGGCGCTTGCATCGGCGCGTCCTGAGGCGCCGCCGCCGCTCTCGCAGCTTGCGGAGCACCTTCATCCCGCGCACCACCGCCACCAATGAACTGCATGTCCGTCGCATGTACTTCTAACGTGTGACGCGGCTTGCCATCACGATCCGTCCACTCTTCAACGCGCAATCGACCCTCGATGTAAACCGGGCGTCCGCGTTGTAAGTATTGAGAAGCGGTTTCGGCCTGGCGGCCCCAAAGCGTCACGCGAAACCAAGTGGTGATGTCGTTATTCTCACCGGTAGTTTTATCCTTGCGGCGCTCGTTCGTGGCGAGACTGAAACTGCAAACGGGAGTTCCTTGCGGCGTGTAGCGCAACTCGGGATCACGACCGAGATTGCCGACCAGAGTAATCTTATTAAAAGACATTTTCGTTCTCCGTTAGTCTGCCGCCCTAGAAGGGAGTCAGGAGTGTCAAAGCGAGCGGCGATCCTACTAGGACGCTTTCAACGCGTCAAGCAGCATGAGATTTTTACCTTGCGTGCCTTTTCGTCCTAGCACCCATGGCCTGAAGGTTAGCTGTTCTCTGTGTCTCAGTGGCGCTCTGGGTCTCTCTGGTAAAGCTGTCTTGATTACAGCTCAACACAGAGATACTGAGTGTTCACCGAAGACAGAGAATAAGGCGTCATCGATAGAAAGAAGTTAGCTAAATCTGTTAGACTCAGGCCGTAATCTCCTAAACTCAAATGAGCGCGAGCGTTTACGTCGAAACGTTTGGATGTCAGATGAATGTCGCTGATAGCGAACGTGCACTCGTGCGTCTGCGCGATGCAGGCTACAAACTGACAAACGGACCCGAGCAAGCGGACGTCGTGATTTTCAACACATGTTCCGTTCGTGAGCGTGCTGCGCACAAAGTGTTTACCCGCATTGGTGAAGTCCGGCGCATGCGACTCGGCAGCGAACCAGTGGTGGGAGTCATGGGTTGTGTTGCTCAACTCGAAGGGCAAACGCTTTTCGACAACTCGCCTTCGGTAAGTCTGGTTGTAGGGACGCGCGCAACGGATCGGCTCCCTGCTTTGATTGATAGGGCCCTCGGGGGTGAGCGCCGAATTATTGATCTGGACGAGCGCGGGGAGGCAGAGGTTTGGGATTTGCCGGCGAGCGCGCGGACCTCGCCATATGTCGCGTTTGTTCCGATCATTGAGGGCTGCAACAAGTTCTGCACTTACTGCATCGTTCCTTTTTCGCGCGGCCGGGAAAAGAGTCGATCTGCGACGGACATCGTTAACGAGGTCAGGCAACTTAGCGATTACGGCTATCGCGAGATTCATCTGATCGGCCAGAACGTCAACAGCTACCGGCCGAAAACAGAAGCGGGGCTGGAGAGCTTCAAGGGTGCGACATGGTTTTCGCGTCTGCTGCGGGCCGTCGCCGCGACGGGGATTGAGCGGATTAAGTTTGCGACTTCGTTTCCGCGCGATTTTCATCCTGACATCGTCACCGCGATCGAAGAGCACGAAAATCTCTGCAATTGGGTGCATCTCCCGGTTCAATCAGGAAGCGATCGCATCCTGCGCGCGATGCGACGGGGTCACACGGCGGCTGATTATCTGCAACGCATCGAAGTCATCAAGAATGCGCGGCGCAAGATCGCGATCACCAGTGATATCATCGTCGGGTTCCCGGGTGAGACTGATCAGGACTTTCGCGATACGATGGCGCTGGTTGAAAACGTTAGCTACGACGCGCTGTACATCTTCAAGTATTCAGAGCGAGCGGACACGCCCGCCGCTAAGCTGGATGACGACGTCAGCAGGGACGAGAAGTCGGCGCGCTTCATGGAACTTGAAGCCCTGCAAAGGCGACAGCAGAAAACGATTTACGAAAGTTATCTTGGCCGTGAAGTGAATGTCCTGGCTGAAGCCATGAGTTCGAAATCCGAAGCAGACGTTTCCGGTCACACGACCTGCCACAAGGTCGTAAACTTCCCTAAGCAATCGATAGAACTCGGCGAAGTGGCAAAGGTTCGGATTACCAACGTCAAAAAGAACAGCCTGTACGGCGAAGCGTTAGCCGCGGCGTGATCGCGGAGTCGAGTGAGCAAGCGGGAGATTCCCTATGGAAATCGAGGTCAAAATTCGGGCGTTGATGATGGATCCGAATAGCGGCACCCCGATTATTATTCTGAAAGATGTGAACAGCGAGACCATGCTTCCCATCTGGGTCGGAGCGTACGAAGCAAACGCCATCGCGCTTGAGATTGAGAAGATCGCGCCGCCCCGACCCATGACTCACGATCTTCTGCGCAATCTGATCATTGCGCAGA
>DATEPC010000103.1:0-6042 GCA_035273405.1 Pyrinomonadaceae bacterium | reverse complement strand
GCCTCGCCGCGCTTCAATCTTTCAAGGAACAGGTCTTCCGGTTTTTCAAGGAACAGGTCTTCTGCAGTCGAACGGACACCGACTAAAGCTGCCGAGGCAACTTCGTTCAACTCCGCCTGGGCGCGAAGGGCGATTTGCTCTCCGTAGCTCACGCTAAACCCCCAACGGGTCCGTCTGGCGCGACAAGCTTGAAACCGTTCGACCGCGCTTGCTCGTGCCGACGTTCCCTTAGACTCCCTTGGCCGATGTTTTGTTCCCTATCCGACATTGCCCAAATGACTACGTTCTGCCGGTACTTTGATGACGCGGACTGGGCGAAAGTTGCGACCGGCGCCTGCTTGACATCCACCAGACCCGCCGTTAAATTCGCTGTTTCCGCGATCATACACATTTTTGAACGCGCGTCACCGTGCGAACTTGCAAGAGGAAATTGCTTGGCTAATTACAAAAAGAAGCGCGCCCGCGAGCTGAAGCACGACAAGTTTCGCGACACCACCATGCTGCTGGCCGACCGGCTGGCGACCCGTACTGCGGGACGGGGCCGACAGGTCCTTTATGTGCTGTTGGCGGTGGTCGTCTTAGCGGCGGCTGCCTACGGAATTTATAGTTGGCGGCAGAAACGAGCGGACGAAGCTGAAGCCGCCATGGGTCGCGCCATCGCAATCGCCCGGGCGGAAATTAATCCCGCGCCCCCACCAAATTCGAAAGATCCGGTTTTTAGCACTGAGCAGGAACGGGCTAAACGCGCCATAGAAGAATTTCAGAAAGTCGTGGCCAAGTACGGCGATCCGTATCGCAGCGAGGCGCAACTGTTCATCGCCCGCAGCCTCCTGGTGACAGAGCCCGAGCGGGGCGTCACCGAGCTGACGAATCTAAGTAACGGTAGCGGTGAGGTGGCCGTGCTCGCGAAGTTCGCCCTCGCGCAGAAGAAAGAATCCGACGGCAAGCTCGATGAAGCGACCGCGTTGTATGCCGACCTGGCGAGACAAAACGCGGCGATCGTAACATCCGACTCTGCGAACCTGCGGCTGGCGCTGGTTTACGATAAGCAAGGCAAGAAAAAGGAAGCTGCCGAGTTGCTCTTTAACATGGTCTCTGCCGCGCGCAGTGCTAAAGACAAGGACGGCAAGCCGATTCCCGAGTCCGCAGCCGCACGCGCTGCGGTGCGCGAACTCCTCCGAATTGATCCCGAGCGGCACAAACAATTACCGGCCCTTCCGCCAATGGATCTTCAACTGTGAGCCCCTCATCCAATTAAGATTCGAGAACTGACTGGAGCGGAAGCGTCCCGCTTGCATTGCTTGGCAACGATTGATACGGCAAGCGAGACGCTCGCGCTCCAGTCATTGAGCTTCAGCCATGGATCCGTTTACCCACACACTGGTTGGACTGACCGCAGCGAAAGCGGGACTTGAGCGGTTGTCGCCACTGGCGACGGCCGTTTGCATGCTCGCCGCAAACAGTCCTGACTCAGACGTCGTCGTTGGCTTCGTCAGCGATCGTTGGGACTACCTGCACCACCATCGCGGCATAACCCACTCAATCGTCGGTGTGATTGTGCTAGCGTTCATCCTGCCCGCGATCATGTGGCTGGGTGAGCGCATCGTTGCTCGGCTCCGTCGCACGCAACCGCGGACGCGATTTCGCGGATTGTTGCTCGCTTCGCTGATTGCGACGGCAACACATCCGTTGATGGATTGGACGAATAACTACGGCGTCCGACCGTTTCTGCCCTGGAGCAACCGCTGGTTTTACGGCGACCTGGTGTTCATTGTCGATCCGCTGATTTTACTGCTGGCCGGTGGAGCAGCTTTCCTCGCCACCAAACTCGGTAAGTGGAAGATGGTGGTGTGGGCAGTGTTGGCGATCGCATTTGTCAGTCTGAGCTTCATCGTTGACGCCCGTCGCGACCCTAGCCTTGCCAACATCGCGTATGCCCGGGCGATTTTGCTCGTCGGGATCGTTTCACTGATTCTGGTGCGCGTATTTGGGTGGATTCGTGGGCGTGAACGAGTTGTTGCCATCGCCGCGTTGTTTCTAATTGTGCTCTATTGGGTGGGGTTGTCGGCGGAACAATCATTCGCCAGCCACCAGGCAAGATCAACGGCAACGGAAATCGCGGCGCAACGGGGTGAAGCAGTAGTGCGTCTTGCGACGATGCCGACGCTCGCAAATCCGACGCGTTGGCTTTGTGTGACGGAAACAGATCGAGCAATTTACAGATTCCCGGTCGAAGTCGGCTTTCCCAGAGCGACGACGGTAGTAGATGGTTACCAAAATAATGCCGTGGACGCCATTGAGCGTTTCGAAAAGCCGACCGGACGCACCGCGGAACTCGCTGACGTAGCCGCAGAGGATCGACGCGCGAAGATTCTCCTCAACTTCGCCCGCTTTCCTATCTCACGTGTGCAGGACGAGAACTGCCTCAGCCAGACCATCGTTCAAATCGCCGACCTGCGTTACACTGAACCCGGCGCAACCCGGGGCAGTTTTTCTCTGAACCTGCCGGTCGAATGCGCGTCTAAGTAGGTAAGGGTGTAGGGGGTGGGTTTAGGGTGTAGCGTCGGCGTGGTTTTAGCTTGCTGCTAAGAAATTATTGACTCTGGCATTTGAGATTTTAGATTTGGCATTTAGCTAAACCTTCACCCAACCCGACCCCTGATTTTTTATGAACGAAGTAACCCAGAAACAGCTGCTCGAAACGCTGCGCGATGCTCCGTGCAGTCGCGGTGCGGCGGCGAAGCGCGACTTGATGGCGAGCATTCGCGTCTCCCCGGCGGGTTACTTCGTGTTTGCCGCACTGCTGACATTTGTCTCAGTCATTCTACTGCGGACAAACCGGGACTTGGCCGCGCTGGTCGTGGCGGCTTCCGCGTGGATTGTGATTCCAATAATCGTTGCGACTGACCGGCTATATTTCGACGGCTTTACTCTGCTTCGTTCAGGGCTGCTGCCGCTGTTTGAGCGGCTCGCACGCGGCCGGCGACCGAAACTTACTGTTGATGAGATCGAGCGCGTCGAAGTCGCGGCCGTGCGCACCCTGCGTCGCGGGGGTATTGTTCGCTATCGTTACCGAATTGAGATCAGCGGCAAAGGCAGGAACTTTATTTTTGCGAGCGGCGGCCGCAAGTTCCGCGAGATGGTTAGCGCGCTCTTTCCGCGGATTGCGGAGGAGAAGCTGGACGCACGCGCTTGTGAGCTGCGCGACTACTTGTGCGATCCGAAAGAACTCCACGAGCAGGTGAGTCGACTGGGGATCGCCGCGCCGTCCGTGCTGGAAAACGCTGACGAAAAGGCGCGGCACCGAATTGAAAACCGGGTCGCGAATCCTGCGGGTGCAATTGATGACGAAGTCGAACGCGGGCAACTGCTGCGGGCAATCGCTAACCGACTGCGCGTCGCGGGCCGTTTGCGTGAATCGGCTGAGGCGTTTCGGCGGGCACTTCATCTGGCGCCTCATGATCCGCAGCTGATTTACGAATTCGCGCGGCTGCTGCGGTCACAAGCTTCCGCTTTTAGTGATGCACGTTTGCTGGCACGTGCGGGCGCCGCACTGAAGCTGGCTCTGCGGCGAGGTGGCGCAGACGCACGTTTGGCCGAGCGCGTTGGTGAAAGCTTCTCAGAATTCGGACAGCCGGCGCGGGCCGCAAAGGCATTTCGTTCCGCGATCGAAATCGACAGGGACTCATTTCGCGCGAATGTTGGACTGGCTGAGATTGCTTTGGGTGACGGGAAGCTCGCCCATGTCATTCATCATTACCGGGACGCAGCGCGCGTTGCGCCTGATGCCGCGACCAAGCGGATGGCGGGCACCGAAGCCGACTACTATTCGCGTCTCAACGACGATGATAACTATTTGTCTTCTGAGTTGCGGCGGATGAATTGGCTTGAGAGCGCCGGGCGCGTTCAGCAGTTTTCCGCGCGCGTCAGCTTTGCTGCGTTGTTCGTGGCTTTGACCGGGTCATTTCTCGATCAGATCGTGGCCGGCGCCGGCTGGGCTCTGGCGTCGTCGTCGATCATCGGCTGGTCGGGTGCCCTGGTGGTGCGGAAATTTCTGGCGCGAAGGCGGGGACTCACCCTCACCTCCGAGTAAGGTCAGCCGCGATCGTCCTACTTCAACGCGATCGTCTCTACTTTTGAGCTCCGCGAGCCTTCGTAGATTTCTTCTCAGACTTCGCCTTGACCGTGCGGCCGGCTTGTTCGGACGCTGACGCGACGGCATCCAGTTTCCGCGGCGACGGATTCAGCAATGCATCCCAACGATACTGCGGCCGCTCAACCGGCTCACCCAGCCGCTTAAATACTAACTTGGTTACTGCCTCGGTCACCCAGTTGTGATAGAACTCGCCGACTGATGCCAGTTCCGCGTCCGGCGCGGGATTCATGAAATCGATCGCGTAGGGAATGCCGCCCTGGATCGCGAACTCCACCGTGTTGATGTCATAACCAAGCGCCGAACACAGCGTCCGCACGTCATGCGTCACACGCGCATTGAGTTCCGGCGAAAGGTAATTTGGATCATAAACGTACTGCTCGCCGGAAAGGTAAGGCTTGCGCGGATCATAGGGCATGATCATCACGTCTTCCTGACCAATGCAGTAGCAGCGCACGAACTGATCGAAATCCACGGCGGCTTGCAGGGTCATGCACAGCGTTCCGGTCTGGTCATATTCGCGAATCAGTTCCTCGATCGAATTCACCTTCGAAACATTCTTCCAGCCGCCACCGTCGAAAGGTTTCAGGAACGAGGGAAAACCGACGTAATCGATAATGGCTTGCCAGTCGAGCGGGAATTCCAGGTTGCGGAGACTCTCGCTGACGATGCCCGGAATATAATCCTTCTGCGGCAGCAAAACCGTCTTTGGAACAGCCACGCCAAGTTTCATCGCCAGCGAATAATTGAAGAACTTGTCGTCGGCCGACCACCAAAACGGATTGTTGACGACGATTGTCCCTTCGAGTGCGAGACGCTTCAGCGTGGCGCGATAGAAGGGCACCTCGTGCGAGATGCGATCGATTACGAGGTCGTAACGCGGCGGGTCGTCGTGGCGTACCCCCCCGAGCACAAGGTAGTCAGCCGTGACCTTGCCCTCGCTGCGCTCGTTGATGTTACGGATCAATGCCTCGGGAAACGTCTTTTCCCGTCCCACTAGAATGCCTACACGTTTCATGAGATTTGCGACTCCAAACCGGCGCTGGCGCGCGTCATTTTTCGCTAAATCACGCTGCCGCGCACGTCAAGTTTGATTTTTCGGAAGCGAAAACAACGTAACTTCAGGCGACCTTAATGTCAAACCCGGGACATCCCCTGCGTTTGTCCTCCGCATCTATCCGTTTGGCGCGCATCCGTGTCCGTGGTTTGCTGTGCTACAATCCGCCCCGCCCAAAGGCTAAGCGAGTTGGATAAGAGAGTTAGGCGCGAAAACCAGGTATGAATCTCAAGAAGTTCCCTCAATCAATCATTTCGAGCGTCTTGGCCGCGCTGGCACTGGGCGCGATTTTTTTTGCGCCCGCGACCGCGATGGCGCAGAAAGATTTTACGGCTGAACAAATTGGCGAAAGCGTCATTATCGTTGCCGGCACAAGACCCGGCCTTGCGCAGGTCCGCAAAACCGGCACGGAGAACGGACGCATGTCGCGAATGACCGCCGAAGGCCGGGCTGAAGAGATCCGATACCAGCGCCGGTTCGTCGCCGGCGACAAGTTCGAGAAGGACAAGATCCGGCTCGATCAGAAGACTGCTCAGACTGAGTTCACCCTGGTCAAGAACGGCGAGCGCATCTTTGGCATCATCAATGGGTCGCCATTTACCCCGCGCGCGGAGACCACGGCCGAGTTCCTGTCCCAGCAAACACACAGTATCGAGGCGCTGCTGCGTTACAAAGAAAACGATTCGAAGTTGGCGTCAGCAGGCAAGGACAAACAACAGGGAATCGATCTCTACGTCATTGACCTTATCGATAAAGCTAATAACAAGACGCGTTACTTCATTAGCGTCAAATCGCTACGCGTGCTTTGGCTTGAATACGAAGAGGCGCTGCC
>DATEPC010000102.1:0-6349 GCA_035273405.1 Pyrinomonadaceae bacterium | reverse complement strand
TGGCTACGACCTGATGGGTTGCCCGGTCGTTGAGCGGAAAGCCAGGCTCGAGCAGATCCTGCGTCCGGCGACCTTCATAAAATATTCCGACCACGTTGAAGGAGAAGGCGAAGCGTTCTTTCACGAGATCGCAAAGTTTCGCCTGGAAGGCATGATCGCAAAACGCGCTGCAAGTAAGTACGCGCAGAAGCGCACTTCAGATTGGCTCAAAGTAAAGACAGTTCAGCGATCGGAAGTTGTTGTCGGAGGTTACACGCAACCTCGGGGCGCGCGTTCGCACTTCGGCTCGCTGGTGATGGGACTATATCGTGAGGGCAATCTTCAGTACGTGGCTCATGTCGGGGGCGGGTTCAACGAACAGAAACTCCGCGAGATTTATAAACTCCTTCAGCCGTTCAAAACTGAAAAGTGTCCGTTCGCAGTCAAGCCCAAGACAAACGAACCTGTGCAATGGGTGAAGCCGAAGCTGGTCGCGGAAGTAAAGTTTTCTGAGTGGACGGCTGACGAGCGAATGCGACATCCGGTCTTCGTCGGGTTACGCGAAGACAAAAAGGCCCGGGAGTGTAAGTTTGAATTCGAACGCAATACGGAGCAGACGGTCAAGAGGCGTCTTCGGTAAGTAAGACGCGAACTACTTTTTACGCCACCACAATTTGATTACGCCACAGCCGAGCGCCATCCAACCCAAGGCCACCACAGCTTGCAGGATCTGTGCCCCCTGAATCAGGGACTCGTGATGGAGCAGCGTGAGAATCATTTTCTACACCCAGACGCGAAAGTGCTGAAACTCACCGATTTTTTTAAGATTTCCACGTTTTCTGGCTAGACGCTGGGACGGAGGAGGCTGCGGAAAATGCCCTGGATTTCGACCCGTGAAGCATGCACGCGAATTGGTTCCACTGCCGCGTTTGAAGGTCGCAGCTCGACTTCCTGACCGCGACGGAACAAACGCTTCAACGTCGCGCGCGCTTGATCGATGAGCGCAACAACGATCTCTCCATCGCGCGCTTCGTTACGGCTTTCGATCAAAGCGATGTCGCCGTCGCAAATGTGCTCGTCGATCATTGAATCTCCTTTGACGCGCAACGCGTAGATTCTTTCGGGGCGAACGCGGCCAAGCAGGAAGCGCGGAACGCAAATCATCTCAACATCCTGAATCGCATCGATGGGTAGCCCGGCAGCGATACGCCCGACGAGCGGCACCTCGCAAGTTGCGTCAGCCGCCGCTTCTTCAAACCTCACCGCGAGGGTGAAGTGACCCGGTTCATGTTGGCGTTTGACGAGACCGCGCTTTTCGAGCGCGGCGATATGTTTGGCGATCGTTGCCTTGGAGCTGACACCAAAATGTCGCGCGATTTGTGCGTACGAAGGTTCGTGCCCATGCTTCGCCAAAAAGCGAGTGATGTAATCGAGAACTTCTTTTTGACGTTGCGTTCGAGGCAGCATTGGAAAACCAAATTCGTGAGTCGAGGGCGATTCTAGTCTCGCTAGTCTCTATCGTCAAGGATTTGTGGGAGCGTGGTGTGTTGTCAGTCTTAGGACGTGGCACCGGTCTCCGCCCGTGAACTCACGCGCAAGATGCGCGTGCACATCCAATCAACGTTGACTATCTGACGCTGATCGGATAAATGTTGCGGCGCTTGAAGCTTGCTGTTCGCCGAAGTTGTTATGGAAGAGCCCGCCATAACGTTTTGCTGATCTGAAAAGCGCGTGCTCTCCGATGTAGCCGCCAGTTCTTGTGGCTGCACTTCTTTCACATCTGACGGAAAGGAATTCCCTATGAAAGACACGTGTCGTTCGACTCGCGAGCTCCATGGTCTGCTGCTCGCCATCGTTGGGTTCGCGTTAACCGCAGTCACGTTGGGCGCGCTGGCTGTTGGCGCACAGAATCCCGCCGGCTCTCAATCGCTCTCGCCAACACAAACGCCGGCGCCCACGCGCGCGGCTACGGCAACGCCAACCCCATCGCCCACGCCGACGCCCATCAACTGGTCGAACGATCCGCTCCTGCGCCGATATGTGTTTCGCGCTATCGGACCAGCCAGCATGGGCGGCCGCATTGATGACATCGCGTGCGTCGAAACGAATTCCTACGTTTGCTACATCGGATTCGCGACCGGTGGCGTCTGGAAGACGACGAACAACGGCACGACTTTTCAGCCTATTTTCGACACTTATTCGTCTGCGTCCATTGGAGATATCGCAATCGCGCCGTCAAATCCGGACATCGTCTGGGTAGGCACCGGCGAACCCAACAACCGGCAAAGTTCGAGCTTTGGCGACGGGATCTACAAGTCAACGGACGCCGGGAAGACGTTCGCGAAGATGGGTCTGGAAGATTCGCAATCCATCGCCCGCATCGTGATCGATCCGAAGGACGCGAACACAGTTTACGTGGCGGTGCTTGGTCATTTGTTCGGGCCGAACAAAGAGCGGGGCATCTATAAAACGACCGACGGCGGCAGAACCTGGAATAAGGCAAAGTTCATCGATGAAGACACGGGCTTCACCGATCTCGTGATGGACATGTCTGATCGGAAGACGTTGTACGCGGCGTCCTATCAACGGCGACGAACCTCATGGGGATTTAATGGCGGCGGCCCGGGCTCAGGAATCTGGAAAACCACAGACGCAGGCAGGACCTGGACGAAGCTGCAAGGCAGCGGATTGCCTGAAGGCCTTCTCGGCCGCATCGGTTTGGATCTGGGACGATCAAATTCGAACGTGCTCTATGCGCAAATGGAAGTTGGCGCGAGCTCCGGTACCGGTGGCGAAGAACAGACTCCGGGAGCGGCGACACCCACGCCGACGCCCTCGCCCAGTGCGACACCAGTTGGCTCACCGACACCGAATCCAAAGCGGTCAGGTGTTTGGCGCTCAGACGATAAGGGAAAAAGCTGGCGCATCGTAAGCAATGAGAACAACCGGCCAATGTACTACAGCCAGATTCGCGTCGATCCTTCGAACCCGGAAAACGTCTACGTGGGTGGCTTGAACTTTAGTAAGTCAACTGATGGCGGCAAGACCTTCGTTTCGATGCAGGCGAATGTCGGACACGTAGATAACCACGCCATCTGGATCGATCCGAAGAATGGCAATCACATTCTCCTCGGCAACGACGGTGGGCTGAACGTCACTTACGATCAAGGCGTCACCTGGGACTTCATAAACACGATCGCTGCGGCGCAGTTCTATGCGATTGGCGTAGACATGCGTAAGCCTTACTACGTCTATGGAGGCTTGCAGGACAACGGTTCGTGGGGTGGGCCGAGCCAAACGCGCAATCCCGCGGGCATCACGAACGCGGATTGGTATCGGGTCGCCGGAGGCGACGGATTCTACACGATGGCGGATCCGAGTGACTACAACACTGTCTATGCCGAATCGCAGAACGGAAATATGAGCCGGATCGATCTGCGGACCGGTCGCAGTGTCAGCATCCGGCCTCGCGGGCGTCCGCGTGGCGGCGGCGGTGGAGGTGGAGGTGGAGGTGGAGCGAGACCCGGCGCGTCGCCATCACCCGGTGCTTCTCCGCAGGCCACGCCGTCGGATCCGCAGAGTGCTCTGGCTCAGTTTGCCGCGCAACAGGGTTTCGGCGGTGCCAATTTGCAGTCGAATGTCGTTCCGGTGCCTTCACCGGGAGAGCAGTTCCGCTTCTACTGGAACACGCCGATGGTTTTGTCTCCGCACAATCCGCGGATCATTTACGCCGGCGGAGACCGGTTCTTCCGCTCGCTCGATCGGGGCGACACTTGGATTGCTTCAGCCGATCTGACGAAGCGAATCAACCGCAATAACCTTTCCATAATGGGTGTGAAGGGCACCGAGCCGATGGCTTCGAAGAACGACGGCTATAACGGCTACGGCTATGTGGTGTCGATCGCTGAGTCGCCGGCCATACCCGGCATCATCTGGATCGGAACCGATGATGGCACCGTCCAACTCAGTCGCGACAGTGGCGCGACGTGGACCAACGTTTCCAAAAAGGTGCCCGTCCTCTCCGAAAAGTCAGGCGAGCTGTATCACATAAGCAAGATTGAGCCTTCGCGTTTCGATGCAGGCACAGCTTACCTCGCGGTTGATGGGCACCGTCTGGATGATCTGAAGCCGTACCTGTATGTGACCCGCGATTACGGTGCGACGTGGAGTTTAATCGTCAGCAATTTGCCGGCGAACGGCAACGTGAATGTGATTCGCGAAGATCCCAAAAACAAAGATCTTCTGTTTGTGGGAACTGAGTACGGTCTTTACGTGTCGATCGATGGCGGCCGCGAATGGCGACAATTCATGTCGGGCCTGCCGACGGTGCGGGTTGACGATTTGCTGATTCATCCGCGCGACAACGATCTGATCGTCGGTACGCACGGTCGTGGGATTTACATCCTCGACGACATCACGGCCCTGCAACAGCTCACGCGGAGTAAAGTGCTCGACACCGAATCATTTCTGTTCGACGTTCGGCTGGCGACGCAGTGGCTAACCGACGTTCGTTTGAGTCGGTATAGCGGCGGCTCGAAACTCTATCGTGGTGTGAACCCGCCTCCGGGAACCGCGATCAGCTATTACCTGAAGTCCGTGCCATCGGATGATGTGAGGATCACAATCTCAGATTACACGGGCCGGGTGGTGCGGAACATCACCGGCACGAAGGAAGTCGGACTCAATCGGGTGCAATGGAACATGCGCGGCAATCCGCCGCCTCGTCCCGCTAACCTGCCGCAGTTTGGCGGCGGAGGCGGTGGTGGTGGTGGTGGTGGTGGCTTCGGTGGGTTCTTCAATCAAGGGCCGCTGCTCGAACCGGGCACCTACAATTTGAAGTTGTCGGTCGGCGGAAAGGATTTCACGACTAAAGTTGTGGTGGAAGCTGATCCCGGAATGCAGCATTAGATTGTTTATTTTTTACCAGAGCCGCTGATCGGTGTTCCGTCCCGGTCGGCGGCTTCACTTATGAAAAACTCTCTAGCCTTCCTTTACGCCAACTGTCTACAGGTGTCGAGACTGACCTTTGTCGTATTGAGCGGATTCAAAGCCGGGCAACCACTATTCCTGCTTGAATCAACCTAATGCCTATGAAATGATCCGCGGTCAAGGAACATTCACCCTATGTCTCTCGTCGCACCCAGATCGCTGTCCTTCGGAGGCAGGATTCTGTCGGTTGTCTTAATCACCGGAGTATTCCTCACCGGTAGTGCGCGAGTGCGACTGGGCCCGGATTTCGCGAACGTCGTCCAGGCTTCGCCAGGAAGCGCGGAACTACTCCTGCCAGGAAAACCCCTGACCCGCAAACTCGCCGGCGGGGAAACTCATCTCTATCAAGTTCAGATAAGCGCTGAACAGTATCTCAGGGTCGTTGTCGAGCAACTTGGCATCGACCTAAATGTGTCGGCTCTTGCGCCAAGTGGCGACACAATTGCGCAGAGCGATCTGGCGCAGACTGATCGCGGCTTTGAGTTCATTTCTGCAATCGCCAGCGATCCTGGAATTTATCGATTCGAAGTTCGTTCGAAGCGGAAGACCGATCCGCCGGCCAGCTATGAAATAAGAATCGACCAACTGGAAGCCGCGAGCGCCCTGAATCGAGCTGCGAATTCTGCGGCAACCTTGATTGCAGAAGCGAACCGTTTGACTGATCGGCGAACAAAAGAATCGACAACTGAAGCGATCGCGAAATATCAGCAGGCCCTGGCTTTATCCGACGAATCGGCTGATGTGCGAATGAAGGCGATGGTGCTGAACAAGATCGGTCGAGCCTATTTTTCGTTGGGCGAATATCGGAAGGCTCCCGATTACCACCAACAGGCGTTGCCCGTTGCCCGCGCGGCATCTGACCTTCAGGCAGAGGCCGCTACCCTTACATATATTGGCGATGCCTACCGGTTGATGCCTGAGAAAGAGAAAGCCCTGGAGTACCTCAGCCAGGCGGTTCAAGGGTGGCAGAGCATTGAGGATCGTCGCGGTGAAGTCGGAGCGTTAAATCTCCTTGCCCGTGTCTATTTCCAGATGGGCGATCAGTACAAATCGATTTCCACTTTTGATCGTGCGTTACATTTGTCGCGAGTCATCTCGGATCAGCGTCTGGAGGTTGATACGCTCGGTGGCATGGGCCTTTCGTATTACACGCTGGGCGAAAACGAAAAGGCTGCCGAAGTCTGGAAACGAGAATTGGTCCTCATTAGGGCAGGGAATGAGACAGAGAGGGAAGCAAGGGTCCTGGGCATGCTAGGTTCGGCTCACAATGCGTTGGGTAATAGAGAGGAGGCGCTCGACTATTTAGGCCAGTCCCTCAAATTGTTTCAAGACAAAGGCGACCGCGTGGGCGAAGCCGGAAGTCTTCAGACTGTTGGCCGAG
>DATEPC010000101.1:0-1245 GCA_035273405.1 Pyrinomonadaceae bacterium | reverse complement strand
CGGACTTTGCGAGGCGTTTTCCTTCATACGGGTTTGCGCTCTAACGTCCACGCTCACCGGCGCGCGCGGCACGGCGAATGATGAACCGAGACGCTCGCGCGCGCGTCCGGTGCTGCGTGCTGTTAGGTCGCATTGCGCCTATGCCCTGCACAGCCACCCCAGAACTTTGTTTGACACTGCAGCGTCGAGCTTATCGACGGCTCGGAGGTTTAAGGGGTCGAAATCGTAGCTAATCCTGAAATCGCCTGCGCGAATGTTTCTGTGACAAGAAACAGTTTCGTCCACCTGTCGACCCTTCAGATTTCGGAAATCCGTACGCCTGCAGCTCGCTACGACGGACGCCTTGTCGTCTACAGAGGCCGTAGTGACCGGTGCGCCCTTCGGTATCCGCCATATCACCCAAAACTCGCGTTTTGCGTTCTCGAATACCACCAGATGTCGTTGCGCTGCATCGGCCTCGACTATGGCCTGAGGTGAGCGCGCCATGCGGTACCAATAGTGGTCTCTCGGATAACTGTCGATCGCTCTGCCGTCCGACAGTGGCTCGACCGTTCCGGTGATAGGCATTTCTTGCGCATTAATATTCTTCTGGGCAACCACGGGCCTGTCAGTACGAAGCTCCGATGTAGAGATAAGAAACGCAAAACCCGTCTCTGGTAGGTGCCTGGTTGCGCGTTCAATGGACGGATCCGCTTTCACGAGATTCTCAGGAGGAACACAGAAGTCCCGTCCACCTACGATCCGTCTCTCATCAGCGAACAAAGGCGCCGACAGAACTGTGGTGACCGCTGTGACCGCCGCAAGGCGCCAAGCCATATCGCTGCGACCTAACGTTCGCGTTGTGCCGCGCCGAAGGAGGCGCGACGAAGGAGCGCCGCAACGCAGGCGTCGGTCACCAACGCGCTGTTAGGCAGACTGCATTTCACGTTGGAAGCGCTCCATTGCTGGCGTCAGTGTCTGCTCCAGCGACCAGTAGTTGTCGATCGCACGATTAAGCATGTCGCGAGCTTCGGTCTCTAGGTCAAGCTTAACGATGTCCGTCTCGCCGATGTGTTTTAGGGAATTTCTCGCTGAATTCGCGCGGTCAGCGATGGCCTTCACCTCTTCCGGCTCGAGCGCCTCTCCAAACATGCGCGCTCGAATTTCCGTAACCGCCGCGACCAACGACTTGAATGAGCTTTCGCGGCCGGCGCGTTCAAGGTACTTGCCGAAGACTTCGTCAGCGGCACCTGCCAAAGTGATTAT
>DATEPC010000100.1:0-5207 GCA_035273405.1 Pyrinomonadaceae bacterium | reverse complement strand
CGACAATATTCAGATGGACATCGAGTTGATTGCGCCGATCGCCATGGAGAAAGGCCTGCGCTTCGCGATTCGTGAAGGCGGCCGCACCGTCGGCGCCGGCACCGTCGCCGACATTGTGGAATAGGTAGGTACGCACGCCTCGGCGTGCAAGTTAAACGGCGCGCCGGAGGCGCGCGTACCGATTATGCTGAACGAGAAAATTAGAATCAGGCTCAAGGCCTACGATCATCGCGTGCTGGATCAATCGACGACGGAGATCGTCGAGACTGCGAAGCGCACCGGTGCGCGCGTGGCCGGACCGATTCCTTTGCCGACGGTGAAGAACAAGTGGACGGTGCTCCGTTCGCCGCACGTCGACAAGAAATCGCGCGAGCAGTTTGAGATCAGAACGCACAAGCGCCTGATGGATATTCTCGATCCGACCCCGCAGACGGTTGATGCGCTGATGAAGCTCGATCTACCGGCAGGCGTGGACGTTGAGATTAAGGCATTTGGAAAGAGCTAGCGCTGAGTGATGAGTGACAAGTGACAAGAACGGGCGGTTTTTGCTTGTCACCCGTCACCTGTAACTTGTCACTGAGGTTGAAATGATTAACGGAATCATCGGCAAGAAAGTCGGCATGACGCAGATCTTTGCGGCGGATGGCAGGGTCACTCCGGTGACGGTCATTAAGGCCGGGCCGTGCATCGTCGTGCAGAAGAAATCGGCCGGCGGCAAGGACGGCTATGATGCAGTGCAAATTGGCCTCGTTGAGGATCGCCCGGTGAAGCTGAAGAACGTGACCAAGCCAATGCGAGGCCACTTCGAGAAGACCGGCGGCGGCATTCCGCCGACGCGCATTCTCAAAGAGTTTCGCGTCGAAGCCTCGGACGACAGCACGAGCGTCGGTGACAAGATTCTGGTCGATCAGTTTGCGGACGGAGACGTCGTTGACGTGGTCGGCAAATCGAAAGGTCGCGGCTTCGCGGGTACGATCAAGCGTCACAACTTCAATCGCGGGCCTGAGTCGCACGGCTCAATGAACGTGCGCGCGCCCGGATCGATTGGCCAGTCGGCATATCCTTCGCGAGTTATTAAGGGCATGCGATCTTCGGGGCATATGGGCGATGTCCGGATCACGATAAAAGGTCTGACCGTGGCCCGCGTCGATGCCGAGAATAATCTGCTGATGATCCGTGGCGCCGTGCCGGGCGCGAACGGCAGTGTCGTCATAGTTAAGAAAGCTACGAAGGGCAAACGGTAAAGAGAATCCCGCGTCGCGGCGGGTGAAGGAGGGTTCGCATATGCCAACAGTTAAAGTTCTCGATCTAATGAGCAAAGAAATCGGCGAGATCGAGTTGAATGACATGGTCTTTGGCGTGCCTCTCAACGAGCCGTTGATTCACGAAGCGGTACGGAGCTATCAGGCGAATCGGCGACAGGGCACGTCCGCGACCAAGACGCGTGGCGATGTCTCAGGCGCCGGCCGCAAACTATGGAAGCAGAAAGGCACTGGCCGCGCGCGCATCGCCAGTTTGCGTTCGCCGCTTTGGAAAGGCGGCGGCAACGCGCACGGACCGCAGCCGCGCGACTGGTCGTACAACCTGCCGAAGAAAATGCGCAAGCGCGCGATGTGCTCGGCGATCTCGGAACGGCTGCGCGAAGGAAACTTAATTATCGTGAGCGAGTTGAAATTTGATTCACCAAAGACGCGTGACTTCATCAACACGCTTGGCAGTCTGAAGTTGGGCGGGAAGACCTTGATCGTTGATTCGCTCAAGAATACGAACCTCATGCTCGCGTCGCGCAATGTGCAGAGTACGAAAGTTGTAAACAGCTACGGCGTGAACATTTATGACATTCTGAATCATCAGAAAGTCGTGCTGACGCCGAAGACGGTGGAAGAGCTGACCGGGATTTTGCAGCCGCGCGCGAAGGACGACGAAGAGCGAGGCTTCCGTCCAGGCGCTGATCAAGAAGGCGAAGCGCAGCCCGCGGGCAGAATACCGGGAAACAGAGGAGCGGCAGCGTAAGCAATGCGAACTGTTTGGGACATCATTAAGTCGCCGGTGATTACCGAAAAGGCGCTGGTGGCGAAGGAGGAGACGCAGGATCGCCGTCAGCTTTTGACGTTCCGCGTCGATCGACGCGCGACCAAGCCTGAGATCAAGACTGCGGTTGAGACCATCTTTCAGGTGAAGGTTGATGCCGTGCGGACGGCTAATTTCATGGGCAAGATGGCGCGCCGCGGACGCTTCGAAGGCCGCAAGCCTGCCTGGAAAAAAGCGTACGTAACGCTGAAAAAGGGCGAGAAGCCGGTTGACTACGGTGAAGCCATTTAGAGGGGCCGTCAGTAGTCAGCGGTCAGTAGTCAGTTGCAACTGACAACGGGCAACTGACAACGGACAAAAAGATGGGAATCAAAAAGTTAACACCGACATCGCCGGCGCGCAGGTATCAAACTTACCTGACGCGCGACGAGCTCACCCCGAATGCGGTGCCTGAGAAGGCCCTGCTCGAGCCGAAGAAGCGTATCTCGGGGCGTAACAACGACGGGCGCATCACAGTGCGGCGTCGCGGCGGCGGTCACAAGCGCTTTTATCGCATCATCGATTTCAAGCGCAACAAGGACGGCGTGCCCGGACGCGTGACGCAGATTGAATACGATCCGAACCGGTCGTCGAACATCGCCCTGATTACGTATCTCGATGGCGAGAAGCGCTACATCATCGCGCCGGTCGGATTGGAAGTCGGTAAGACGATTGCCAGCGGCGACGACGCGGACATCCTGCCGGGCAACACTTTGCCGATTCGGAACATTCCGCTGGGCACGCAGATTCACAATATTGAATTGCGGCCTGGCAAAGGCGGACAGATGGCGCGCGCCGCCGGTTCGTTTGCGCAGCTGCTGGCAAAAGAAGGTCTGTACGCGCAATTGCGCATGCCTTCGGGCGAAGTTCGGCGCGTGCCGGTTGAGTGTCGCGCGACTGTCGGACAGGTTGGCAACGTCGAGCACGAAAACGTTTCGCTCGGTAAAGCCGGACGCACGCGCTGGAAAGGAATTCGGCCGCATGTACGTGGCGTGGCGATGAACCCTGTCGATCACCCGCACGGTGGTGGTGAAGGAAAGACTTCGGGCGGCCGCAATCCGGTGACGCCTTGGGGACAGCCGACACGCGGCTATAAGACGCGTCACAACAAGCGGACAAAGAAAATGATTGTGAGGGATCGGAGAGTCAAGTAATTGATCCATTGAATTATTGGTTCATTGAATCAATGAGTAAATGAATCAATGAGCAAACTAACTTATGCCACGTTCACTAAAAAAAGGTCCCTGGATCGACAAAGGCGTGCGGAAGATGGTCGAGCGCGTGCGCGCAGGCGGACAGCGGCCGCAGGTAATTAAAACCTGGTCGCGACGTTCGACGATTACGCCTGACATGGTCGGGCTGACGTTCGGCGTGCACAACGGCAAACGGCACATTCCGATCTACGTTACTGAGAACATGGTCGGGCACAAGCTCGGTGAGTTCTCGCCGACGCGCACGTTCAAGGGCCATTCGGGAACCAAGGCTGAAAAGTCAGAAAAGTCCGCGAAGGTCTCGCCGGCTCCGGCGGCGCCGGCGGCGTAAAGGAAGTAAACCGTAAATAGTAAATCGTGAATGGATGTCATTGACGAATAACGCGGGCCGGGTAAAGAAGCAACTTATATTTACGATTTACGATTAACGATTCACTAATTATGGAAGCAAGAGCAAGCGCAAAGTTTTTACGTGGGTCGCCGCAGAAGGCGCGGCTGGTCATCGACATGATCCGCGGCAAGAACGTCAATCAGGCGTTGGCGATCCTGCGTTACTCGAACAAGCGGGCCGCGCTCGGCATCGAGAAGTGCGTGAAGTCGGCGATCGCGAATGCGAACGAAGCTGCTGAGAAAGCGAACGTCTCGGTTGATCCGGACGATCTCTGGCTGAAGGCGGCTTACGTCGATGATGGCCCCACTAAGGGTCGTCGCCGTCTGCGGCCGGCGCCGCAGGGTCGAGCGTTTCGCCAGCAGCGCCATTTTTGTCATGTGACGATTCTGCTGTCGAGCGATCAACCGGGCGAGAACGGGAAGAGAGAATCGGCATTGACGCCCGCGGGGAGCAAGAAAGCCAAACGCGGCGGCGCGGCGGCCGCGCCAAGAGCGAAACGCGGGACGTCGAAAGCGGAAACGGCTGAAGCCGCGCCCGAGGTGAGTGAGGCGCCCGAGAAGAAAGCGGCGCCGAAGAAGACAGGCGCCAAGAAAGCTGCGTCCAAATTGGGCAGCGCGCTGAAAAGGAAGAAGAAGACGGAAGAGGAATAGTTTTCAGTTTCAAGTTTTGAGTCGGGCTGAAACCTCGAATTCGAAGATGAACAGCTTCGGCTGAAAACTTAAAACTGAAACTTTCAGAACGGAGTAGCGATTGGGCCAAAAAGTTCATCCATACGGTTTTCGCCTTGGCTATAACAAGGATTGGCATTCGCACTGGTTTGCGAAAAAGCAATACGGCGATTTCCTGATCGAAGACCTGCGTTTGAAGCGGGAGTTGAAGCGACGCTTTACCGGCGCCGGCGTATCGCACGTGGACATCGAACGCGCGGCGAACCGTCTGAAGATCATCATCTACACGTCGCGACCCGGCATCATCATCGGTCGCAAGGGCGCGGAGATCGACAAGCTAAAGGGCGACATCTCTTCGCGTACCGGCCGCGAGGTGCTGGTTTCGATTCAGGAGATTCACAAGCCCGAGCTGAACGCGCAGCTGCAGGCTGAGAAGATCGCGGCGCAGCTCGAAAAGCGAATTGCTTTTCGGCGCGCGATGCGAAAGGCCGTGGAAGAGTCGCTGCGCTTTGGCGCCCAGGGAATCAAAGTCAAAGTCAGTGGCCGTCTGAACGGCGCGGAAATCGCGCGTAGTGAGTGGCACTTGCAGGGGCAGCTTCCCTTGCACACTTTGCGCTCGGACGTTGACTACGGATTTGCTGAAGCGCACACGACGTTCGGCATCATCGGCGTGAAAGTTTGGATTTATCGCGGCCAGATTCTGGATGCGAAGGCGGCGATGGCGCGTGGCACCGGCACGGACCCGATAAACGAAACGCCGCGCCCACGCGAAGGTCGCGCCCGGCCGCGCCCGCGCAGAGAAAGAACGGAAGGGTAAGACGCTATGTTGATGCCGAAAAAAGTTAAGCATCGCAAGCAGATGCGCGG
>DATEPC010000099.1:0-13616 GCA_035273405.1 Pyrinomonadaceae bacterium | reverse complement strand
CTCTTCGGCATCGTTCAGGGCGCGTCTCATTTAGATCTGCGACGCGAAAGCCTGGCACGGACAGTTGAAATCGGATTCGACGGCTATGCGATCGGCGGCCTCAGTGTCGGCGAAGAAAAACCGGTCATGCTCGAAATCATTGAAGACATCGCGCCGCGCATGCCCGGCGACCAGCCGAGATATTTGATGGGTGTCGGCACGCCGGAAGACCTGGTTGAATCGGTCGCGCGTGGGATCGATATGTTCGATTGCGTGCTCCCGACGCGCAATGGCCGGACGGGGCAGGCTTTCACCTCGCGCGGGAAACTGAACATCAAGAACGCTCGATTCGCGGCCGACAAGAGACCGCTGGACGAAGCGTGTGCTTGTGCAGTCTGTCGGCGTCATTCACGCGCTTTCATTCGCCATCTGTACCTCGCGGGCGAGATGCTCGCGAGCATGCTTATGACGCATCACAACCTGGCGTTCTTCCTTGACACCATGAGACACGTCAGGCAATCTATCCGGTCTGGCCAATTCGCTAAATTTCGGCGAGATTTCACTGAGCAACTCAGCTCTGGTCTGGATTAGCGCGTGTCAGAACCCGGAGCGAACCGGGTCCCCAGGCGGGCAGCCTGCGTGGGGGTGGTAGTTCCGGGATCAGAAGGGTTCATAACCAACAAATATGTTGCTTCTATTACTTCAAGGCGCGGGCGGTTTCGGATTTTTAATTCCGATGCTGCTGGTGTTTGGTGTCTTCTATCTACTATTGATTCGGCCGCAGCAAAAGAAACAGCGTCAACTGCAAGCCCAAATCGCAGACCTGAAAGCCGGTGACAAGATCGTCACGACCGGCGGCGTCATCGGCACCATCACTGCGGTCAAAGACACAAGCTTCCTGGTGCGCAGCGCTGAAAAAACGATCCTCGAGATTGCGCGCTCGGCTGTCGCCGGAGTGGACGGCGAAGAGAAGAAGTAACACGCCGCAGTTCCCATGAAGAAAAAGAACGTCATTCAGCGCACGGTGATCATCGTTATCATAACGATCATCGGTGTCTATCTCGTGATTGGTCCGCGCGGCCGGCGTCCGCGACTGAACGACTTCACGTGGTCGGGCATCAAAACGAACCTCCGGAACAATATTCGGCTCGGTCTGGATTTGAAGGGCGGATCGCATTTGGTGATGCGCGTCCGGGTCGATAAATATCTGGCGAAGCTCACTACGGACAACATGGCCGCGGCGCGCAAAGCAGCTGAGGACGCCGGTTTCCAAATCAAGGATGCACGCGCTGAGACCACCGGCGGATACCGGTTCGTTGTCGAAGCTGCGGACCCGTCAAAACTGAACGATATCGAAAACGCTGTAAAGCAGAAAGTTGACGTCACCAGCTGGTCTTCCGCGATCAGCGGCAGCACGATTTCGTGGACGCTGCCGGCGACCGCGCAGGGTGTGCTGGCAGAACAGGCAACGGTACAAGCCCAGCGAATCATTGAAGGACGCCTGGACCAATTCGGAGTCGCCGAGCCGTTGGTTCAACGACACGGCTCCCAGAGTTCTTATCGCATTCTCGTGCAGATGCCTGGCATTCAGGATCCCGAACGTGTCAAGCAGTTGATGAAAGCTGAATCGCGACTTGAGCTGGTTCACGTCATCAGTCAGCCGGCGCCTTCGGTTTTGCAGTCGTACGCGACAAAAGAAGAAGCGTTGGCCACACTGGGTTCGGCCGGGAACATTCCGCAAAACCGGCGCATATTGCCGTACTCGGAACGGGACGAGCCGACTGCGGCCGGTGACACGACGCCTGAACCACAAACTGAAAAACCGAAGCGTTGGGTAGTGGTCGAGAACCCGCCGGTTATCGACGGCTCGGAATTGCGAAATGCGACGGCAGTGCAGGCGAGTGGCGGCGTTAATGATTACCAAATTTCTTTTGCATTAAAGCCTTCAGGGGCCGACAAGTTCAGTAAGTGGACGGGCGCGAACATCAACGAGTACATGGGCGTAGTGCTGAACGAGGAAGTCAAATCAGCGCCGTACATCAAGGGCCAGATTTACGATCAAGGTGAAATCACCGGAAGATTCACGCAACAATCGGCGGAAGATCTCGCTCTGACGTTGCGCTCCGGCGCCCTGCCCGCTG
Organism: Pyrinomonadaceae bacterium; assembly: GCA_035273405.1. Lineage (GTDB taxonomy): Bacteria > Acidobacteriota > Blastocatellia > Pyrinomonadales > Pyrinomonadaceae > UBA11740. The sequence goes on along the minus strand of DATEPC010000099.1, from coordinate 11,496 downwards.
ACATTGAATATCAGGAAGAACGCACGGTCGGCCCCAGCCTGGGAGCGGATTCAATTCGCTCCGGCGTCAAGGCTTCATTGTACGGTCTGCTGTTCGTGGTCGCCTTCATGCTGTTCTACTATCGCGGCTCAGGCGTGAACGCCGTGATCGCTCTGTTGCTGAACATGATCCTGATGCTGGCGGGCCTGATCGTTTTTGGCGCGACGCTGACGCTGCCGGGTATTGCCGGCATGATTCTTACGATCGGTATGGCGGTTGATTCGAACGTGCTGGTCTTTGAGCGTATTCGCGAGGAATTGCGGGCCGGAAAAACGGTCCCCTCAGCGGTCGACCAGGGCTTTGATCGCGCGATCGTGACGATTATTGACACGCACGTGACCACTGTCGTGTCGTCCTTGTTTCTGTTTGTTTTTGGCACGGGCCCACTGCGGGGTTTTGCGGTGACCCTTATTCTCGGTCTGGTTATCAACCTGTTCTCGGCAGTTTACGTTTCACGGACCATTTTTATGTGGCTGCTGCGGCGAAAGCGCCGGACTCAGACACTGAGCGTTTAGTTCACGGCGATTGACGAATGTTTCAAATTTTCAAAGCAGTTAATTTTGATTGGCTGAAGTGGCGGCGAATCTTTATTGGAATTTCCGTCCTGCTGATGGTGGCCGGTCTCGGCTCGGCCATTTTTCGCGAATGGAAGCATCCGAACGGAACGAACGCTTTTAACCTGGGCGTTGATTTTCGGGGCGGCACCGTCGTGACGACGCGCTTCAAGCAGGCAGCTTCGGCTGAGCAGATCCGGGCGACGCTCGGCGCTCAGGGACTTAACGAGGCGGTCATCCAACCTGTGATTGATCGACCGGATACTTTTCTGATCAAACTTCCGCTTGCTGGAGCCGGCTCAACCGAATCGGATTCGGAGGTCGAGTTGGGTCGACAGAGAGTTCGAGCCGCGCTGAACAACTTCGGCCCGGAAGGATCCGCCTACGAAATTATCGGAACGGATGCTGTCGGAGCCGTGGCCGGCGCCGAGCTTAGAAACAAAGCCATCGCCGTTACTCTAGCGGCGCTGGTGGGGATGCTCGTTTACATTGCGTTCCGTTTTGAGTGGACCTACGGCGCCGCAGCCGTGATCGCGGTTTTCCACGACGTACTCGTGACCTTGGGCTTCTTTTCAATTTTTCAATGGGAAGTGAACCTCACGGTAATCGCCGCGTTTCTGACGCTCGTCGGCGCGTCTGTTAACGACACCATCGTGGTGTTTGACCGCGTGCGCGAGAACCGCAAACTGCATCGGCGCGAATCGCTTTACAAAATCACCAACGACTCGATCAATCAGACGCTATCGCGAACGGTCATCACCCAGGGCCTCATCGTTCTTTCGGTCCTCGCGATGGTGATTTTCGGAGGCGAGGTTCTGCGCGGCTTCTCGCTGGCACTGCTAATCGGCACCATCGTCGGCACTTATTCTTCAATTGCGATTGCGAGTCCGATCATGGTTTGGTGGGAGCGGAAGATTGAAGCATCGAACAAGCTCGCGGCCTCGGCGGCACGTTCCGGTTTTCACCCAAAGCGCGCTGACGCAGGGCGCAAGAATGTAGGCAAACCTTCACGCGCAGCGTAACAGAACCGGCGGGAACATAATCCGCCGGCTCGGTTTCTAATTGAGCGTGTTGTTGCAAGTGACGGGGCGTGAAGTGTCGCAAACACGCGAAAACACCGCTTTGTTTGCTCTTGACTTTGCGCGTATTCGCGGCATAGACTGCACCCGTTGCTGGCCAATTAAATACGTTTTTGTTCGTGCCTTTGCGTTAGGTAGTTGCGAAAGCACGAGGCTGGTACGTGTAAGAGGGCCAGTTTATTTGTGCTCGCGGATAACTGGCCGCAACGCGCGCGGCTTCCTTTCTTTACCGCAGATCAAAAGGAACCCGCTTACTTTGTGTTCTTGATTTGCAATAGTTTCATCTTTGAATCGCTGTCGAATAGATCTTGATCTGACCCTTTTGGCACCACTTAGGGAGGACTGAAGATGTTCGAAAATTTAGTCGAGTCGGGTTCGCACTCGGAAGACCTTAAACGCAAGGGCTCGTTTTTGCTGGGCTTCATGGCGCTCTACGTCGTGCTGATCATTGCCGGACTGATTGTCGGTATTTTGTGGGCGCCGGCCTACATCGATCAGCAAACGTTGGAGCTGACGGCGCTGATTGCACCGGTCCCGGTACAGCAGCAACAGCAGGAGCAGAAGCAAGAAGCGAAGCCTGAAAAAATGGACGTCAGCAAGAACGTTGACGTGCGCAGAGAATTGATTGCCGACGTCTCGCGTGCTGACCTGGTGCCGAAAGAAGTTTCTGCGAAAGCCAGTGACGTTCCGCCGGTTCGCAAGGGCGTGGTAACGATGATTGGCAGTGGAAACACCAACGCAATCGCGCCGGTTGCTCCAGGCGCGGGTAGCGGCAGCATTATCTCGACGGGACCTACCAAGGTAGACGTCGCCGATGCGCCTCCGCCGCCGCCACCGAAACCAACACCGCCTAAAGCTCCTATTTCCGGTGGGGTGCTTAACGGCAAAGCAGTGAGACTAGTGCAACCGCCTTATCCGGCGATTGCGCGGAGCGCTCGAGCGGCCGGTCAGGTGAGGGTGCAGATCGTCATTGACGAAAACGGCAACGTGGTTTCCGCCGCGCCGGTTTCTGGCCACCCGCTACTGCAAGGCGCGGCAGTCTCAGCGGCCCGGGCGTCGAAGTTCACGCCTACCAAGCTGTCGGGCATGCCCGTCAAGGTTTCCGGCGTCATCATCTATAACTTCGTGGCGCAGTAATAATCGCGGCGCTGCCGGTAAACGCCGGCGGCGCCACGGTCTGCTGCAAAAGGTTCAGTTTGTAACTTACTTCTCTTGGAGGACCTACCGTGACTATTCTAACAAGCATCCTGGGAACGAAAGCGCTTAGTCTGCTTTTCGTTCTTTGGCAAGCCACCCCTGCTGCCACTCCGGCTGAGACCGCTGCTGACCATTTCAGTATGACTGAAATGATCAAGAGCATGGGCGCCGTTGCCATCGTCGTCGTAGTCATTCTGTTGATTATGTCGGTGTATTCGATTGCTATCATGGTCGAGCGCTATTTAACTTACACTGCGGCCAAGAAGCAGTCGCGCGAGTTTGCGCCGCGCGTCGCCCAGGCTTTAAAGAACAACCGTATCGAAGAAGCCATCAACATCAGCGACAAGCATCGCAAGTCGCACCTGGCGATGGTGGTCAACAGTGGTTTGCAGGAGTTCCGCGCCCACGAGCAGTCGTCTGAGATTTCGGGGAACGAGATCGAGGCTTCCAAACGCGCGTTGCAGCGTGCCATCGCGATCAAGACCGCCGAATTCCGGCGTGGCTTGTCGGGACTGGCGACGATCGGTTCGACGGCGCCGTTCGTCGGCTTATTCGGTACCGTGTTTGGAATTATCAACGCGTTCCGCGGCATGAAGAACGCCGAAACGGCGGGTATTGCGGCGGTGGCTGGCGGAATTTCGGAGGCTTTGTTTACTACGGCTCTGGGATTGGCAGTTGCGGTGCCTGCGGTTTGGCTATTTAACTATTTCACCGGCAAGGTGGATGGATTCGTGGTTGAAATGGACAACTCAGCTTCAGAGTTGGTTGACTATTTCATCAAGAATCGGACCAAGCAGCTTAATCCGTAGCTTCCACTTGAGCGGACTCGCAAACTAGCGCCGGCAAGAGCGCCGCGCTGGAAGGTGTCACTCGGAATTGTGAGGCGGAAGGGGAGAATTGTTCTATGGGAATGCAAGCTGGCGGTGGCGGCGGCGGACTAAATTCGGAGATCAATGTTACTCCGATGGTCGATATCATGTTGGTGCTTTTGATCATCTTTATGGTCGTTACTCCCTTCCTGCAGCAGGGCGTCACGGTGCCAATTCCGCGTGAAATGATGAATCCGGAGGAAGATACGGCGATCAACAAAGAGACTTCAGTGATCGTTTCCGTGGTTTGTCGCCCGCCCGACGCTCCCCAATGTACCCCTGAGGCGACGGAAGTTTACCTGGGGAAGAAGAAGGTGAACCTTGAAGATATGAAGGGCCAGGTTGAAAAAGCGCTTCAGAACAAGGAAGGGAAAGAAAGAATCGTTTACGTTAAGAGCGGTGTAAACGTCAATTACGGCGAAGTTGTGAAAGTCATTAACGCCGTTCGCGAAAAAGGTATTGATAAGATCGGCCTGGTGGCCGATAAGAAAAAGAAAGGTGCTGCTTCCTAGCGTCGCGATTAGTAAGCGCGACTTTTCTTTTTGAATCGAGGTTAACCTATGGCAATGTCATCAGGCGGGGGCGGTGATCGCGCCGTTCCATATATCAACGTCACACCATTGATCGACGTGTTGTTGGTGTTGCTGATCATCTTTATGGTGATCACGCCGCTAAAGCCGACGCGTTTCCAGGCCGACATTCCGACTCAACGCGATCCGAACGAGGATGTCAGTCAGCTCAAACCGAATCCGCTGACGCTGGTCGTGACGATCGGTCAGGATTTGCAGCTCAAGCTGAATCAGGACGTGATGGGTTCGGTGAATGACCCGAGCGCGCTTTCCGCGAAACTTCAACAGACTTTCGAATTGCGCAAATCGATGCGAGCTTACCGGGTTGGCATGGAAACTTCGACCCTTCCTGAAGATCAGAAGATTGAAAAGACCGTGTTCGTGAAAGCCCCACGCGCCCTGAAGTACGGCGATGTGGTAAAGGTTATTGACGCAATCAAAGGCGCGGGAGCGAGTCCGGTCGGCCTGCAGGTTGACGATTTACCATAATCACGCGACGTGACGTCCAGCGCCGTAATTGTCCGCTCGCCTGGCTCGCTCGCACTTAAGCGCGGTCACGTCTGCACAAATGGAGCGAACTGAAATGAGATTGTCTCAATCCAGGATCTGCGCTACTGCGATCCTGGTTTTGCTCGTCAGCGTCGGATCGGGCTGCAACCTTATCGCCAAAGTTCGGGCGAAGAACGAATTGAACGAAGCGGCCAAGGCTTACAAAGAAGGCCACTTCGATCAGGCCGAACAACATGCCAAACGCGCGCTGGCGCACGATCCCAGCAATAAGACGGCCCCGATCTTTATCGCGCGCATCATCCACCAGCAGTACAAGCCGGGCGTCGATTCACCTGAAAACGTGCAGCGGGCACGCGACGCGATCGCGGCCTACCAGCACCTTTTGCAAAACGATCCGAACAATGACGAGGCTTACAAGGCAATCTCGGTGTTGTATTCGGCGATTAAGGACGAGGCAAACCTGCGCGACTGGATTCTGAAGCGCGCCAACGACGCGACCCAGACGAACGAAAAGCGTGCCGAAGCTTACGCAATCCTGGGCGGCAAGGATTGGGATTGCTCGTTTAAGATTACCGAGCTGCCGGACGTGAAGGTCATCGCCGAAGGCAAGTCCAACTATCAGAAGCCGAAAGACCCCAAGGACTTCGAGAAGATCCAGCAGTGCGTGACGCGAGGTCTTGAGCAGGTTGAGACGGCGATCAAATTCGATCCCAACAGCGAAACGGCGTGGTCTTACAAGACCAATCTGCTGATTGAAGCGGCCAAGATCGCCAAGATGAACAACGACGCGAACGCCGCGTCGCAATATGAACGTCAGGCGGAAACAGCGCAGAAACGTGCGGGGCAACTCGCTGACGAAAGGCGAAAGCGAGAAGAAGCAGCCGAAGCCGCCGCGGCATCGCCGACTCCATAAGTCCCATTTCAATCGAACACTGAGAGGTGACGCAAGACTCGTTCGTTCGAGTCAAGCGTCACCTCTTGCTATAATGCATCGGGCGTCAGTAGTCCGCTGTCAGTTGTCAGTTGCCTTTCTCTTAATTAACTGACCACTGACAACTGACGACTGACGTTTGGTTTTTTTATGGTTCGTATCGAAGAAATCGTTGAGAAGGTACGGCGTAACCACCCGCAGGCGGATCTAAATCTGCTGCGACGCGCCTATCTCTTCTCAGCCCGCGAGCACAAAGGTCAAAAGCGGGCCTCGGGCGAAGCCTACCTGGTTCATCCGCTGGAAGTCGCTAATATCCTCGCTGACATGCGCATGGATGCCGTGTCCGTGTCGACCGGTCTGCTGCACGACGTCGTGGAAGACACGCTCGCCGATCCAAAAACCATTCGCGATTATTTCGGTGAAGAAGTCGCGCATCTGGTTGAGGGCCTTACAAAAATTGCGCACATCAGCAATGTCTCGCGGGAAGACCAGCAGGCCGAGAACGTGCGGAAGATGTTGCTCGCGATGGTCGATGATGTGCGTGTAGTGCTGGTCAAACTTGCCGATCGTTTGCACAACATGCGGACGCTCGAGTTTCTCATCCCCGAAAAACGACGCCGCATCGCCCAGGAGACGATGGACATCTATGCTCCGATTGCGCATCGGCTCGGCATGGGTAAATTGCGAGGCGAGCTTGAGGATCTCGCGTTCCGCAATCTTCATCCGGAGGACTACCGGGAAATCACCGCTCAGTTAGAGAAAAGGCGCGCCGCGAACGAAGCGTTCCTGAACGACGTTACGGCCACGATCGAACAGCAAATGCGCGAAGCCGGTGTTCCATTCGTGCGGATTGAAGGGCGTGTTAAACGCATCTACTCAATCTGGAAAAAGCTTCAAGCCCAGGCCATCGACTTGGATCAAGTTTACGATCTGGTAGCGGCGCGCGTGATTACGCCGAACGAAATTCGCCACTGCTACGCCGCGCTGGGAGTCATTCATCACGCCTGGAAACCGGTGCCGGGTCGATTCAAGGATTGGATCGCGACGGCGCGCGACAATCTGTATCAGTCGCTGCACACGTCTGTGATCGGATCTAAGGTCCAGCCATTCGAAGTACAGATTCGCACTGAACAGATGCACCTGGTGGCCGAAGAAGGCGTGGCCGCGCACTGGAAATACAAGGAAGGCAAGCGCGGCGCGCGGGACGATGACGAAGCCATGACCTTACTGCGTTCGTTGATTGAGTGGACGCAGGAAGTGAAAGACTCGCGCGAGTTCATGGACGCGCTGAAGCTGGATCTTTATCCGAAAGACGTCTACGCATTCACGCCGATGGGCAAAGTCATCCAGTTGCCGCGCGGCGCGACCACCCTCGATTTTGCGTACATGATTCACTCGGAAGTTGGGAACACTTGTTCCGGCGCACGCATTAACACACGAATGGTGCCATTGCGCACGGAAATCCAGAACGGCGACGTGGTTGAGATTCTTACGAGTCCGAACGCTCATCCGTCGCGCGACTGGCTGAATTTTGTCGTCACTTCCCGCGCGCGTAACCGGGTGCGGCACTGGGTGGCGGATCAGCAACGCGCTGAGTCGATCGAAATCGGCCGCAAGCTATTTGAAAAGGAAGCGAGTCGCTTCCAAATACCCTTTAAGAAACTCTTGTCCGACAGTAACGGCGAGCTGAAACGGATCGCCGGCGAGTACGGTTACGGGCGCACGGACGATCTGCTGGCCGCGATGGGCTATGGCAAGATCGTGCCGCGTAACATAATTGCGAAATATCTCGGGCCTGAAAAATTCGAGGCGCTGGCCCAACAGAAAGAATCGAAGCTGCGGAGCGGCGTGCGCGCGGTGCGACGGTTGCTCGGTGGCGATGGCGCGATTGTCGTTCGCGGCGTTGAGGATTTGATGGTAAACCGCGCCCGCTGTTGTAATCCGCTGCATGGCGAGGACATCATCGGCTACATCACGCGGGGCAAGGGCGTGGCGGTGCATACCAAGCGTTGCAAGAACGTGCAACAACTCATGATTAACCCCGAACGAATCGTAACAGTTGAATGGGCTTCGCGCCCTGAGAAGACGGCCTATGCGGTAAAACTATTGGCGACGACGGAGAATCGGACCGGTATGATTGCCGGCATCACCGGCGCGATTTCGGACATGAGAACGGGCATACGCGACGCCCGCGCCTCCATTGGGCCAGATCAGAAGGGCCGTATCGAAGTGACTGTGGAAGTGTTCGACGTGAAGCACCTGGACAAGGTGACAAGTTCAATCAAAAGCGTGCCCGGCGTGTTGGATGTCGAGCGCCTTCAGGGAGCGGTCTAGAAAGCAGAAAGCAAAAGGTACTAAGAATTAAGACAAGTCGTCCTCGTGCTTACTGCCTTCTGCTTTCTGCCTACCGCTTCTTGTTTCCTTCGGTATCGTAAAACTCAATCTGTTCGGAATAGTCCCGCATCTGGCTTTCAACTGCGGCGGCATCACCAACTACTACAATTACTGCACGGTCAGGCGTGACGTGTTGCTGTGCGACGCGCTGGACTTCCTCAGCGGTTACGGCATTTACCTTTTCGCGATACGTGTGCAGGTAATCGGATGGCAATCCATACATCCTCACGCCAGTTAGTTGATCGATCAGGCCATCCTGAGTTTCGATGCGAATCGGAAAAACGCCTGTCAGATAGGACTTTGCATTCCGCAGTTCTTCATCCGGCACGCGCTCGTGGCGAATGCGTTCGAGTTCAACGAAGAACTCATGCAAAGACGCGCCCGTAACCGGCGTTCGCACCTCGGCGGACACGCGGAAAGTCCCGGCCAGGCGTCGCGCGTCCACACTTGAATACGCGCCGTAGGTGTACCCTTTTTCTTCGCGCAGGTTCATGAAGAGGCGAGACGACGCGTTGGCGCCCAGCACCGTATGCATGACCAGCATGGGGAAGTAATCCGGACTGGTGCGCGTGATGCCGGCATTCGCAATGACGATGTTCGACTGTGCCGAGCCCGGGCGGTCTACCAGATAGGCCTTCCGCGCGGAGAGTTGCGGCAAAGCCGGAAAGTTTGTTTGCGCAAGAGTTTCGCGTTTCCACCCGCCAAATAGTTTTTCGAGTTTCGCGACTATCTCATCGACTTGAATGTCTCCGACAGCCAGCAACACTGCGTTGTTCGGCACGAGTCGCGAGCGGTGAAAGTCAACGAACATGTCGCGGCTCATGCCATCCAGGGATTCAGAGGTCGGCGAGATGCGCGCGTACGGATGCTCGCCAAACATCACTTTCGCGGTCCGTTCAGACGCGAGGAAGTTTGGTTGGGCCCGCTGTTGGATGAGCATCTGCTTCGTGTTCTCGCGCGCCAGATCAATTTCGTTTTGCGGAAAAGAAGGACGCAAAGTTACGTCGGCCATCAACTCGAGGATCTCGTCGACGTACAACGATAGGGCAGACGCTCCCACGGTCACAAAGTCTGAACCCGAGTTGACACTCAACGTCGCGCCGAGTCGCTCAACCTCTTCGGCGATTTGCACGCTTGTCCGGCTCGACGTTCCTTCGCTCATCAGGTGCGACATCATGTCGCTCAGGCCCGGGAGGTTTGGTGGATCATTCGAGTCGCCGCCGACAAATGCCAAACGAAAGCTGACGATCGGCAGACGTGTGTCGCTCACGACGGCGACTCGGAGTTCGTTATCGAGCGTTAGTTCGACCGGCGCGGGAATATTAAGTGGACGCGACTGCAGCGGCGGCGGACTGTGACGACGAAATGTTTCTGGCGGTTGAGCGGCGTTAGGAATTTCGGAAGCAGTTGGCACGGTATCAACTCACGACTTCAATTGGATTTTATTACTACAGAATCTTATCCAACCGCGCCGCGAGTTGTGTTGTCAAGTTGGCATTAGGATCCATGCCGCCGATTGAGGCCGCAATGTTTCCTTGTTTGTCGAGAATAACGACCGACGGCAACTGATCGACGCCCATCTTTCGTGAAGCGACGCCGTCGGGATCGCGCAGAATCGTGACTTTGTACTTGCGCGCGAGATCGCGCAGTTGGTCGTCGGGAACGTAGTTCTTGGATTTCGGATTGTCCGAATCGACACTCACCCAATAAACCGCGACGCCTTTTCCGGCATATTGATCCGCAAGCTTCTTCACGCCTTCGAGTTGCGTGCGGGTCAAAGGCAACCATGACGTGCCGAAGGCCAGGACCGCGACCTCACCTCGCAGGCTCTGAGACGTCACGGACTCGCCGTCAATCGCCCGCATAGAAAAATCGCCCCCTCCGCCCTGCGCGAAGGTTGCAGACGCGAAACTCAGCGCAAAAATAAACACCGCAATAGCGGTGGCCTTTCGGGTCATGGTTAACATCTCGTTTCCTCCGCCGTCGCCGGGGACGGCTGACAGGGACTTAGATGAGGCGTTTCGGTTTGCCGTTGGTCGGCTCATCAAGGTCTGCGATTTCCTCAGGCTTTCGGCCAAAAACGTCCTCGTGCAAGGCGCAGTAATCTTCCCACGTGTCCATGTCCCGTGCAACAAAGGGCGAATTGACGGCCAGCCGGAGTACGTCCGCTCGATGTTTGTTAAAGAAGCCGCGCAGGCCGGCGTCAGAATCAAGGCGCTTTAGCTCGTCGCAATAACTGAGGTCGATGAGGACCGGATGTCCGCCCTTCCCGTGGTACTCAGGCTGTATGAGCTTTGCGCCGCCGCGCCATTTCTCCGTTAGCAATCCGATCATTTCCGGAGGAATGGCAGGATGGTCAACCGGCGTAATCAACACGGCGCGGGCCATGTCCGTGAGGGCATTGACGCCGAGTCCAATCGAAGCGCTCATTTCACTGTCAGGATTTGGATTGGTGACGAACGCAACTGAAGGCGCGCGAAGTTGCTCGCGCACCGCTTCAGCGCAATGTCCCAGAACGACAACGATTTCAGCAACCCCTGCTGTGCGAAGGTTGCTAATACAGGATTCGATTACAGTCTGATTGCCAAAGGGGAGGAGCGGTTTGAATTTGCCCATTCGCCGCGAACGGCCTGCGGCGAGAATGATGGCGGCGATTCGATCTCTGGACTTTGGATTTTGGTCTTTGTTTTTGGTTGACCAGTCTTCCATGTCTGCCAATCTAAGACCTAAGACCATGGTCGCGCACCTCGTTGAGCGCGCGAATCGTGTACTGCCGCGCCATCTGCTTGCGCCACTGATAGACGAAGTCCGTGTTATCCAGCGGCCGGGCTTTTACATACGCGGCTTCGGCGGCAGCTTCGATCTGATCGTCGCCGAGAGGATTGCCGATTAGCGCTTGCGCAGATTCGCTAACTTGAACCGGTGAGGGGGCGATTCCGCCGAGGACGATCTTTGCATCGGCCACGGGGAGCGCGGGCGTCCCTCCCGCATGGGGGGCTCCATCGTAACGAACGTATGCAGCCACTCCCAGCACCGGAAAATCAAATGCGCCCCGGCGCCGTAACTTCTGGTACGAAGCTCGCCAGCCATTCGTCGGGGGCAGATGAATATCGACCAGCAGCTCGTCCGGGCGTTTGTAAATGTAATCAATCCCATCGTCCTTGTAGAACTCCGTTGCGCCAACCATTCGCTCACCGGCGGTCGAAACCAGACGGAACCTCGCCCCGATCGCAACCATCACCGGAACCAAATCTGAAGACTGGACCGCCCAACATTTCGGGCTGCCGGGCGCCACCCAGCAAATGTCGCCGTCTTTCTTCAAACAAAAGTTGATGGCTTTGCGCCACTCGTAAT
>DATEPC010000098.1:0-11107 GCA_035273405.1 Pyrinomonadaceae bacterium | reverse complement strand
CGTCTTCGTAAAACTTCGCGAAATCGCGATCGTAAAGAAAGTACGCAAGGCCGAAACTCTCATTGGGCAGAAGAATCGTGGTGCCGCCGTGGATCACCTCATGCACGACTACTTTTCCGTCTCGCAATCGATAACGAAACGGCTCGATCTCGTTCGCGGTGCGCAAAGCGAAATAATGATAGGCAAGCGAAACGCTGATGTGCTTGCGCGCACTCAATGCGCTCAAAAGGTTTGTGACGTCCAAGCGCGTGCAGACATTGAAGTAAGGCTTGTCGAAATTTCGGTAGAACTCGAAAAGATCGCGGCGTGGCCAGGTTTTGAGATCGAGGTATCGCGTCATTTCGCTTTGCAATCACCCCGCTTTTTATTCACACCTGGCTTCAGCCAGGTGGTGGGCGATTCCCGGGAGACCGAAACCGTTTAAACGGTTTCGATGGATCTTGAATGCCAACACCGGGCTAAAGCCCGGTGAGAATGAGAACAGGTGGGCAATGCGACGACAATTTAACTCGTTAAATCGAGTTTCTGAGCAAACCGCTCTGCTTCTTTCGTAAACCGCGGCGACTGGCACTCCCCAACCAACTGCTGGTATTCCTTCAGATATCCGCGGGCGTGGGTAAGCTTCTCAGCCGCGTCCTGAGTTCGGCCTTCTTGCTTGTGCCGATCCGCATTCATGATTAGAACCTCGAGATACAACGGCCCGAGCCACAATTGGCTCACGCGCGATTCAGTTCCGCGAATCAGCTCGTCCGCCGCCGCGCACATCCGTTCTGCTTCGTCCAATTCTTCGCGTCGCGCGTGAACGAGCGCCAGGCAACGACGACTTTCAAAACGCATGTAGAACAATCCTGATGCTTCGCTCTCTTCGTAGTTCTGCCGCGCAGTCTCAAGCGCCGCATCAAGCAAGCGTCGTCCGTTAGTCGCGCCGTTTCCGGCATCAACACCTTGCGCCGCTTGTAACACGGCGTAATTTGCCTTCATCAGCGAGAGGACCCGCCGTTCGCCAATCAGTTCGGCCAACGCAATTCCTTCAGTGTATTCACGTTCTGCGCGCTGGTGGTCGGCAAGGTTGGCAGAGCAGATTCCGGCGATAAAGTGTGCCCACGAGCGACGTTCGCGCGAATGAATACGATCGGCGATTGCGTGTTCGCGGTCGGCGAACTCGAGTCCCGCCAAAAAATTTCCGGTGTGATTCGCGTTCTCGCCTTGAAACTCAATTCCAACCGCCTGAGCATAAGAAACGTTGAGCCGTTCGCCGAATTGCACCGCGCGTTGCGCCCAGAGGTTTGATTCATCGTAGAGCCCGTAGTGTTCATAAGCGCCGGCCAACCACGCATAGATTTGCGTAATGATCGGGGCTGCAAAAGTTGACACGGTTTCGGCGGCGGCCGCGGGCGCCACCAAATCGGCCGCGCGCTTAAGCAACTCGATCGCCTTGCTATGCCGCGCCGCGAGATGATGGAAGCGCCCCTCGGTCGCGATGGCGTTCGCGGTTTCAAGTGGTTCTTTAATGGGGTCGAGGACCTTCAGGGCTTCGTGCAGATACTCAACACCCCGCTGATCGCCGGTCGCTACGAGCGAAACCGCCGCCTCCGTCTGAAGGCGCGCGCGGACATGCGGGTCCATCGTCAGTTTCATCGCTCGTTCAAAATGTTCGCCGGCCGGTATTAGATCTCCGTGCAGCAGAAATGTTTTGCCAATGGCCTCTTCGAGCTCAAGTTGCTCTTCAACCAGACCGAGCGCTTCAGCGCAATCACGCGCACGGCCATAGGCCGCAACAACTTCATCGATGGCGAAGACTTTTTCAGCCGCGGCGGCCGCCTGCTTTGCATAGGTTAAGCCTTTTCCATAATCACCCGCCTGAATGTAATGGTAAGCAAGCCGCTCAACCGCACAGGCTGTCGGTACTTCGCGAAGTTCAACCTCACCCTCGCCGCCCCGTTCAAGGCCTTCCGCGGCATGCCGGTGCAGACGCCGCCGGCGAATGGGATTCAGCTCTTCGTAGAGCACTTCACGAATCTTGTCGTGCGTAAACGTGAACGATTCGCTGCCGGTCGTATTGATTAGCTGCGCGGTAGTTGATTCGTCGAGCGCGTCAAGCAGAACGTCTTCTGAAATGTTATCGGCCGCGGCCTGCAATTCAGCAAAACTAAAAGTCTTGCCCAACACCGCGGCAATCCGCAGCACCTCGTTGGTTTGATCGCCCACTCGATCCAAACGATTGCCGATGGTTTCTTTAACGCTTTGCGGAATGACTAACTCGCCTACGTCACAACGTTTCCAGCGACCGCTTTCACGGCGCACGGAGCCCTGTTCAATCAGGGCCTTCAACACTTCTTCAACGAAAAACGGGTTGCCTTCGGTTTCGCGATGGACGGCCTCGCCGAAGTCGTCGCTGACGTTCTCGCCGAGAAGCGCGCTCAGCTGTTCGTTCGTTTCCCGGGCGCCGAAGCGGCGCAATGTGATTCGAGTTGCCACGCGTTCGCGGTTCCAATCGACCAGGGCCCGCGCCAGAGGGTGGGCACGATCGAGTTCGGTCTCACGATAACAGCCAATGATCAACACGCGCTCTTCGCGCAGATGGCGCAGCACATGGCCCATCAGCCAAAGGGTGCCGCGATCGGCCCAATGAAGATCGTCAGCGTAAAAAAGTAGCCCCTTGGTGCGCGCCAGATTAGAAAGGACCTGCACCACAGCGTCGAAGAAAAGCAGCCGCTCTTCCTGCGCCGACAATTCAATCCGCGCAGCAAAGGGCCCCAAACGGGTTTCAATCTCCGGCGCTAGCTTCGCAATCTGCGGCGCGGTATCCCCAAGTATTCTCCGCAGTTTCGCGTCATCTTTCTCTTCGCGCACCCAGCGACGAAAGGCCTCGACGAATGGCAGGTAGGGAGTTGTCGCTTCGTATTCGTAGCAGCCACCGGATAAGACCACCGCGCCATCAACTGCCGCTTGAATTGTGATCTCGCGCGCGAGCCGGGTCTTGCCTGCGCCGGGCTCGCCGCTTAACACGACGGCGTGACCGTGCCCATTCAGCGCTCGCTGCCACAGTTGGCGGACCTCTGCGAGTTCTGCCGCGCGCCCCACCAAACGGCCACGCGACAACGCGTCGAGAATCGCGACGGCGGGTGCGGCATCGGTGTCCCCATCTTTGGCCGGCTCTTCGAAAGCCCGACGCAACGTCGCGGCAACCTCAGCCGCCGTCTGAAACCGCGCGGCGGGATCTTTCTCGAGCAATCGCAGAATCAGCAACTCAAGCGCGCGCGGCAAATCAGGACGCAAAACGCGCGGGGGCACCGGCGGCGCGTGGACGTGCTGGGAAAGTACGGTCAAAGCATCGCTGCCTGCGAATGGCACGCGGCCGGTCGTTAACTCGTACAACAAAACACCAAGCGCATACAGATCAGTGCGAGCATCCACCTTGTGCCCCAGAGCCTGTTCCGGCGCCATGTATGATGGCGTGCCGAGTACAAGACCGGCCTGGGAAATGCGCGCCCCGTGGCCCGGCAACGCTAAGCCGAGATCGGCGAGCTTTACCGACTGGCCGGTTGTGGAAATGAGCACGTTGTCGGGCTTGAGGTCGCGATGGACGATCTTGTTGAGGTGCGCATGCTCAAGCGCGCCACAAATCTGTAATCCGATTTCAACGATCCGGGTGAGTTCGGTCGGCGGTGTCCGGCTCAGGCTCGGGCCGTCGACCAACTCCATCACAAAAAAGGGAAGACCATTTGCCTCGCCTACATCGTGGACTGAGACGATGTGTGGATGGTTCAAAGCCGCCGCGGCGCGCGCTTCACGAATCAAACGCTCGCGGGCATCAGCTGACGAATTTTCCGAGATGACTTTAACGGCAACGGGGCGGTGTAGCTCTAAATCGGTCGCACGAAAAACGACTCCCATCCCGCCGCGGCCTATTTCGGAATCCAACCGGTAACGACCGCGGAGTACATCACCACAAACGAAACTGGCGAGGGACTCGCGCTCCATTATCCGCGTGGCTTGGGAATCGCTGGTCATGGACTGGAAAGAATAGCAATTGACCGGGCGCGAGCGTTAGCCTTGCCGTTAGAAGTGAGTCCCGGTGTTCCGGCGAGTGGCAGAGTACCGACTTTAGTCGGGTTTTTCCTGAGCAGCAAAAGCCCAACTGAAGTTGGTACTCTAACGGCTCGTCGTCGGCGCCTCGTGTTAAGATAGCGGCTCTGCCCCGCACTTTGCTCGCATCTAATACTGCTATGATTCATTTTCACCGACATCGTTTCGCATTTCTGCTGATGAGCCTGAGTACGATTATCGCGGTCGTCGCGCCGCTGTTTCTGATTTCGAGCTGCCAGACGCTTCAAAACACGCCGCGTGAGGCAAAGGCCCGCGAAACGCTGCGCTCGATGACCCGTGGCGGAGTGCTGCCGGCCGACGACGTCGTCGCGCGCATCGAAAACGATTTTCCGCGTACGACCGCCGGGTCGCTCGCGAAGGTTGTGCGGGCGCGAATCAGATTGAAGGCGAATGACTATGCCGGCGCGGCGGCCCTGCTCGACTCGCGCGCGTTCGCCGATTACACGACGATTCCCGATCACGTTTTGTGGATGCGCGGCAACGCGCTTGAGCAAGCGGGGCGTCGCGTCGAAGCGCGCGCGGCTTACGAAATGCTGGCTCGCGATTATCCGAATTCGTTGTGGGCCGACAATGCCCTGATTCGCGCGGTGCAGATGATGATGCAGGACGGCCAAGCCGCCGCCGTCCCTACGGTGCTCAAGCCTCTGACTTCAAAAGATAACGCGACGGCGTTGCTGTTGACTGCCAGGGCCTACGAGCAGACCGGCGACTCGACGCGCGCGCTGGCGAACTACCGGCGCGTTTACTTTTTTGCGCCCGCGTCATCGGAAGCGAGCGAAGCAGCGCCCGCGTTCACGCGACTCGGCTCAAGCAACGCGCCGGCGAATGCCGACGAGGCGAAGGTACGCGCTGAGAAGCTTTTCGCGGCCAAACGTTACAGCGAAGCGTACGACGCTTACACGTCTCTCTTCCTTGGTTCGCCGGCCTCGGCGACGTCTGAGCTTGCCGCGCGTCGCGTCATCGCGGCCGCAAACGCACGCAGATTCGCCGAAGCCAGCAGCGGGCTTTCGGCCGCAACGGGCGAAGGTCGCGCCGAAGCGATGTTCAATATCGCGCTGGCTTACGCGCGCGGAAAACAGTGGGCGCAAGCGCGCACCGCCGCCGAAGATCTGCGCCGGCAATTTCCGAATAGCCTGTGGACCATGCGCGCCTTCGTGCAGTCCGGTCAGCGCGCGGAAGAAGCAAACAACCACGCTGATGCAAGCTACTTCTATCGCGCCGCTGTCAGCTCTTTCCCCGGCAATCCGGAAGTTACGCCGGCTCATTTCTACATCGCGTGGGTCGCCCACGAAGGAAAGAACTTCAACGAGTCATCGAGATTGCTGACGGAACACGTAGCGATTTACGCGGGCAACAACACGGATTTTCGTGGCAAGTCAGCTTACTGGGCCGCGCGCGACAGTGAACGAGCCGGTAAACTCGCCGAAGCACGCGCAATCTACCAGGGACTCCTGGATCGCTACGATGCGAACTGGTACGGCTATCTATCAAAGCAGCGACTGGCGGACCTGGATCGTGCCGGCGCGCCGCGCAGAGAATTCCCGGCGGACTCGCAAATCGGCCGCGCCGTCGCGAACTTGAAAACGGTGACCGTGGCTGAAGAAACGGCGGGACCAGCCGAAGACGAACGCATTGCAAAAGCGGATCAGCTTTCAATCATCGGCAGTGACGATTGGGCGCTGGAAGAACTCGCGTTGGCATCGATGGCCACGCCTAACAGTCCACGCGTCAATCTCGCCATCGCGAAAATTTATCGGTCGCGTAACGAGAATGTGCAGGCATTCAATGCGCTGCGGAAGAGTTATCCGGATTACTCGCAGATGAAAGTGGAAGAGATGCGCCCCGACGAATGGGACGTCTTCTACCCGCTGCAGTACTGGGACATCATTGCGCAGGAATCGCGGGCGCGGGGGGTTGATCCATACCAGGTCGCGGGATTGATTCGACAGGAATCAGTTTTCAATCCGCGGGCAGCTTCTTCCGCGCGCGCTTACGGCCTTATGCAGTTCATTATCCCGACGGCCGTCGCGACTGCGCGACGCATTGGGACCGATCGCGCGATCACTATGGAGGCCTTGTTTGAGCCCCGCCTGAACATTCAACTTGGGACAGCGCACCTCAGGGAGTTACTCGACAAGTATGGGCGGATTGAATACGTGGCCATCGCGTACAACGCCGGGCCCGGCCGCGTCGCGCCGTGGCGTGCCAGCCTGCCGCTGCAAATGGATGAATTTCAGGAAGAGGTGCCCTTCCGCGAAACGCGTCTCTATATTCAGGGCATCGTGCGTAACGGACTTCAGTATCGAAGGCTATACGACGAGAACGGAAACTTCCGTTCCGAAGTAGGCGCGCGCGCGGTTTATCCTTCACGGCATGCTGGGCCCTCACCGGCCGACTCGACAATCAGAATCCGGCGCGCGACGGATGAAGAGGAAGAAGAAGAAGAAGAAGAATCCGCAGATTACGAAGACTGTTCTTAGTACTTTGAACTTTGTACTTAGATGTCTTACGAACAGGCTGGTGTCAGCCGCCGCGGCTACTTCACAAGAGAACAAAGTACAAAGCACCAAGTACCGTTTACCTGGTCATGTATTAGTTCATTCACATGCACACCCTCAAAGTACGTTCAGATCAACGCGAAGAACTTGTCGAATTCACTGACAAAGTTCAGCGCCAACTCACCGAGTCAGGCGCAAAGGAAGGCGTCGTCGTGCTTTACGTGCAGCACACAACGGCCGGTTTGACGGTGAACGAGAACGCCGATCCAGACGTGCCACGCGACATGTTGCATGCGCTGCGCACTTTGATTCCGCAACACGGCATGGGCTTTCATCACGGGGAAGAAAACTCTGATGCGCACATCAAAGCCAGTCTCGTCGGTCCGAGCGTCACGGTGCCCTTTGCTGACGGAAAGCTTCTCCTTGGCCGCTGGCAGGGAATTTTCCTCTGCGAGTTCGACGGCGGACGCGAACGCAAAGTGGTAATGATGGTTCGCTGAGGGCGTCACACTCTTCGACACCGCTGAATAGCCCATCGCGTAAGCAAAATCATTGACCGCAATTCGTCGGCGTGATAATTTCCCGCCCACCTAACTATCGAACCAGGGTTTCGGAAGTAATTCGTAACACTGGAAATCAAGCCAACGGCAACGGAAATGGCGATGGCGATGATCTCCCAAACCTCAAACATTCCGACGGACGTGGCTGAAGCTCCGTAAGGACATCCCTATGCCCGAATTCACCAAGCCGAAGATGACGAACTGGTACGATCCGCGCCAATTGATCGATACCGCGAAGCGCACCGTTATATCGACGACCGTCGGGCAGTACGCAGACCCGCGATCCGGAATGCCGGATGAGAAGCTGTATCAATTCTTCGACTACTCGAAGCATATCGTTGAGAGTAAGTACGATTTTAAGGAGGATGAATCGAAGGGCGGCCGCGAAGAGATCTGGATCGACTACGCCGCCGATGTCGGAGACGGTTTCAATCCGACTTACGCCGTGGCTTATCACCTGTCGCAGCCGAGTCTGGCGCTCGCCGGTGTCGATAGACGTCTTCCGCGAGGCGAGATCCTCTTTTTCGGTGGCGATGGCGTATATCCGACAGCGAACTGGAAAAGTTACGAGGACCGGCTGGTGACGCCGTATCGCATGGCGTTCAAGGCCGGTGTCGCCGAAGGCAGGTCACCACTTACTTCGGAGTTGGCTGGGCATCCCCACATCTTCGCGCTGCCTGGAAATCACGACTGGTACGACAGTCTGGTCGCATTCAAACAGTTGTTCTGTTCTCACGTCTTCAACGATCGGAAATTCGCCGCCGATTCCCAGACACAGGAAGGAGGGTGGAAGACACGACAGAGACGAAGCTACTTCACGCTCAAGCTTCCTCAGAAATGGTGGCTGCTCGCCGTCGATCTCCAGCTCAATCACAACATCGATGTGGCCCAGCTCCTGTATTTCGAATCGGTGATCGAAAAGATGGAGCCGGGCGATAAGGTGGTCCTCTGTTTACCCGAGCCGTATTGGGAGAAATATATCAAGTACCAGGACGTCCCTGACGTGGTCGAAAAGTGCCAACAGAAGGACGAAAGCATAGCCAAACTCGATCGTTATTTTTCCGAGCGAGGTGTCGAGGTGAAGGCTTTCATCGCTGGCGATCTACACCACTATCGCCGGTTCGAAGATAAACAGGCTGTGCAGAAGATCACGGCGGGTGGCGGTGGCGCGTTTCTTCATCCGACGCATGATTTCGACTACAAAAAGGCAGAAAAGGAAGCGGGTCGCAGCCAATCCTTCAACGGCTTCTCACTACGGGGCGAATATCCTACCTACCAGGATTCGAAAAAAATGGGGTGGCGCGATCTCGGGTTTCTGTTTCACAACTGGACGTTCGGGATCATGACCGCGGTCATCTATTTCGCGCTCGCGCTCTTGGTTCATGGAAGGATTACCGGGCGGCTGACGTGGAACGACGAGGCGTTTTGGTACAGGGCGATGAAGATCACGGTTGATCGAATGATCGAGGGGCCGCTCGTGCTTCTTGTCGTCGTCCTGCTCTTGCTCGGCCTGATATTTTTCACCGATTCAAATAGCAAGCGTTACAAGCGATGCGCCGGATTTCTCCACGGGATGGCGCATCTGACCGCGGCTTTTGTGTTCGGATGGCTCGCCTACTTATTCAGTCTATGGACCAGTGCGAAGTTCAACGTGCCGACACCGCCGAACTACTCCACCCGCTATACCGTCATCTGGTTTGTCAGTGTCCTAATCGTCGGCGGAATCGGTGGCTATGTCGTCGGCTCGTTCATCATGGGTGTGTATCTGTATGTCTCGCTACATGTTTTCCGGCGCCACTCGAACGAAGCGTTCTCGGCGCTGAAGATTGAGGACTATAAGAATTTTCTCCGGATGCATATCGACAAGAACGGTGTCCTGACCATCTACCCGATAAAGATCGAAACTGTGCCGAGAGACTGGGAGGACAAGGGCGAGTATTTCAAACCATCCGGAGGAACTGCACCTGAATTGATCGAAGCGCCGATCGTCGTGAGGTGAATTATGAAGTGGCTGAGCTATCTTTCGAACGGGTTCTCGACAACATTCAATATTCTGGTCAACGCGGTTACGTTCGGCCGAGTGTTATGGCTCGAGGGCCGCGTCGTCGGCGGGCGCTTTCGAAATTGGGCGCGGAACTTTAGCTACAACCCGGCCAGTTTTGTTCGGCCGACTACCGAGCAGGAGATTATCGCCCTCGTACAGAATTCGGCAGCGATACGCTTCTTCGGGTCGGCACACTCGTTCAACGACGGAGTCGTGTCAGATCACACGCTCGTCTCGCTCGACGATTATTGCGGTGTCGTCTCGAAAGATCTCCCGAACATGCAGGTGACTTTCCGTGGCGGCACTCGTGTGCGTGATGTCGTGAAGGCTCTCTTAGCCGACGACCTCGCGTTTGCGGCAATGCCATCGCACGATGCGCAGAGCATCGCCGGAATTCTCTCGACCGATGTTCACGGTACCGGCCGAAATTGGGGTTGGGTAAGCGAAGCGGTCGTCGGAATGAAGATCATCGATGGGCTCGGTAACGTGCATCAGGTCGTCCCGTCGGACGATCTTTTCAAGGCGGCGATCGGCGGGATCGGTGCGGTCGGAATCATCGCCGAAGTGACGGTGCAGGCGGTGCCGCGATTCAACGTCGAGCAAAGATTCGAGCTCATGGATTGCGCGTATGTGCGATCGAACCTCGATCACATGTTGCAGGACTACGATCATGTCAGCCTGTACCTCTTTCCGTTCGCGAGCAAGTGCCAGGTTAGCATCTGGCATCGTACAACAGCGGCGAGGTCCTTCCTGGGATCGCTGCGTGAGTGGATCGCGATCTCGTTCGACGCGCTCACATCCTCATGGTTCGGCGGATTCATGGCGTATGCCGGTTTGCTCGACACCTGGTCGAGCTGGGCGTACGGCCTTAAACGCGGGACGAATCTCGTGCTCGAAAGTAACGAGGCATTCAACCGCTCGATCTATCACCTGCACCAGGAACTGGAGTTCACGGTTCCATACGCCGACACATGGGCCGAGTGTGACCGCTTTCTTCAGCTATTCGAAACCATGTATCAGAATTCGAGCGATCTGCCTTATAGCCTCTTGGAAGTTCGTTTCACACCCGCGAATCACGACATCACACTCATCGGAGCCGGCCGTGATCGCCGTTCGTGTTGGATCGACCTGATCTGCAACGACTCGCGCGGTTTCGATGCCTACTACGCCGCCGCGGAAATCGAAATCAAAAACATCGGCGCCCGCCCACATCTCGGCAAGTTCTGCGCGACGCTTACAAAGAGCGACATGCAAAACCTCCACGGCGTCCACTTCGACAGATTCCTGCAGCTCATGGCGCAGCACGACCCGCAGGATAAATTTGCGAACGTGTTTACGCGCAGGTTGTTTAGGACGTAGATCGGCGATCTTCTTTCGTGTCTCTTCGTTCGGTTTCCTCTCTCTTTTTAATCCAAGCCGCGAAATCATAGAGATTCCATTCAACAAAATTCTGCAAGATCAGCTTTCCACCCTCGTTCCTTTCACGGAACCCAAAACAAATCGGTGTTGTCTAAGTCGTAGCCCAATCCAAACATTACGGAGGAACGAAAACAATGAAACCCATCGGATCTGTGCTTTTGACGGCCGCATGTCTGTCGCTGCTTCTGGCGACCGCGTGTTCGAAAAAACCAAACCGCACAACCAAAGTTACCGTCGCGGGGGAAGCTTTGACGAAAGTCGAGCCCGACGCAGCCGTGGTGGTTTTATCGGTGGTTACCCAAAACACTCAGGCGCTTACCGCGCAACAAGAGAACGCGCGTAAGAGCGAAGCGGTGGCAGCTGCGATTAAGAATACCGCCGGGTCGAACGCTGAAATCAAAACGAGCGACTACTCACTGCAACCGCAATACGATTACCGCGACAACAGTTTGCCGAAGATTATCGGTTACGACGCG
>DATEPC010000097.1:0-11764 GCA_035273405.1 Pyrinomonadaceae bacterium | reverse complement strand
CTCTCTCAGAGGAGAGCATCCCGAATAACCAAGCAGTGAAGAACCCGGGCGGGAAAGCGGCGACCTTCAGCGCGCAATGCTTCGTCAATCTCACCGGAGAGTATTTCCAGGCCCAGGGCACGAATGGCCGCAGTTGTGCTTCATGTCATGTTCCAGAGGAAGCCTGGAGTATTAACCCCGGTACGCTGCAACATCTGTTT
Source organism: Pyrinomonadaceae bacterium (assembly GCA_035273405.1). Taxonomy (GTDB): domain Bacteria; phylum Acidobacteriota; class Blastocatellia; order Pyrinomonadales; family Pyrinomonadaceae; genus UBA11740. Next base: position 11,564 of record DATEPC010000097.1, on the reverse strand, counting down.
GATGAGACTGATGGCAAGCACCCAATCTTCAACCCGCTCGACGCAAACAACCCGAGTGCCATCCCGCTAAACGCCACAGTCGAGGATCTTCTTGCCGCGTATAGCATGCTCTTGAGCCGCGGCGTGTTTCGCAGAGGTGGACCTCCGCGAGCCAATTCCGAGTGGGAACTGATCGCCGTAGAGGATCCGCACGGGTTCGCGAACCTCACCCGGCTCGTTCATTGGCGACGAGCGATGCCGACGATCAACTTCGCACAGGGGAGTGCGACCGTTAACTGGGATGGCGGCAACAGCGTCGGCTCAGACCAGCACGCCGGACTTCTCAATCAAGCCGCGCGCAATGTGACTGGTGGTCAGCAGGGTTCGCCGGCGCCGCCTGAAGTAATCGCCGACATCGTGGCTTTTGAAGAATCGCTCTTTACCGCACAACTCATTGTGCCGGGCGTTGGACGCCTTGACTCAGATGGCGCGCGCGGCGGCCCCGAAGCGTTGTCCACCATGCCGAAAGTCGCGGGTCGCTTTGATCTGTTTGACGCATGGGCCAATCACGGAAATCCGCGTCGGGCGCAGATCGCGCGGGGGCAGGAACTCTTCAATAACACCAACGCCGGGGGACGCAGCTGCAGCGGTTGCCACAACTCAGCGAACAACGGTACAAACATCAACAATGCTCTGTTCGACGTTCGCACCGCGTCGGCTGAAGCGCGCACGCCTGATCTGCCCCTGTACACTTTCCGTAACAGAACAACTGGAGAAATTCGCCAGCTGACAGATGCCGGCCGAGGTCAGGTTACCGGGCTCTGGAACGATCTGGGCCGCTTCAAAACCCCGACTATTCGCGCGCTGGCCGCACGCGCGCCTTACTTCCATAACGGCATTGCTCCGACTATTGAAAGCGTGGTCCGCCACTACGAAGTTCACTTCGGTTTCGTTTTCACTGATCAGGAGAGAGCCGACCTGATCGCGTTCTTGAGTGCGCTCTGACCGGGGTTTTTCAAATCGGCGAGTCAGCCCGTGGGTGGAACGTGCTGAATCTGGATAGTGAATGAGGGTGCGGGGAACCGATATCACTTGGCAATTTAATGCCGACTAGTCATCCGCGCGTTTGCGAAAGCGAACGTAATGGGTCTTGTGCTGCTCGACGAGTTCTTGCGGCACGACGCGTTTGGTCACGCGCCAGATAAAATCCATTTCTGAGTGCGTGGTGCCTAACGCCAGCCGGGCCTCGAAGATAAGCAGCATGCTGCCATAGAAAAGAAAGAACGCGCCGACCAGTCCGAACGCCACGGGGATCCACCCAAACCTTCTTGTTGAAGTGAACGAGACGACGCCGATTGCGAAACTGGTCGCCACGAAAATACCGACGGCGAGATAAAAACTGGTGAGCGCGCGTTGCAGCAGACGCGACCGGCTGGTGAGTTTGTCGAGTTGATCGTAAAGCATCGCGCGCCGCTCTTCGAGGAACTCTTCTTCATAGCCTTCCCGGGAAATCTCGAGCAATCGATCTGAGAGCGATCGAACGCGATCCACGACGCGCCCCAGCCGCACCGAAGATGACAGAATCATCGTGCCGCTCGCGGAAATCAAAACGGCCGGCGTAATCATCGCTGTCAACACAGCGAGCGATGCTGTTAAACCATCCATGGTCTTTGAAAATGATAGTAGTCAAGCGCTGGGACCTGCGCAACGTGGCGAATTCTCGGTGTGATATGCTTCGCCGACAAGAGGAAAATATCAAATGGCGACAAAGAAGAAGCGACCGCAGAAATCGCCACGAAAGCGTCCTGAGGCGTCGTCGGAAACCGAAAGACACGCGCCTTCAGGCCGTGGTGGTGTGGCGATGGGACGCACCGTGGGCCTACCGTTCGGGGGCGCTCGTCCGCGAAAGCGAAAAGCGAGTAAGAACCCGGATGCATCCAAGGACAACTAACCTTAGTCGCATGTTCGGGTTAGGTTGATAGGGCAGTGAGTTCCTATGATCGAACTTTATTTTCTTTTTTATTTACTTCCCAAAAAGATGACCTAGCTTGCGCGAGAAAAAAAACGTAGCGCCGTGGGCTGGAGCGTTCTGGCGATCGGCTCATGGATCGGAGCTGAGGTCGGTGTTTTCGCAAGCGCTGGAATTGTCTACGCGCTGGGCATCGAATTCTGGGGTTGGGAAGAGCCGACAGCAGGCGCACAAGTCGTCATCTATTTGTTGGCGCTGGGAACGGCAATCCTCAGTGTGACGGTGGTGTATAGGATCCTGAGAGCCAAACGCAGGCGTGACGTGTTTCCAATTCCCCCGCCTCCGCCAAGGTTCTCCGAGTAGGCCAGGGTGAGTATGGCGAACGCCGAAAAGTTCAATGCGTCGATCGCATGGCTGCCGGATTTGATTTACACGGGCGGCCGGTTTGAGAGGGGGCGAGCGCTCGTTTGCGACGCTTCCGGAACGATTGTGCGATTGGCGCGCATCCAAGAACTCCGAGACGAAAAACAAATTCGGCTGGCGAATCGCGCGATGCTGCCGTCCATGGTCAACGCGCATTCGCATGCCTTTCAGCGGGTGCTGCGGGGACGGACTGAGTATCGCACCAGCGCTCGCGACAGCTTCTGGACGTGGCGCGAAATGATGTACTCGGCGGCGACGAGACTCACGCCGGAAGACGTTTACGACGCTTCGCGAATGGCGTTCTTAGAAATGGCTTTGAGCGGGATCGCCGCGGTTGGCGAGTTTCACTACCTGCATCACGCGCCGGATGGAAAGCCTTACGACGATCCGAATCAATTGGCTAAAGAAGTTATCCGCGCGGCCGGCGACGTCGGACTCCGCATCGCGCTCTTGCGTGTCGCTTACGTTCGATCAGGTTTTCGCGCCTGTCCTAATCCGCAGCAAGTGCGATTCATCGAGGCCGATGCTGACGTTTACCTGCAGAATCTGGAAGTGTTGGCGAACAGTGTCAGAAGCCCGACCGTCAGGGAGGGCGACTTTCCGCAACAAGCCCTTGCTGACGCGCGGGCTTCTGCAATGAGTTGGACTGGCGTCGCGCCGCACAGCGTACGCGCCGTTCCGCTTGAGTACCTTCGGGAAGTGATCGGTCACGCGAAGGAGCTTAACCTCAGAGTGCACATGCACGTTGCCGAACAGCCGGCAGAAGTTTCAGCTTGCGTCGAAGAATACGGACGGACGCCGATCGCTCTGTTAGAGACGGAAGGATTGTTGAGCGAACGATTCACTGCTGTTCACGCAATTCACGTAACGCCGAAAGCAATGCCTGCATTCGCGAAAACCGGCGCGACGGTGTGCGCTTGTCCGACCACGGAACGAAACCTCGGCGACGGTGTGGTGCCGGCGGATGAATATCTCAGACATGGCGTGCCGATCTGTTTAGGAACTGATAGCCACGTGCAAATCGATCCGTTCGAAGAAGCGCGCGAGTTGGAGTATCACCTGCGTTTGCAGAAGATAGAGCGCGCGGTGCTGGGAGCACGGACGCCCTCGTCCGCAGATGTTGCGCAATCAGAACTTGCCGCGCTTCTCTTCGACTGCGCGACAGTTAACGGCGCGCGAAGCATCGGCTCTCCGAACGGCACATTAGACGTTGGCAAGCCCGCTGACTTTTTCACAGTCGATCTAAGTGACCCTTCAATAGCGGGAGCTTCGCCGGATGATCTGCTTTCGTCGATTATGTTTTCGGCATCGCGAGCCGCTGTGCGCGAAGTGGCCGTCGGCGGAAAGCCCATCGTTTCCGATGGACAGCACTTGATTCAGGAAGAGGTTGTCGAGCGCTTTGGTGAATTACAGAAGCGTTTGTGGGGTTGATTTGGAGTGCGGCGGCTTGACGCCGCTTTGGTGTTTTACCCACAGAAGCTGAGATTAAACCGCCGTCAAGCCGGCGCACTCCAAAAATGACAGTCGAACAAACACTCGCTGAACTCGTGGCCATCGACTCCGTCTCCGCGCGTTCGAACGCGGAGATCATTTCGTATCTTCGGCGTCGGTGCGAAGCGCTTGGATTAACTATCCAGACCTTTCCTCATTTTGATGAGGATGGTTTCGAGAAGATTAATTTAGTGGCACAGACTTCAGTCTGTAATTCTTCAGTTACCGAATCACAGACTGAAGTCTGTGCCACTGAGCTCGCGCTCGTCGGCCACACCGACACAGTTCCTTATGATCTGAATTGGACGGAAGCGCTGACGCTGACCGAACGTGACGCAAAACTGTTTGGCCGCGGCGCGTGCGACACGAAAGCATTCATCGCTGCGGCGCTGACCGCGGTGGAGAGTATCGACATCGCGAAGCTTCGGAAACCGCTCGCGTTGGTCTTTACCGCTGATGAAGAGATTGGTTGTCTCGGAGCAAAGCGTCTGGTTGACGCGAAGCCTTTCACCGCCAGACACGCTATCGTTGGTGAACCCACTTCACTGCAACCGATGCGCGCGGGAAAGGGATATTGTCTCGCGCACGTGAGCGTTCATGGCCGGGAAGCCCACAGCGCATATCCGCAACTTGGCGCGTCGGCGATCTTTCGGGCCGCGAGGTTAATCGAAAAGATCGAAGCGATTGCTGAGGAAATTAAGGGCGACCGTCACGACGGATTCGATCCGCCGCACACAACAATCAATGTTGGAGTAATCAACGGCGGCAGCGCCAAGAATGTCATTCCCGGCGAGTGCCGTTTTACGCTTGAGTGGCGAACTATTCCAGGCCAGCCAGCCGATTACGTCCTGAACCTGGTTCGTGCAGCGGTTTCGGATTTGCGCAAAACGGACTCAGAGTTCGCTTGTGAGATCGATGCCGATCGTGCTGATGATAGCTTTGAAACAGCTACCGGTTCTGCGCTGGTTCAGTTCCTGGAGAAAGAATCAGGTAACTCTTCAGGCAGCGTCGCATTCGGCACGGAAGCACCCAGCATGATTGCGCTTGGCGCCGAAGCCGTCGTCTTCGGCCCCGGTGATATTCGCGTCGCGCACCGCACAGGTGAGTTTGTGCCCGCCGATCAACTAACCCGTTGCGTTGGCATTTTGCGCGCAGCCGTCGCGCACTTTTGCATGTGAGCTTTGGCGCCGGCAGGCAACCTCGTTAACTGCGGCGGAGTCGAACCTCCGCCCGGATATCCCGTCGATCGAGCCAATGAAACCGGATCCGCTGAAAAATCTCCGCATTGCTTCACCCTGTCCCATGAACTGGGAACAGATGAGGGGTGATGATCGCACGCGCTTTTGCAGTCTGTGTAGCCTGCACGTGTACAACATCGCAGAGCTGACGCGAAAGCAGGCCGTGGCGCTAATCAGCGAAACTGAGGGACGAATCTGCGCGAGGATTTATCGTCGATCAGACGGCACGGTCATCACCAAAGATTGCCCAATCGGCTTGCGCGCGATACGCCGGCGCGTTGCGCGAACTGCGGGCGCGGTTTTTGCGACCATCGTCACGTTGAGTACCTCCGTATTTGGACAGAAGCCGCCGAAAAAAGATCACCCTTCCTCTAAGCAGCCGGTAACTATTTCACGGAAGAACTCCGACACCGAACCCGGCGCCCTTACGGGCACGGTGCTGGATGCTACCGGAGCTTTTGTAGTGGGCGCGCGGATTAAGATTACCGACAGAAAATCCGGGAAATCTATCGAGCTAACTTCAAATGACGAAGGTTATTTTAGGATCGAAGCATTGGGAACGAGTGTTTATGAATTGTCTGCGGAGTCGGCGGGCTTCAAAAAACTCGAAGTGACTGAACTCACCATCGCGGCAAAGGAAACTGTGACTGTAACGCTGACTCTGACTGTCGCGGATCCGACGGTGCCAGTTTTAGTAGGCGATATTGCATTCGACTAGATGTTGAACGACAAAGCCGGCGCTAACTTATACTATTACCGGTGACATCATTTGGAGACTTCCGATCCCCTAAGCGACTCGTGTTACTACCCATGCGGCTAACTGTTGTTTTGCGAATTACTTCATCGTCATATCGACGCGGGCGCCACGCGCGGTCCCTCGCCGTGATGATGCTGATGCTGCTCGTGTGCTCAGCCACCGTCTCAGCGCAAAACAATTCACCTTTTGTTGAACCAACCGAACTTCAGCAGGGGCCGCCGCTGACGAATCAGGAGTACGTCGCGCTGCTTTATCAGTTGCCGAAACACCCTGAAGGGCGCGACCGCCTGATTGACCAGATCAGAAAGCGCGGCATCGGGTTCCAACTGACGCCGGGTCTGCTTAGCCTGACTGCGACCAAGAGTGGGAACGATACGCTGCTGCGTCACACCCTGGAAGAAGCAAATCGCCGGCGCATCAATCCAGCGCTCGCCGTGCGGCCTTCACCGGCTGAAGCCGCCGAATTGTTAGAGCGCACGCGCAAAGCGACGCTCGGCGCGACGCAGCAGATGCCGGACTATTTGGTAAAGCAACAAATCGCGCGGTCGCGCGCCATCGGCACGACGAGCAACTGGAATGTATACGACCGGCTTTCGATCGCCGTTAGTTACCGGCAGAACGTTGGGGAGCAGTACAAACTTCTTTCAGTAAATGGGATGCCGCCGAACGTCGATGAACAGGAAGGATCTAGTTACGGAGAGAAGATTGGCGGAACGACTTCCAGTGGCGAATACGTTTCAATGCTGGTGCAGTTGTTTGAACCGGCGACGCAAGCCGAGTTCGAAGCCGTTGATACGGATACGTTGCGAGGTCGGCGCGCGGTTGTATACGAGTACTCAGTCAAACGAGAACGGTCGAAACAGAGTTTGCAATTCCAGGCTGGTATCAATGCCAGCCCGGTGGGGACCATCGTCGGCTATCGCGGTCGCATCTGGGTGGACGCGGCGGACAATCGGGTGCTGCGGCTCGAGACAATCTCAGTCGAGATTCCGCCGGACTTTCCGATCACCGCCGCGCGCAGCGTCATCGACTACGAATGGGTCGCGATCAATGAGGTGTCGCACCTGCTGCCTTCGCGCGCGTTGATCGAACTAACCAGCCGCCTGGGTTCACGGACTGAGCAGACGCGCAACGACATTCTGTTTCGCGGCTATCGCAAGTTCGGCACGGAAGTGAAGATCACCGACATCGACGAAACTGATTTCCCAGCTGATCCTCCCGCCGACGAGCCGAAGAAACCTGAGACCGCGCCAATTTTGAAGCCTTCGCCACAAAAGAAACCGTGAGCATGAGGTACGGGGCAGTAGCCCGACCGTCAGGAAGGGCTCAGTCGAAATCTGTTCAGTCCTCGCTCACGCTCGGGCTACTGCCCCGTCTGCTAACGCTCGCGCTGTTCGGCTGGGCCGTTTTTTGTGGGTCTGCTTTTGCACAATCAAAACCCGAAAAGGATTACCTCTTCTATGTCGTCTCGGAAGGCGCGGACAAGATCGCGCTCGTGCGTTTCGGCTCTAACGGCGCGCGCGTTGAGCGTCAAATCGACACCGGTGACATGCCGATCGACATCGACGGGCCGCACGGCATCGTCATGTCTTCTGACCGGGAGTTTTATTACGTCTCGATCGGACATGGACGCCCTTTCGGTTTAGTTTGGAAGTACGCCACGAAGGACGACCGCGTTGTTGGGAAAGCGACGCTCGGTTATTTTCCCGCCACGATGGACGTCTCGACGGACGGCCAGTTCCTCTTCGTTGTGAATTTCAACTTGCACGGCGACATGGTCCCATCATCTGTTTCGGTCGTCTCAACGCCCACGATGACGGAAGTCGCGCGCATTCAAAGCTGCACCATGCCGCATGGTTCGCGGCTGAATGCGCAAGGCACAAAACATTACTCGGCATGCATGATGGACGACATGCTGGTTGAGATCGACACCCGCACTTTCAAGGTCGCTCGGCACTTCATCACCACCAGAGGGAAGGAAGTGGGCATGTCTGGCGCGCCGAAGGCGCAGACTCACACAACTGGAATGCATCCGCCGATGAAGCATTCAGGCGGCCATGGCATGGAAGCGCCAAAGCCTGGCGACATTTCGTGCCAGCCAACGTGGGCACAACCTTCAATCGACGGGTCATCGATTTACATCGCTTGTAATGCGTCCAGTGAAATCGTCGAAATCAATGCGGGCAGCTGGAAGCTTGATCGACGCATCCCGGCGCGCGCCGGCGTATACAATCTTGCGATCACCCGTGATGACGCACGGTTAGTTGCGACGAACAAACGCGATCAATCTGTTTCGATCTACGATTTGAAGAGCGGAAAGGAACTCGCGCGGCTGCCGACAAAACGAAAGGTGCTGCACGGCGTTGTCATCTCGCCTGACGACCTTTATGCGTTCGTCACTGTGGAAGGTGTCGGGAATGAACCAGGCACGGTTGAGATAATCGATTTAAAAGCGTTGAAGACCGTCGCCACAGTTGACGTTCCTCGCCAGGCAGCGGGAATTGATTTCTACAAAACCGAAGCGTCGGTGTCGAAATAGCGCTGTTCACTCGCATTTTGTGCGCTTGTAGGGATAGTCGATTCCGCGCAACTGACCTTTGTCGGTCGCTTCAACGCGGGCGAAAAGTGAGCCGTCAGGTTGCAGACGATAGATGATCCGCTGTGGAAAGTCGTGCTGCGGATTCTCAAAGACGGCTTCCTTGTTCTGAAGCTTCACGAGCTTGAATGAAGTTTCCGCCTGGCCGGAGGGTTTCGCGACGTAATAGATCGCGCCGTCTTTGTCTTCGCGGATTTGCGTAAACTCGAATTCGGCCGCTTTCCCCTGAGCGACCGTGCGCGCCATTCCGAGCATGATCCCGCCGCCGGGTTTCATCCACTGCTCGTTAACTTCGCGGCCGCGCAGGTTCGCTTCCCAACATCCGGCGAGCCAGGAGAGATCGTTGAGGGTGGGTTTTGCGGTTTGGGCGAAGGAAGAACAGCACATCATTAGAAGGAGGACGGTAAATCTTAAGATTTTCATCGCGTAGTCTTCCTTTACTCATAGGTGCAACAAGCGCCGAAGGCGCGACAGAAGGTAGCCAGTGGCAAGCGAAGCGCAGCCACTGGTAACTAACAATAAATCAATCGCGCCCTGCAAGGGCGCGAAGAATATCACCACACATAGCGCTCGTCATATTTAATGCCCGCGAGTTTAAGCATTTCAATGTATTCATCTTGAAATGACTTGTGCCGATGATGTTCTTCCTGATTAAGAATGTATCGCGTTACGGTCTCAACCTGAAACGGACTCACAGTAGCGCCAAAGTATCCCGGTTGCCAGGCAAAGCTGTTCTTCCCGACTGCCTGATGAGCCCATTCGGAAGATCCAGTTTTCAAATCGCGTATGACGTAGTCCAGGCGATATGTCGCGCGCAGGCCCATCAGGACATGGACGTGATCTTCAACTCCGCCGATCGCGACCGGCACGCCGCCAATATTCTTAGCGATGCCGCCAATGTAAGCGTGAAGATTGTTACGCCAGTCTTTCGTGATTAAAGGATATCGATCCTTGGTTGAGAACACGGCGTGATAGTGAAGACTGCAATAGGTGGCGGGCATGAGAGTCTTCCTTCTGCGCGCTCATGCAGAGCGCGGTTTTTGTTTCCTACATGACCCAGTGGCGGCGCGCTACGCGCTTGCCGCTGGCTACCTTCTTTTGCACCTGCGGCGCCCGGTGGGTTGATACGGTGAGATTCGACGATTTAGCGATGACAGATTGTTACTCCGGGCCGGTGATCTTTGCGACGTGGCGCCTGCTCAAAGAGTCAGCCTAGCACCTTCTCTCGCATCGGTGTATCCCACAAAAATTGCAACGGAAAGATGAAGATCAAGAAGCGAAACGCCCTACTGTCCCGGGCTCGTCGTCGATCCTTTTTCGATTTTCGCTCCGACCTTCACGACCCACAGCCCAGAGTTGATGTCATTGAAATAGATCAGGCCTTTGTGCGGTTGTGCGCCCCAGGCCAAAGGCAGGTTCGGCCGGTAACTTTCGGGATCGGCGGTAAAGAGCCGGCCTATCTCGCGGCCTTGTCGATAAAGATCGCCGCGCAGCTCGCCGGAAACATCGACCACGCGCGCGCCGCCACTGTAGTAGCCCATGTACATGACGTCGTTCTCGACCCACATGTTGTGCGCGCCGCCTTCGGGTACTTCGTATTCGGCAACCTTGCGCGGTTTGTTAATGTCCGAAACGTCGATCACATGCGTCGTCCCGCGCACTGGAACTCGCTTCCGCGAGTGAATGTCGAAGAACGACGGGAAGACTTCGTCGCCGACGAACACATAATTCTTGTAGCGAAAAACTGAGTGCGTGCCCGCGAGCCAGCCATCGCCGTACAGCTCGTAGTGATTGAAGCGCAGTTGACTGACGAGCTTCGGATTCTCGGGACTGCCGCCTTTGATGCCGGCCCCCACGTCGAGAATCACCAGGCCGTCGTGCCAGTAAGCGAGATAAGCCAGACCATCCTTCACCTGAAGATCGTGCAAGTAACGCCCGGCAGTGGTTTCGGCTTCTTTGGTACGGATGAACGTCGCGTGCTGAGGCTCGGTCTGCCAGCGCGCGACCTCCTTCGGATTCTTTACGTCCGCGAAGTCGATGACGCGCATTGAGCCGGTCGCGTCGTCGGTCAGGTAAACGTAGTGGCCATCGACAAAGGCGCTGTGCACTCCGCCCGTCACGGTCGTTGTGTATTCAGAAATTAGCTTCGGATGCGCCGGATCGGAGGTGTCGTAAAACGCAATGCCGTTCTTGCGATTCGAAGCGCCCTCGCGCGAGATCACCAGAATCTTTCCGTCCGCGGTCGTGCTGATATCGTTGACGAGGCGAGCGTCAACTTTGACGGTGTCAGTCAACTTCGGATGCGCGGGATCGGAAATGTCGTAGACAAAGAAGCGATCGTTAATGGTCGAGTAGTAAGCGTAATTCCCGATGAGCCAGACTTCGGCGCCCAGAACGTCTTTGAACATCGCGCGGCCGACAATATCTAGTTGTCGCTCCGCGCTGCGCGGCGAAACGATAATTGATGAAGTTGCGGAAACAGTTCCGGCGGTGGCGGTGACGACATACGTGCCTGGTTGTTCAGCGATGAATGCGCCGTCAGGATAAACCGTCGCGCCGGTGCCGCTCACCGTCCAGCGCGGTGTGAACGCGTCATTTGGAGTCCCGATTGCCTTGAGGCTCACCACGTCGCCCGTGCGCGCGCTGGTCGATGCCGGCTCGACCTTGATCGAACTCAGAGTATTCCCGGCGACGGTAACCGTAGTCATCGTTTTCGCTTCGCCTGCCGCTGCCGTGATGGTTGCTTTTCCACGCGCTACCGCGGTGACAACGCCCGCCGCATCAACTGTAGCGACGGCTGGTTTGTCAGAGGACCAGGTTACGGGAACGCCCCGGCGTGGGTCACCGTTTGTAGTGCGTGTCGTCGCTTCGAGTTGGAGGACGCTGCCAACAATCAAAGGATGTTTAAGTGAACTGACCTCGACCGATTTGACGCCCACGGTTCTTACGCGAATCGTCGTTGTGCCCGTTTTGCCGCCGACGATGGCCCCGGCGATAACTTCACCGGGCGCAACCAGCCTGATCACGCCGTTGTCGTCTGCGGCCGCCGCGTCGAAAGGGCCCGCGAAATAAGTTGAGGGTGCTTCGTTAACGACTTTGCCGCTCGCGTCC